>JANOIS010000058.1:0-1593 GCA_031407755.1 Chloroflexota bacterium | reverse complement strand
GGGCGCCTCCGATCGGGACCGCGAGCGGATCCGCGAGATCGTGCGCGATGTCGTCCTTCCGGCCGATGCCCGATTCCTTGACGCTCTGCGTGGGGAGTACCGCCACGCCAGCCGCGAGGAGCCGGGCATCTGGTCGGCACCTAACGGGGAGCAGATCTACCGGACCGCGATCCGCAGCTGGACCACGCTCGATATGGAGCCGTTCGAGATCCACGAGATCGGTCTGGCGGAACTCGAATCGATCGAGGCAGAGCGGCGCCAGATCGCGCGAGCCGAAGGATTCGGGGACGACACCACCGCCTACCGCGCGTCGCTCGACGCAGATCCGGCCAACACGCCCGGGACCAAGGATGAGCTCGTCGAGCGTGCGCGTGAGGATATCGAGCGGGCGATGGACTTGGCACCTCGCTTCTTTGGGCGACTCCCCAGGGCGGGGCTCGAGGTCCGTGCCGTCGAGGTGTACAAGGAGCGGGACGCACCCTTTGCCTACTACTACCCGCCGGCCGCCGACGGGTCACGCGACGGGATCTACTACGCCAACGGCTACGACCTGCCGTCGCGCAAGTACAGCAGGCTCGCCTCGACGACGTACCACGAGGCGGCTCCCGGGCACCATTTTCAGATCACGCTCGAGATGGAAAACGAGCACCTCAACACGTTCCGCCGGCTCGGGTCGCGGATGGTCGGTGGGGCGTACGTCGAGGGCTGGGGGCTGTACAGCGAGCGGCTGTCGGACGAGATGGGGCTGTACCGCTCCGAGGCAGAGCGCTTCGGGATGCTCGACGGGCAGGCCTGGCGCGCCGCCCGGCTGGTCGTGGACACCGGCCTCCACGCTCTGCGCTGGGAGCGTCAGCGCTCGATCGATTTCCTCCGCGACGATGCCGGCCTGTCCGAAACGGACGCGCTGATCGAGACCGACCGCTACATCTGCTGGCCGGGCCAGGCCCTGACGTACAAGCTTGGCCAGCGCCAGATCGAGTCGCTGCGCCGCGAGATCTCGGACCGCGATGGGTCACGCTTCGACCTTCGCGAGTTCCATGTCCAACTCCTTGGTCACGGCTCCCTGCCGCTCGCCACCCTGGCCCGCGAACTTCCGACCTGGGTGGCCACCCCGGTCTGACCCGCGAACGCCGGACTCCGTCTCGTCGGGCGTCCGGGCTGGGTCGCGGGTTTGGCAAGTGGTGCATCGGAGCACCATCCTGCCCGATCCGTGCTCGACCGTCGGTGCGCGAATCGGACCGACGGACCATAGTTCGCAGATCAGACCGCACCTGATCGAACCGGAGGAGGGTTCTCATGCGCATGATTCCCAGTAGGTTGCCGCTACCGCATCGACGCCGTCCACGCCCCCGACTCATCGTCCTCGCAGCCGTGGGCCTGCTCGCCGCCGGCGTCCTGCCCGCGGCCGCGGCCGGAGGTGGGGTCAAGACCAGCCAATCGGCGATGCTCACATCGGTCGTGGCGGGCATCACGGTCACCCCGCTGATCACCGTCGGTGAGACGGCCGGCGACGATGGCTACGTGTTCGAATCGATCCCCGATGGCATCGCCCTGTCGCTCCGCGGCCGCGGGACGGTCGAGGTCTACGTCAAT
>JANOIS010000029.1:0-3773 GCA_031407755.1 Chloroflexota bacterium | reverse complement strand
TGCGCTCGCAGCGGTAACCGTGCGAGTCCGAGGATCCAGGGGCGTCGAGCGGGCGCAGCTCAAATGGTTTGTTGCGTCGAACGCTGTCGTCGGCGTGTTCATGACGGTCACTGTCGTCGATGGCGCGACCCAGACGATCGTTGACGTTCTTGCCCCCTGGACCTTCTCGCTTCCGCCGATCGCCGTTGGCGTGGCGATCCTGCGCTACCGGCTGTACGACATCGACCGGCTCATCTCGCGGACGCTGTCATGGGCAGTGATCAGCGGCGTGCTGGTGAGTGCGTTCGCGGGAGCCGTCGTTGCCATGCAGGCGGTCCTGGCCGGGCTCACCCAGGGCCAGACGCTGGCCGTGGCGGCCTCCACGCTCGTCGCGTTCGCGGTCTTCCAGCCAGTTCGGCGCCGGGTTCAGTCGGCCGTCGACCGGCGCTTCGACCGGGCACGCTACGACGGGCAGCGGACTGTCGAGGGTTTTGCTGCGGGTCTTCGAAACGAGTTCGACCTCGAGCGACTCGGCGGCGGGCTCGGCGCCGTCGTTGACCAGGCCCTGGCGCCGAGCTCGGTCGGCGTCTGGCTCCGCCCCTCCCTGCGGATCCCGGGCCGGTGACGCGAGTGCTCGGGTTGGCCGCGCGGCTCGCGATCATCGGGCTCGTGTTTGGCGCGACGATCCTCTCGACGATGAGCCCCTTCGGGCTCGGCGGCCTCCTGCCGCTGCCCTATGCCGCGATGGGCGCGGTCCTGGTCATCCGCCGGCCGCAGACCTCGATCGGCTGGATCCTCCTCGGCGTGGCCCTGTGCTTCGCGCTGATCTCGGTGCCCGTCACGGGAACGCCCCAGGAGTTTGCCGATGGGAGCGTCGCTCACCCCATCGCCCTCTTCGCGGTCATCCACACCGGGCTGCCGACGACCTCGTTCTTCCTCTTCGCGGTCCTGGTGATGGTCTTCCCGTCCGGCCGGCTACCGGTGGGACGGTGGGGTCGACTCGGTCGGGTGGGGCTGGGAGTTTCTCTTGTCTTCGCCGCAATGGCCTACGTCGTGCCCGAGATCTTCGCTGGGTATCCGAAGGCCGAGCTGGTCCGGAACCCAGCGGCCCTCCTGCCGGACCTCCCGATCTGGCTGCTGATCAACTACGCCACCGTCATCGTTCCCGTGTTGCTCGTCATGATCGCCGGGTCGATCTCGCTTGTCGTCCGGGCCAGGCGAGCGACCGGGACGGAGCGCCAGCAGCTACGCTGGATCGCGGCCTCCTTTGCCGTCCTCATGTCGGCCGTGGTCAGCGGGTTCGTCATCGCGACGCTCGTGCCCGGTTCCGGGGACGGGCTCGCGTGGACCCCCGCGATGGTGGCCTTCCCAACCGTGCCAGTAGCGATCGGGATTGCGGTGCTTCGATACCGGCTGTACGAGATCGATCGACTGATCAGCCGCACGATCGGATGGGCGCTCGTGTCGGGCGTGCTTGCCACCATCTTCGTGGGCGGGGTCCTCGCGCTCCAGACACTGCTGGCCGGTGTCACCCAGGGCCAGACGCTCGCCGTGGCCGCGTCCACGCTCGTGGCGTTCGCGCTCTTCCAGCCCGTCCGGCGCCGCGTGCAGACGGCGGTCGATCGCCGCTTCGACCGCGCTCGCTACGACGGCGACCGAATGGCTGCGGCATTCGCCGAGCGGCTCCGTGATCAGGTCGATCTTGCCTCGCTCAGTGGTGACATCGCCGGTGTCGTCGATACCGCGCTACGCCCCAGCAAGACCGGCGTCTGGCTGCGAGCACCCAGGCGCGACGTATCCCGCCCCATGGGGCCGTAACGATTGCAGGACGACCGCCCGCCACCCTGAGGCCTGAGATCCAGTGCCTCGTCAGAGGCCAGCGCAGGAGGAGGACGACGATGAACAGGCAGACGTTCATGAGCGTGGCGGCCGGAGTCTCGGTCGTCAGCGGCTTCGCGGCGCTGCTTGCGCCGGCTCAGAGTGCGGCGGTGTTCGGCGTCGCGCTTGATGAGGTAGGCATTTCGCAGACACGCATGCTCGGCGCGGCATACCTTGGCTACGCGTCGGTCGTATGGTTCGGCAGGAACGTCCTGGACAACACCGCCCAGCGCGCGATCGCGCTGGGCAACCTCGTGAGCTGGGCGCTCAGCGTGGTCGTGACCGTGGCTGGAGTGATGGACGGCCTCGCGGGGACACAGTCATGGCTGCTTGTGGTGGTGGAAGTCGTCTTCGCGACCGCATGGGGATACTTCGCGTTCATCGATCGGGCGGCGGTCGCACCGACGTGAGCCGGCTGGCCGTGACCAACAGGGTGGCCGGCGAATCGGGATGGCCGGCCACGGCGACGAGGCGCAGCATGACGCGCCGCATCCTCGCCGTGCTCGCCTGGCTGCTCGCCGTATCGATGACGACGGCGTGGGCCTGGGTGATCGCAGAGGGCGAGTTCATGGATTCGATGATGGAGGCGGTGCCGGCCGAGCAGCAGCTGAGCCTCGACCAGGGTTGGTGGATCGTCGCTTACGCCGCCATGGCTGGACTCCTCATCGTGACCCTTGCCAACGCGACCGTCGGCTTGCTCCTGGCGTCGCGCCGCGGTGGCGGTCGGATGGGGGCGATCCTGCTCGCCGCGGGCGTAACCATCGCGGCCGTGCCGTTCGGCTATGCGGTCGGGGGCAGCCTCGCCCTGCGCGACCCGCTCGACCCGGTTGCGAACGCCCTGTTCCTCATCGGGCCGGTGTCGTACGCGTTCGCGTTCTCGCTGATCCTTCCGGTCGTGGCCCTGGCGTTCCCGGACGGACGCGTTCCGTCAGCGAGGTGGCGCTGGCCGAGCGGACTCGCGCTTGGCGCGCTGGCGACCGCGGCGATCCTCGTCGCCGTCAAGCCGGGAAGGATCTTCGAGAATTCGGCTTCGATGAACCCGTTGGGCGTCGACATCCTCCCAGGCTGGCTCACGGGTCTCGCCGGCCCGCTGAATGTGATCGGCAGCGTCCTGATCTCCGCCCTTGGCGTGGCAGCCGTCGTCACGCGATACCGACGCGGTTCGGGACTCGAGCGGCAACAGCTGCGCTGGTTGGTCGCGGCGGTCCTCTTGGCGGCGGTCCCGCTCACGCTCTCGATCGTGGGCGGCGGACCCGGCTGGTTCGTCCTCGCCTTCCCCGGCGTCATCCTCGTGCCGGTCGCCGTGTGGATCGCCGTCACGCGCCATCGGCTGTACGAGATCGACCGGCTGATCAGCCGCGGGCTCTCGTGGGCCGTGCTCAGCGGGCTGTTGGTCGCGGTCTACGCCGGGGCGGTCCTCCTGCTCCAGGGTGTGCTCGGCGGCGTGACCCAGGGCGAGACCCTGGCGGTCGCGGGCTCCACGCTCCTTGCTGCCGCCCTGTTCCAGCCGCTCCGGCGGCGGATCCAGACGACGGTCGACCACCGCTTCAACCGGGCGCGCTACGACGCTGAGCGAACGGCGATCGACTTCGCCGAGCGCCTCCGCGATCAGATGGACCTCGTCTCGCTGAGCGGCGACATCGCGGGGACCGTGGATACCGCGCTCCGCCCGAGCAGAATCAGTGTCTGGATCCGCCGGCCCCGGCCGACAACGCCGTAACGATTCCCGAACGACCGCCCCCCAGTATGAGGACCGACATGACCGAACTGACTCGTCCGATCCGCCGCCTGCTAGGACGTCATGACGATGTCCCTGAGCCGCGGACGACCCAAGCCACGGAACCGGCCTCTGAATCCGTCCGCGCGCCGGACGACCCCGCGATCGCGGTGGACATCGCCGAGTCCGATCCGCTGCT
>JANOIS010000009.1:0-4498 GCA_031407755.1 Chloroflexota bacterium | reverse complement strand
TGACCCATCTGCTGGGTCGTCATCCGTACCACCTGAGCTTCCCGCTTCGGAAGTTGCTGAGCATCGCGTCCGTCGTGGCGATGCAACCGCGCGTCCTGGTCCTGGATGAACCGACCACCGGCCAGGATCACCGCACCTGGGAGGTCATCGTCCGACGGATCAGGGCGGTCCGCGACACCGGAACGACCGTCGTGTGCGTGACCCACGACATGCCGCTTGTCGCCTCGATCGCGGATCGCATGCTCGTGCTCCGTGATGGGCGTCTCATCGACGACGGCACGCCGCGGGAGGTGTTCTCCGATCGGGGATCGATGGCCGCTGCACGCCTGGCCCCGCCCCAGATCGCCCGGCTGTCGCTTGAGCTGCCGGGCAGGGCCGGGCGACCGGCGGCTCTGTCGGTCGCGGAACTCGCGGTCGAACTCGCGGTCGAACCGGCGCGAGAGGGACCGTCGTGACGCCGCGCGCCGGCCCGGCCGTCGGTCACCCCCGCGGGGCATCATGGTTGCACCGACTCGACCCGCGGGCGAAGCTCGTCTGGCTGGTCGCTGTCATCGCGTTCTGTTTCGCGACGTATCACCCCGTGCCACTGTTCGCGATGGCGGTGCTTGGGATCGGCGTTGCGGCCTCTGCCGGGATCATGAGGGAGATCGCGCGGGTCCTGCTGGTCTTCGCGCCGATCATCGCCTCCATGATCGTGATCCAGACCATCGCCCCGGTGGCCTGCCGTGGCGGTTGCGCGCCGGCCACCGCTCTCGGTCCGTTGTCCCTGTATGCCGAGGGGATGACCCATGGCCTGTCGCTCGCGGCACGTGTGTTGGCAGCCGAGATCGTCGGCCTGGCGGTCGTGCTGTCCACCCACCCATCTGACCTGTTCGCCGCCCTGGCCAGACTGCGCGTGCCGTATGTCCTCAACTTCATGCTGGCGATGACCCTGCAGCTTGTTCCAGTCCTCCAGCGCGAGGTCGTCACCGTGCTAGCGGCCCAACGGTCGCGCGGGATGCGCAGCGCGGGCTTTGGGTCGATCATCCCGTCGTTCGTGCCCGTGTTCGTCGGAGCGTTCGAGCGCATGCAGCGTCTGGCCATCGGTCTGGAGTCGCGCGGGTTCGGTTCGAGCGGTGGGCGCACGTCATACCGCCGGATCCGCGCTGGGTGGGCGGACGCCGGTGTCGCCATCGCGGGGCTGGTCGCGGGTGTCGTTGGCGTTGCGCTCGGTCTGACGAACTGGAGTGCCGAGCTCACGGTCGCCCTGGACCTTCCGCCGTCGGTCATGCTGGCGGTGATCATGCTGGCGGCCGTGGTGTTCGTCGGCATGGTGATCGCAGGTTTGCGTTCGCTGGCGCGGATGTGAGTTCGTATCGAGGTGATCGATGATCCAGCGTCCGGGCATCGTCGTGGTCGGCAGCACGATGATCGATCTCGTCGCTTATGCCGAGCGGCTGCCCGGGGCCGGCGAGACCGTGGTCGGCACGAGCTATCGGCAAGGGTTCGGCGGAAAGGGGGCCAATCAGGCGGTCGCCGCGGCCCGCTTTGGGGCGCGCGTGGCGATGGTCAATGCCCTTGGCGATGACGCGCATGGGTCGGCCTATCTCGAGAACTTCGCGGCCGAGGGCATCGACACCCAGTTTGTGCGGCGGGTGCCGGGATCATCCGGCGTCGCTCCGATCTGGGTCGATGGCGAGGGGTCGAACCGGATCATCATCATCCCGGGCGCCAACCTCGCGGTGTCGCCGGAGCTCGCCGTCGAGGCCGTCGAGCGGCTTCGGCCGGCGGTCGTGATCGGTCAGTTCGAGATCCCCCAGGCGGTGACGACGGCCGGGTTTGCGGCGGCCCGTGGTGTCGGGGCCGTCACGATCCTCAATCCGGCACCAGCGGCGCCCGTGGTTCCGGCACTGCTGACCGTGACGGATTGGCTCGTTCCCAACGAGACCGAATTCGCCCTCATCGCCGGTGCGACCTTGAGTGGCGACCGCGATACCGAGGCGGCCCAGATCACGGCGTTCGCTGTGCGGGTTGGGGTCGCCGTGGCGGTCACCCTTGGCGAGCGCGGGGTGGCGTTGGTGGTCCCGGGCGGATCGCTGGTCCGGGTCGCGGCGCCGGCAGTTCGCGCGGTCGATACCACGGGGGCGGGCGACGCCTTCGTCGGAGCATTCGCGGTGGGTCTTGGGCTCGGCTGGACGGCGGAGGCATCCGCGCGTCTGGGATGTGCCGCCGCCTCGGACAGCGTGACCCGTCCTGGGACGCAGAGTTCGTACCCGGACCGTGACGGCGCCGCCACCTTGCTGGCGGCGGTCCAGGCGGCCGCGGGCGAGGTTTAGCGCGAACTTCGACGATCGCTCCGTGCCACGCAGCCGACCGACACGCCCCTGGCCAGCACCCGCGGGCGCTCCCGCCAGTCCCGTAGCGGGACATTCGCCGGGTGACTTCGCGCCCGACCGTGGTCATGGTGCGGCGACGGCGCGAGAGGGGGAAACGCACCGTCGCCGCGGAATGTTCGGATCAGGTCAGGCAGCCGCTTCGGCGCCCTCCTCGTCATCGTCGGCCGGGCCGTCAAGGGCAAACGCCCCTCCGGACTCGGGGATCGGGTCACTGGGGGGGACGTCGCCGAAGTGCTCGGCCTGGGCGACGAGCGAATCGGCCGCCTGCTGGGCCTCGTAGTCCTTCTTCCGACGGCCCGACAGCATCTCGACGTGGGACGCCACGACCTCCGTCTTCCAATGCCGTTTGCCGAGATCGTCGTCCCACGATCGGGTCTGCAGACGGCCCTCGATGGCGACCTGCTGGCCCTTGCCGAGATAGGTGCCGGCGATCTCCGCCAGGCGGTCCCAGGTGACGACGGGGTGGTACTCCGCCTTCTCGCGGCCACCGCCGATGAATTCGTTGCTCGCGACGGTGAACGTCGTGACGTTCTTTCCGGATGCGAGGCTGCGCATCTCCGGGTCGCGCGTGAGGCGCCCGGTGAGCAGGACCTTGTTCATGGTCCGATCTCCTTCCCGGTCGGCCGGATGCTCCGGTTCCGACCCTGCGTTCGACGGCGGGTCTTGCGCGGCGGGTCATGTACGCGGCGGGGTGGGTCGCCGGCGGTGCCGGCAAGAGGGGTTTGGCGGGTACGACGAACCTTAGCGTCGAGCGCTCACCCGGCAGTCATCCGCGACTGCACTGCGCGTTACTTACGCCCGAATCGAACGTCCTGGGTCGCCCACTCACGCTCGCCGGCGGCCCGAAAGACCGCGCACGATCAGGTGCCTTCGACCTCGGGAACAAGCCAGAGGGCGGCCGAGTTGATGCAGCACGCATACGCGTGGGATCGGCTGGCCGAGATCGGCGGCGACGCTGAAGGTCTCGACGGTCCTCCCGGGAAGACCGGGATGAGCGCCACGGTGAGGAGCGCGGCGTAGGCAGCGCTGATCCACGTTGTGAGCCGGCTCAGGCTCGGTTGTTGATGGTCCCTGGCCCGGTCATCCCGGATGCCGCGATGACCGCCGCTACAGCCACGAGAATCACCCCGAACTCGTCCGCCAGCCACGAACCAGGAAACAAGGTTTGGCCGACGAAGATCGGCAGGTTGATCGCCAAGAATAGAACGATGAGTGCACCGAGCAGCAGTCCTGCGCGGATGAGGAACGTTCGACCACGCGTCGCACGCCAAGCCCAGAGCACGGTCGCAGCGGCCAGCAGGACCGCACCGATCATGAACATGAGACCGACGGTTCCGCCAAACCTGTTGGTGCCGCCGTTCTGCCAGATCAACACGATCTTGACGATCCAGAACAACCCGCCGGTCAGGGCCAGGAGTCTTGCGGGTCTCTCGGGCCTGAAACGGGCGAGGACGTGCACACGGGCCAGTCTACGGGTTGCGCCCGACCGTACTATCAACAGCTAGCGCGAGGTCGGTCGAGGATCAACCCTACCGTTGACCTGATACGCTGACGTCTCCTTGCCGGGCCCAGGAACGACCAGGGAGGGCCAGATGCGTCTCCAGCGACAGCGATTCAGTGAACCAAGCGACGTGAGGACGATTCCGAACGGTCGGATCGAAATCGTCGAGCTTGACGATACCGTCGTCGGCCGGATGACCTACGAGCCGGGCTGGCGCTGGTCGGTGGACGTACGACCGATCGCCGGCACAGACACATGTCAATACCATCACCTGGGGGTCACGCTCTCAGGGCACCTGCGCGTCCAGATGCCCGACGGCACGGAACTCGAGGTCGGTCCGGGCGACGTCTTCGAGATCCCACCTGGACACGATGCCTGGGTGGTCGGGGACGAGCCATGGGTTTCGGTCGACTTCGAGGCGATGCGGACCTACGGGAAGCAGCGGGACGCCCGGGACGAACGGATCCTGGCATCGATCGTTTTCACCGACATCGTCGATTCGACCCGCCGCGCCTCAGACCTTGGCGCCGCACGCTGGCGTGACCTCGTCGGAGAGCACAATCGCAAGGCCTCGGCGGCGATCGATCGCCATCGGGGACGACTCGTCAAGACCACCGGCGAC
>JANOIS010000512.1:0-4864 GCA_031407755.1 Chloroflexota bacterium | reverse complement strand
TCCCGACGCAGCCGGTCGCCATGACCGACGTCACCGTTACGGCCCCGTGACCCGCCCCTCACCCGATAAAGGAGACCGCCCATGACCCGTGCCACCATCACCACCGAGATCGGCGACATCGAGATCGACCTGTTTGACGAGAGTGCACCCAGGGCCGCCAAGAACTTCATCGATCTCGCGACCAAGGGTTTCTACGACGACGTCATCTTCCACCGCGTGATCCCGGGCTTCGTCATCCAGGGGGGCGACGGGCAGTTCGGCAAGAAGGCCGAGCTTCAGCGCGGTCGCGTCGGGACCGGCGGTCCGGGCTACAAGTTCGAGGACGAAAAGATCCAGGGCGAGTACCTGCGTGGTTCGCTGGCGATGGCCAACTCCGGCCCGAACACCAACGGCAGCCAGTTCTTCATCTGCACCGACGATCTGACCGGCAAGCTGCCCAAGAACTACACCCTGTTTGGCCAGGTCACCAAGGGCCTCGACATCGTCGATCAGATCGTGTCCGCCCCGCGCGACAGCCGCGATCTGCCGGACAAGCCCGTGGCGATGACCTCCGTGACGATCCACGAGGACTGATCCCAGGCGCGCCCCTCGCGGTGCTCCCAGTACCGAAATCCGCACACCCACGCTCGGTCAGGCGCAGAACCGACAACATCCTGTCGATTCTGCGGGACTCCACGAGGCATTCATCCGAAACGCGGTACTACGAGTACCGAACGTCGGCGGCCGCCCGTGCCGCCTGGAACGCCGCAACGTTACCGGGTCATCGACAGCTATCGATCGCTACCGTTTCTGGTCCTGCAAGGAGTTTGCAACCCCGGATCGCCCGCGCGCCGCACGAAGGTTAAGGAATTTATACCGCGAAGCCTGCCAAAACCCCTTGGAAAACAGCCCCTCATGAGGTAGGATATGGGGGCTGTTAAGTCAGCCAAAGCTGCCCCAGCGTCAAGGTCATGGGTAGGTAGGGTCAGGGTAGTCGGTTCAGCCGACGTGATAGATGCCTTTGGCGCGTGGCAGAAGTGTCCGTTTCGGCGGACTCCTTCACCGGGACAGCATCGAGGCGGCTCCTTCGGGGGCCGCCTCGTACTTTGTCCTCAAGAGTCGAAGAGGCTGGCGTACCCGTCGAGCGCGGGTTGTCCTCCAAGATGGGCGTACAGGACGCGCGATCCAGGGCGGATACGCCCGTCGCGAACGAGGTCGATCAGGGCCGCCATCGATTTACCTTCGTAGACCGGGTCGGTCAAGACACCTTCCAGCCGCGCGCACAGCCGAATCGCCTCGATCGTCCTGGCATCCGCGAGGCCGTATGTGCCGGCATGCCACCCATCGAGCAGGACGATCTCGTCGTCGGCAAGTTCGCGCTCGAGGCCGATGGCAACAGCGGTCGCCCGCGCGATCCGCGTGATCTGGTCGCGCGTCCGCTCGACCGTCGCCGAGGCATCGATGCCGATCACCGCCCGCTCGCGGTCCTGCAGCGCGAACCCCGCGATCATCCCCGCCTGCGTCGAGCCGGTCACGGAACAAACGATGACCGTGTCGAAGAAGACGTCGAGATCCGCCTCCTGCTGGGCGACCTCCTCCGCCCATCGAGCAAACCCGAGCCCCCCGAGCGGGTGATCGGATGCGCCCGCGGGGATGGCGTACGGCTTCCCACCGGCCGCCTCGACCGAGGCGAGCGCAGCCTCCCAGCTGGCGCGGACCCCGATGTCGAAGCCGGCGTCGGACAGCCGGATATCGGCGCCCATGATCCGCGACAGCAGGATGTTGCCGACCCGGTCGTAGCCCGGCTCATCCCAGTCCACCCAGTGTTCCTGCACGAGCACACAGCCAAGCCCGAGATGGGCCGCGACCGCCGCCACCTGGCGTGTGTGGTTCGACTGAACGCCACCGATCGAGACCAACGTGTCGCATCCCCGCGCGAGCGCGTCCGCCGCGAGGTACTCGAGCTTGCGCGTCTTGTTGCCACCAAAGGCGAGGCCTGAGTTGCAGTCCTCGCGCTTGGCCCAGATCTCGACCCGACCGCCGAGATGCGCGGTCAATCGATCAAGTCGATGTACCGGCGATGGGCCGAACAACAGCGGGATCCGTGGGTACGCGGCAAGGTTCATGGCGTGCATCGTAGTGGCGGCGGCGGGGAGGCGTCATGGTCCGACCGGGTATCATCTCGGTCGGTCGCGGCCCGTGGATCATTCATTCGCGGACTGCGCCGATCGCGCGCCTGTAGCTCAGTGGATAGAGCGTTGGGTTCCGGACCCAAAGGTCGCAGGTTCGAGTCCTGTCGGGCGCGCCATAGCAACCTTGTCCGGCAGCGCGAGCGCCAGTCCGTGCCGGTAACGCGGGCCTGATCCGTGCTCAGGTACGTGGCCACAACGGTCGCCACCACGAGCAGGAGCGTCAGAAGGGCGATCGAATCCAAAGAGGGGCGATCGAACTTTGAAGGCCCCCACGCGTCGCAGACCCATACCCTACGAAGGCGTCGGACGCAACCGTCGCCATGTTGCGGATGAGGGGCGTGGACACCGAACTCGTGAAGCGGGCCCAGCACGGCGACAGGGAAGCCTTCGGGCTGGTCGCCGCCGAGATCGCGACGAGATTCCTCGCCGTGTCGCGCAGGATCCTGCGCAATATCGATCTCGCCGAGGACGCGACGCAGCAGGCGCTGGTCGCCATCTGGCGGGACCTTCCAGGGCTCCGCGACCCGGCGCGATTCGACGCCTGGTCGTACCGGCTGCTCGTGCGTGCCTGCTACGCCGAGGGACGCCGGACGCGAGCCTGGTCACCGAACCTTCGGATCCTGCCGGCTGACGAGCCGTCGGAGTCAGGCGGGTTCGACGCGGTCATCCAGCGGGACGAGCTCGAAACGGCCATCCGACGATTGTCGCTGGACCACCGGACCGTGCTGGTCCTGCATCACTACGCGGACATCCCGCTCGAGCGAGTCGCCCAGATCCTGGAGATCCCGCTCGGCACCGTCTATTCCCGACTTCATCACGCGATGCGCGGCATGCGGGCGGCACTCGATGCCGACGCGCGTCCGGCGGCAGCGGAGGCAACCCGATGACCACTGAACGCGATCCCGGCACGCGCACCGTCATGTCGTGGCTTCGCGAGGACTCGCACGAGAACGCCGAACGCGTGCTCCTGCGCGCCCTCGACGAGGTGGACGCGACGCCACAGCGCCGCTCCTGGTGGCCGGCGTGGAGGTTCGCCCACATGAACAAGTTCGCCCAGGCGGCGGTCGCGGCCGCAGCCGTGCTCGTCGTCGTCGTCAGCTACAACCTGCTCCCACGCACGGGTGGGCCCGGCGGGCAGCCATCCCCAATCGCCACGCCCGAGCCAACCAAGGTCCCCCGCCTTCCAGGGAATGGCCCGATCGTAGGCACATACGAGATGGGCAGCGGCCCGACTTTCTTCGTCACGGTGCCCCCGGGCTGGGTCAGCAGGGCCGGCACGGTCCTCGCCAAGAACTGGAACCAACCGAGCGAAGTGGCGCTCGTCACGTTCCCCGCCGATATCCGCGTCTTCGCCGATGCGTGCCGAGCCGCGGGCACCCAGGAGGAAATCGGCCCGACGACCGCCGACCTGATCGCGGCGCTGGAGGCCCAGGAGAACTCGGAGATCGCGGACCCCGTTGACGCGGTGGTCGGCGGACTTCCTGGAAAGCGACTCGAGATTTCAGCCCCCGCGGGCCTGAACCTCGCGCATGAGCTGTGTACGACCGGGGGCCTGTATATCTGGCAGGATGCGGACGAGCAAACCGACCTCAGAGAAATACGCGGCGAGCACGTCGCAACCGCGTATGTCGCGGATACCCCTGGGGGCCGCCTCCTTTTCGTGCCCAACCCCGGCGACGGGACATCGGCGGACATTGCGGAGCTGAACGCCATCGTGGCTTCGATCGAGATTGCGAATCCCACGCCGACTGCCTCGCCGTAGACCCCGTTGTATCGCAGACCCTGAGGTCGATCCGGACCTGATCCGGATGCCCCAGAAGAGATGCCGGCGAGAGCATCAGCTCCGCCGTCGCTCCTGGGTGGAGCTTCGCGCGCAGGGAGAACGCCAATGAACCGCTTCCTGGTTACCTCACTCGTGATCGGGATCGTCTCCGGTTGCGGGGGCTCCGGGTCGACAGCATCGCCAAGCCCGGCCACGACGCCGGGCGCCACAAATCCTTCGGCCTCCGCTCAGCCGTCGGTTGCCCCGACGCGTTTCCCGACCGGGGCCTTCGCGGCCCTCGGCAACGACCCCGTCCCAGAAGCCGTGGCAGCGAAGTTCCTGGCCGCCTTGGCCGACATGGCCGGTGGAGGGGGGATTGCAGCCACCGTGATAACTCCCGATGGAATATGGAGCGGGGCCTCCGGCAAGGCGGACGGCGTCCACGACCTCTCGGTCGACAGCCAATTCGGCATCGCCAGCGTCACCAAGTCGATCGTCGCGGCACAGGTTATGCAGCTGGTGGAGGCGGGAGAGGTCGCGCTCGACGCACCCGCCACCGAGTACCTCCCTGCTACCTTCACCTTCGACACCAACGGAGCGACGATCCGCCAGCTCCTGAGCCATCACTCCGGAATCCCGGACTGGTACGGCGCCATGGAGGAGCAGTTCGCGGCGGACCGGAGTCGGGTCTGGACCACGGCCGAGATCCTCGCGCTCGTTGGCCCGGTTCGCCGTCCCATCGGCGTCGCCTTCGACTACGCGGACACCAACTACAACTTGCTCGGGCTCGTGATCGAGCACATTCGCAAGAGACCGCTTGTCGACGTCCTGCGCGCTGGAGTCCTCCGCGTCGATGGGACGGAGCGGCTGATCTACCAGCCCGATGAGGCACCGACCGACCCGATGGCGATGCCGCGCGGCGAATCGCGCG
>JANOIS010000495.1:0-3408 GCA_031407755.1 Chloroflexota bacterium | reverse complement strand
GTTGACCGGCAATCGGTCTCGCGTCGAGAGCTCCTTGAGCGTGGGATCGCTCCGGGAGCCAGCCGCCGGGGTCCGCGGCGGTCCGCTATGGGGACGCATCCCCAGAAGCTATCGGTACCAGCGATACCCACATCGCCAGCCCGTGCCCTGGCCAACGCCGACCACGCGTCGGATGCCACGCAGTCGCCGATGCCACGCGCAGTCGCCGATGCCACGCGCAGTCGCCACGCAGTCGCCGCGCCGTCGCCGCGCCGTCGCCGCGCCGTCGCCGCGCAGTCGTCGCGCCGTCGGCTCGGCCGTCGGCCCTCGAGGCGATGGCCGTGGCGTGGTTCGGTCTGTCCTTCGGTTCCATGGACCGGAGGCTGACAAAGTCGCTGTCCCCTTAGCTCGGACGGAATCGCTGTCCTTCGACACGCGCGAGATACGTCGTTGACGGCCCGCCACGCGGTGCTATCCTCCCGCGAATGCCCGTCGTCGGACCGAGGGATCCTCGACGGACAGGCCCAAGTGACTCGCGTCACTCCCCGGTAGTCAGTCTGGCACCCGTGGTGCTGAGGGTAGGAGGAGAGAACGTGGCGGGATCTGATAGTCCCCAGGACGTCGCGGCGCGCGATGACGAGCATCTACGCTCGTTGGGCATCAAACCAGAGCTGAAGCGATCGCTCGGGTTCCTGTCCAACTTCGCCGTGGCGTTCAGCTACATCAGCGTGTCAACGGGCACGTTCACGGTGTTCGCGCTGGCCATCGGCGTCGCCGGTCCGGCCTTCTTCTGGGCATGGCCGATCGTCATCATCGGCCAGACCTTCGTCGCGCTGAACTTCGCCGAGCTCGCGAGCCACTTCCCCGTCGCGGGGTCCATCTACCAGTGGTCGAAACGGCTCTCGCACAAGACGCTTGGCTGGTTCACCGGGTGGATCTATTTCTGGGCTGGTGTCCTGACCACGACCGCCGTCGCGGTCACGGTGCCCCTCGTCGTCGCCGGCATCAATGGGACTGAAGGGTTCCTGGATTCGCCAGACCCGACCGGCATCACGACGATGTATGCGTTCGTCGCCCTCGTCACGCTGGTCAGCACGACCGCCATCAATGCGTTTGGCGTGAAGCTCCTGTCGATCATCAACAACATCGGCGTGGCGACCGAGATCCTCGGGATGCTCGTCTTCGCCCTGATCCTGCTGTTCTTTGCGAACAACCAGAGCCCATCCGTCCTGTTCGAAACGTTCGGGTTGGAGTCACAGGCGGGCGGCCAATACTTCCCGGTCTTCCTGATCGGCATGTTCATCGCCCTGTTCGTGGTCTATGGCTTCGATACCGCGGGCACCTTCGGCGAGGAGACACTGGATGCTGGACGCCAGGCGCCCAGGGGCGTGTTGTCGGCGATCTGGTTGTCCGGGATCATCGGAGCGGTCTTCCTCCTGGCGATCATCCTGTCCTTCAAGGACATGGGGGCCGCCATCGCCGAGGGCCAGGCCTTCGGCTTTCCGATCGCGACGACGCTCCGCGAGAACCTGACACAGGAGATCCTCGCCGGCATCACATTCGGCGAGCTATACCTGTTCGTCATCCTGGCGTCCGTGTACGTGTGCACGTTGGCAATCCAGGGCGCGACAACGCGGCTCATGTTCTCCATGGGGCGCGACCGCCGGATGCCGTTCGGAGCCGTATGGGCGCATGTGAGCCCGACGTTCCGGACCCCGTCCTATGCCGCGGTCGCAGTCGGCGTGCTGGCGGCGGTACCGATTGTCCTGACTGGCCCGCTCGGCGCGGCGACGATCGCCATCGCCGCGACGGGAATGATCTATCTGAGCTACCTCCTGTGCAATGTGGGCGTCCTGATCGCCCGAGGCCGCGGGTGGCCGCAGACGGCCGCGTTCTTTTCGCTCAAGCGCTGGGGCCTGGTGATCAACGTGATGGCCATCCTCTGGGGCGGGCTGATGGTCGTCAACATCGGCCTGTGGGTCTGGCCGGAGGTGTTTGGCATCCTGGGGAACGACCTCCGGGCGCTGACCAATCCGTTCATCAATACGTTCCTGACCTGGAACGGGGCAGTCCTGGAGGGCCTGCCGGCCATCCCGGTCTTTGAGGCGCTGGTCGGGCTTGTCCTGATCGCCGGCGCCGCGTATTACCTGGCCACGGGCCAGGGCCGGAAGGCCGATGCCGTCGAGATCGATATGGCCACAGGAGAGTCGGTCATCGGCTGACGGCCGAGCGACCTACGCGACTGATACGGCGCGGCGAGCGATCGCCGCGCCGTCGCACGTACCACCCACCCGATGCTCGGAGGACTCGCGGCTCGTGACCGACGACCAGCCACTTCGCGGGGAGCTCTACGACGAGCTGGTTCGGGCGATGCAGAAGGTGCCCGAGCTCGCCGGACGCGAGCTGACCCTGACTGCCCTGTCCGGCGGCATCACCAACCGGAACTTCCGGGTGGACGCCGCCGGAACGACCGAGCGCTGGGTCATTCGGCTGGCCGGCAACGACACATACCTGCTTGGGATCAGTCGCGAGGTGGAGCACGCTGCCACGGTCGCCGCCGCCGGTGTCGGGGTCGGGCCGGAGGTGACCGCATTCATTCGGCCGGAGGGCTACCTGGTCACGCGGTTCATCGTCGGGTCGCCGGTCTCCGACGAGGCGGTTCGTCGACCCGAGACCCTCCGGCGCGTGGCGGATTCGCTCCGCCGCATCCACGACGGGCCGGCGATCCCGGGGTTGTTCGTTCCCCTCCGGATCTGCGAGGCGTACCGGGCGCTGGCGATCGCCCGGGGCGTGCCGATCCCGGCCGAGTACGACAGGGCTGCCGCGATCGGCCGACGAATCGAGCTTGCCTTCCTGTCCGACCCGCTCGAGCTTCGGCCGTGTCACAACGATCTGCTCAACGCCAACTTCATCGATGACGGGGTGCGCATCCGGATCATCGACTGGGAGTACGCGGGGATGGGCGATCCGTTCTTCGACCTCGGCAATTTCAGCATCAACCACGAGCTGACGCCGGAGGAGGACCGCCTCGTCCTGGCCGCGTACGACGGGGAAGTGCGCCCGGCTCGCCTTGCCCGCTTGACCCTGATGCGCGTCGTGTCCGACTTCCGCGAGGCGATGTGGGGCGTCCTGCAGCAGGGGGTCAGCTCGCTCGACGTGGACTTCGTCGGCTATGCCTCGAGCCGGTTCGAGCGGCTGCTCGCAAATGCCGCCGAACCGCGCTTCGAGCGCGCCCTGCGCGAGGTCGCGGGCGACTGACCGCGGCGCCCGCGAATCAGCGGCCGGTGCGGTCAGCGATACGGGCCGCGCGCCATGCCATCGACCCGATACGCTACGGTCGATGTCAGAACACGCCCGCGCGGTGATCATCGGTGGTGGAGTCGGCGGGACATCCATCGCCTACCACCTGGCGGAACTCGGCTGGACGGA
>JANOIS010000490.1:0-4511 GCA_031407755.1 Chloroflexota bacterium | reverse complement strand
CGGCGCGAACGCCTCGTTGCTGCAGACCTGGGCGGTCACGGGCACATCGGCGAGGACCGTCGGCGGGAAGAAGGTGCCATCCGCCCGTCCCCCCGCGAGGACCCGACCGCCCATCGCGACCGCCTCATCCACCCAGCGCTGCGTCCGGCTGGCCTGGTGCTCATCGACCATCGGGCCGACGTCCGTCGTCGGGTCGAGCGGGTCGCCAAGCTTGATGGCCTTGACCCCCTCGAGGAATCTGTCCATGAACGCGTCCCAGACGGCTTCATGGATGAACATGCGCTGGACGCTGATGCACACCTGCCCGGCGTAGGCGAAGGCGCCGATCAGCGTGCGCCTGACCGCCCAATCGATATCGGCGCTCGAATCGACGATGACCGCCGCATTTCCCCCGAGCTCCAGCACGACTTTCTTCTTCCCCGCCCGCTCCTTCATCCGCCATCCGACTGATGGGCTCCCGGTGAACGTCAGGAGCTTGAATCGATCGTCCGCGACCATCCGGTCACCGAGTTCACGGGTCATCGGCAGGATGGATACCGAGCCTGCCGGCGCGCCGGCGGCCTCGATGATCTCTGCGACGGTCAGCATCGTGAGCGGGTCCTTGGACGGCGGCTTGAGCACGATCGGGTTGCCGGTCGCGATGGCCGGAGCGAGCTTGTGGGCCGCCAGGTTCAGCGGGAAGTTGAACGGGGAGATCGCCGCGATCGGGCCGATCGGGAAACGACGGGTGATGCCCACCCGATCCTTGCTGCTCGGCAGCAGGTCGAGCGGAATGAGCTCCCCGGTCATCCGCTCGGCCTCCTCGGCACCCAGGCGGAACGTCAGGACCGCACGATCGACCTCGGCCAGCGCGTCGCGGATCGGCTTGCCGGCCTCCAGGGCGATGAGCCGACCCAGCTCCTCCCGTCGCGCCTTGATGCCGCCGCTGATGTCGCGCAGGATTCGCCCGCGCTCATACGCCGGGAGCTTGCGGGTGACCTCGAATGCGGCGACGGCCGCCTGCACCGCTTCCTCGTATTGTTCCGGTGTCGCGTTGTAGGTGGCGCCGGCCGGCTCCGCGGCGTTGGCCGGGTTGGCGATCGTGAGGATGTCCGGCGATTCGACCCAGCGGCCGGCGAGGAAGATCGGATGCGGCTTTGTAGCGACGATGGTCATACGGAGAGCTCCTGCGGCTGACCCATGGGACATCAATCATACGTCTCGTCCGCCACGAAACGCCTCGAAGCATCACGAGCGTGGCGCGCGTGATCGGACGCACTGGACAACTTGTCGTATCGTCGGGCGATGAAGCGACTCCAGATCATGATCGAGGAGGACCTTGACGAGGCGCTGGGCGCTCAGGCGTTACGCGAAGGGACGTCCAAGGCGGCGCTGATCAGGCGTCATGTTCGCCATGCGCTTGTGCCCCTCCCGCCGCTCGATGAGGAACCGCTCTGGAAGACGGCCGGAGCGGACTCGTTTGAGCCGGCTGATATCGATGAGGTCGTCTACAGATGATCTTCGTCGGTACGTCCTTTTGGGTGGCCCTCCGTGATCGACGAGACGTGACGAGCTTCGCGCTGATGCGTCGGCTCGGTGTCGGGGAGGCGTTCGCGTTCGATGGTGACTTCGGGGCCGCCGGCTTCATCGAGCTACGACCGTGAGCGGAGGCGAGGGCGCATGATCGATCTTCGTGACGCGCTCCGCGTCAAGACCGGTTCGCAGGTCCGCCTCTCCGAGCTGGATCAGAAGGCGACCTTCGACTGGGACAAGACCGGCGGTGAGGCCGAGCTCGAACGCCAGATCGAACGCCTCGCCGACCTCCAGGACAGGTTTTGGGCTGAGGCGAAGCGCTCGGTCCTCGTCGTTCTCCAGGGCATCGATGCCGCCGGCAAGGACGGCACGATCAACAAGGTCATGGAGGCGTTCAATCCGCAGGGCTGTCCGGTCACCTCGTTCAAGGTGCCGAGCACGGAGGAGCTCGCCCACGACTACCTGTGGCGCATCCACAAAGCCGTCCCGCGCAAGGGCGAGATCGGCATCTTCAATCGATCGCATTACGAGGACGTGCTCGTCGTGCGCGTCCACGGCATCGTGCCCAAGGCCGTGTGGTCGAAGCGCTACGACCAGATCAATGATTTCGAACGCCACCTCGTCGACAACGGGACGACCATCGTCAAATTTTTCCTGTCGATCGACCGCGACGAGCAGCGGCAGCGCTTCCAGGACCGGTTCGATGATCCGACCAAGCGCTGGAAGTTCTCCATGGGCGATCTGGAGGAGCGCGAGCACTGGGACGACTACCAGGCGGCCTTCGACGAAGCGCTCACGAAGACCTCGACCGAGCACGCTCCCTGGCACGTCATCCCGGCCAACCGCAACTGGTTCCGCAACCTGGCCGTGGCAACGATCCTCGCGGATACGATCGCGGACCTGAAGCCCGCGTACCCAGCGGTCGCGGATGACGTCCCGGAGACGCTGACCATCGATTGATCCCGCCGGACATGGTGCGAGGGCCGGACCCCCGGTCCGACCCTCGCGTACCCCCCGATGGGATCGATCGTTACGGGCGCTGCGCCTCGCACTGGGATCCGGCCTGATCGGCGTCGCGGCAATTGCCACGCCGGTCAAAGGTTCCGATCGCCACTTCGACACCAGCTGCGTCGCGTACGACGGCCCTGGCGAAGCCGTTGAGCTCGAGCTTCTGGGCTGCGCAGGTGAAGGTCCCGGCGCTGTCTGCGGTGCCGCTGCAGATCAGCTGTTCGGCCCCGGAGCCGGCGCGGACGAAAAACCTGTAGGTCGCCCCGGCGACCAGGTTGTCAACGGTGATGTTGCCGTTGAAGGTGCCCTGACCCTCGGAGTAGTTGACGATCGCGATGCCCGTGGCATCCGCGTCACCGGTGCCCGTGACGACGGCCCGGTTGTTGCCGTTATGCGCGCCCAGTGCCGTGCCCGCGAACAGGCTGACGCCGAGCAATCCGATCGTGATCGCGCCGAGAAGTCTTCGATTCATCCTGATCTCTCCTGATATCTCTTGCCGGGTGGACGATGGGTATTCGCAGGACCGGTACCAATGGTTCAGTCGCTGCCGTTACGTCGAAAGGAGGCGCGAGGGCCGGACCACACCGGTCCGACCCTCGCTTGACGGGTCCGTGTCGGTCCCGTTCGCGGTCAGCGGCCCCAGCCGCCGTAGGAGCCCGTCTGGCCCCATTCGATGGAGATGCTGTCCTTGACGTACTCGTCGCGGCAGCCGTTCTGGTTGGCATCGGCGCACCACGTCACGTACTGCGTGCCGTTCATGGTGGTGTTGTTGAGCCGGGCGTGGAACTCGAAGTCCCCGGCGATGCCCTTGGTCTGATAGGCAGACTGGAAGCACAGGTCATTGCGGCCGTCGCCGTTGGTGTCGCTCAACCGGGCGAACTCGGGGCCTGCGCCATCGGGGTCCGGGCAGGCACTGATGAATCCGACGCCGCGGCTCTGGAACGAAGCCGGGCCATTGACCTTGTTGCCGCGGTCATCCAGGAAGCAGGCGTCGTTGTGCACGTTGCGGTTCGCCGTGCCGGCATCGCTCAGTGCCTGATTGTCGCGCTGATCGGGCCGGAAACAGCTCGACTGCGGGTCGACGTCCGGGTTGGCCGTAGCTGCACCCGTGTCCGGGTTGATGTACGAGGCGGCTTCGACGCCGCGGAAGCTGCCGAAGTCATGGGCGAGCGCGGCCGGGGCTGCGGCGATGAGCAGGGAGCCCGCCAGTGCTGCCGTGGTCAGCAGCCGTGAGATTCGTGGATTCATGATCCAACCCTTTCGTGGGGTCCGGCGGCCTGGGGATACCGCGGACGTGCCACCGAAGCTTCTTGCCCGGTCGACAGGAGAGAGTTCGGCGATCACCAGGGAGAAGGTTCAGCAGGGCGCCTTACAACGGCATCTCAACGGCCCGCGGGCGTGCCGCCACAGGGGCTGGCACGGAACCAGGAACAACGCGCATACCAGCCACGTTATGACGGGCGTCACGACCGGATCGGCCAGTGCGGACCCCCTGGAGGGCGTAGCGTGCGCTCCGGGCACGTTACGCACCCAACGAGCCGGTTTCGGACCTCGCATCTGGCATAGCGTGGTTCCGGAACACGTACTTCATGGTCGCGACCGGGTCGTGGCGCGCCAGGCGGGATCCGCCCAGGGCACCCCGTGTTCGGTCAGCGCGACTTCCCGCCGCCGAACAGGGTCCCGAAGATTCCTCGGACGATGTCCTGCCCGAGGCGTGAGGTCACGACCTTGCCGCCGGTGCGCAGCGCGGTATCGATCGTCTTCTGGCGCGCCTTCGAGGCAGCGACCGCGGCAGTCTGCTCGGCTCGGCGCTGGCGCTCGGCCTCGCGCGCCGCGCGCGCCTGCGCGGCCTCCAGCTCCTTCTGCTGGCGCCGCATCTCGCGCTCGAGCTGCGCGGGCGTCATCGAGTTCATGCCGGCGGCCGTCGTCGGATCGACGCCCGCGCGCATCGCGGCCTCCTGGGTCGCGGCGATCGACGCCTGGCGCGCGGC
>JANOIS010000475.1:0-5462 GCA_031407755.1 Chloroflexota bacterium | reverse complement strand
GCCGCTCTCACCGGCACCCTCGTGCGCCGAATGGCCGGGACAGCTTCTCGTAGAGCCTTTCTGTTCGGAATGCTCGCATGCATGTTCCTGGCGCCAGTTTCATTGAGCCCTGGCCCGCATTTTATTTCGTGGGCCGTTGGTTTGATATTCGGGATCACCCTGTACGGCTTGGCTGCGGTGGCGGTTCTTCTCGCGATGTACAGCGTCGAAGTGCTGTCCAGGCGTCGGGCTACATGGTCACTCGCTGGCTTTGTCGGCTGCGTGGTCGCCTTGATCGTGCCAGCCCACCTCGTCATCGCCGTGTTGGCTGCCACCGGCGTCGGGACCGTCTGGACCATCCGAATCCTATTGGCGCTCATAACCACGCGACGTCTTCCGATCGTCTCCCCGATCTGGCGACGCAGCTTCATCTGGACAGGAGTCGCCATCATCTCCACGGTGGCGTGGGGACTGCTCACGGGGCACGGCGTCGGGGGCAGCGGGTCGTCGCCCAGCGTATCCCCGTTCAACGCAACCTGGCGCGAGTCTGTGGCCATCATCATCATTGGTGCTGGGGCGTTCCTGGCGATCGCCCCCGGGTGGGTGCTTGTCCGTCGGGACGCGCCGGTCCAGGCAGATATGTACGTTGGGACGACCGTGTTGCTGATTGCCGGCGCGGTTGCATGGGGAGCGCGAATCGGTGACTTCAATATGTTCCATGTGTTTTTCGGCGGGATCGCGGTCTTCGCGACGCCCGTCGCTGCCATCGCCGTGTGGTCCGTTTGGATACGGTTGCGAGCCTCGGGGCGTCCAATCCTCACGCTCGCCACGGTCGTACTCTGCCTCGCTCAGATCGAATTCGGGGCAGCACTTGGCATCGTCCAGCTCCAGCGCTTTGGGCCGCGGGACTACCAGCCGGTTCCCCTGGAGCTCTTGGCAGCGATCCGAGGCCTGCCCGTTGACGCCAAGCTCGCCTACTCGTGCCAACCCTCTGAGGAGCTTGCGATCTGGGACGCCAGGCTACTCGGCATCAGTGCACACACAGCCCGACGGATCGTTCCGATGTGCTTTCAATCGGACGCTCTGGGAGCGCTCATTGGAGGCGACCCGTCTCTGGACGTCATGAGCCCGTTGTTCCAGCCGGCTCCCCAGCGAGTGCTCTATCCAGACTCCTCTGCCAACCCATCCACTCACAGCATCGTGACCTTCTTGAAAGCCCACGGGATCGACTACATTTATGCGGATGGGGCCCACCCGAATGCGCTCGTCCCCGAGGCGACTGAGGTCGCAGCAGTAGGCAGATTCCAACTGCTTCAGATTCCGTAGCCGTTCCGCGAGTCTTGTGGACGCAGTCGCGGGTGCGCTCCACGTGGACGACTACTGGGCCGCCGAGATGACTTCGGTGATCACTGCGTCCAGGTGTTCCTCGAGGCCCAGCCATAGCGGGAGGCGCACCAACCGATCGCTGGAAGCAACGGTATGTGTCATGTCGCCGACGGAACGTCCGACCGACCGACCGAACGGCGACGTGTGCAGCGGCACGTAGTGAAACACCGGCTGGATGCCCTTGGTGCCCAGACGCTCGATGAACGTCGTGCGCGATTCAAGACTCGGCAAGAGAACGTAAAACATGTGTCCGTTGTGGCGGCATTCAACGGGAACGACCGGCCGGCGAACCTTCCCCGTCTCCTCCAAGCTGGCAAACGCCTCGTGGTATGTCGCCCAGATATCCAGACGCCGCTTGGTGATGGCATCGGCCTCCTCCATCTGCGCCCAGAGGAAGGCGGCGACGATCTCCCCCGGCAGAAAGGACGAACCCAGATCCACCCAGCTGTATTTGTCGACCTGGCCCCTGAAGAACTGGCCCCGGTTCGTCCCCTTCTCCCAGATGATCTCAGCGCGCTCGGCGAAGCGGGGATCGTTGATCAGGAGCGCGCCGCCCTCGCCGGAGATGATGTTCTTCGTCTCGTGAAACGACAGGGCAGCCATGTGGCCGATGCTGCCAAGCGGTCGGTCGCGATACTCGGCGATGAGACCCTGCGCCGCATCCTCGATCACCAGGAGATCGTGCCGGCTCGCGATCTCCATGATCGTGTCCATATCACACCCGACCCCGGCGTAATGGACCGGGACGATCGCCTTGGTACGTGCGGTGATTGCCGCCTCGATCTTGGTCTCGTCGATATTCAGCGTGTCGGGACGGATATCCACGAACACCGGTGTCGCGCCGCGGAGCACGAACGCATTGGCGGTCGAGACGAACGTGAACGACGGCATGATCACTTCGTCGCCGATGCCTACGCCGCTCAGGATGGCCGCCATCTCGAGTGCCGCAGTGCAGGAATGCGTGAGGAGCGCCTTCTGGCATCCGATCCGCTCCTCCAGCCAGGCACAGCATTTCTTGGAGAACTGCCCATTTCCCGCGAGATGTCCGTTGGCGTGGGCCTGGGCGATGTACGCGAGTTCCTTGCCCGTCATATAAGGCTTGTTGAACGGGATCACGCGCCAACCTCGAGTTGGCTCTTCTTCCGCGCGACGACAAGCAGCGACCCCCCTGCCGGTAAAGACAATCCGCGGCGAATCAACGTGCGCTCGATAGACATCACGGCTTCCAGCGCCCCGTTGACTGCCCAGGGCTGTCGCAGATCACCCATTGCGTCAATGTCCACGCCGGGCTTGTGATCGCTCTTCCGCTTGCGTGAGGCGAACATCATGGGCAGCAGCAGGGACACAAATGACGTCATCCGAACGACCTCGAACCCGGCGGCCTCGACCTTGCGCCGAAGCTCGGTCCCCGTATAGCGTCGGACATGATGGGCATGTCCATCCTGCTGACTCCAGAGCGAAGGATGCTGCGGAACCGTTATCAGGAAACCTCCACCCGGACGCAGGGCCTTGCTGACCTCGGCAATCACCGACCGATCGTCGTCGATGTGCTCGAGAACGTCGAAGGCGCCGATGGCGTCGAAATGCTCGCTAAACGGGATCTTCCTCGCATCCATCTGGTAGAACTGCGCTGAGGGTACGCGCGTGGCCGCGAACGCCAGGCCCGCGCTGAAGATCTCGCTTCCGGAAAGCTCGATCGACGGACAAGCTGAGCGGATCCCGCTCAGGACGAACCCAGTGCCGCAGCCGATCTCCAGAAACCGTTGGCAGTCCGGGAAGTACGTCTTCATGGCCCAGACGATAAGCTCGTTGCGGGCGCGAAACCAGAAATTGCGTGCCTCGAGGGCGGCCAAGTCGGCAAAGTACTCCTCCCGGAAGCCCCCATTCTGGGACGCCAGGGTCGGAGCAAACGCTGTGAAACCTCCGATCACCGAGGGCCTGCTGCCACAGTCGTCGCAGACCCACGCGTCGTTGCAACGCGTTGAACTGCAGGCGCCGCACACCTTCATGAGGCCCAAGCCGATCGTCGACAGAGCCCGGTCACCCGTTCGGAACCCGCAGCTGATGGAAGGTCATCTGCGCGGACGCAACTGAGAACCCCAGCCGACCGTAAAGGTTGATCGCTGGCACGTTGTGCCCCGAGATCGTCGTTTCGACGTACGTGGCGCCTTCCCCCCGATGTCGTGTGAGCATGGTCCGCCATACGCTGAGACCCATGCCCTTCCCCTGCCAATCGGGGGCGATCGCCGTGAGATGCCAGTAAACGCCCCCATCTGGACGATGCTCGACGATGAAGAACCCGGCGAGGTCTCCATGGACCTCAGCTTTGAGCACTGAGTGGCGAGCATGATTGAAGCTCGTTCGAACCCAGTTCGCGTAGCGGCGGTTGCTCAGTTCCGGGTCCAGGCGCGGGTCCAGGAGGAAGCGTCCCGTCTTGAAGGCCGAGTAGGCGATCTCCTCGATCGATTCCAGATCTGCCGACGATGCCTGCGTAACGTGGATCAGGTGGTCCGGCGCGACGATGTCATCGAGCGATTTCAGGCGCGGACCGTAGGTCATCTCCACAAATCGGAACCCGATCGCTTCAAGCGCCATCGATTCGCGAAGCCGTTCGTGATCCAGCCTGTAAGAGATCAGACGGACGTCGTGGATGGCACACCATGCGTCGAGCTCCGGGAGCAGCTCCTTCGCCGATCCATCTTCGCCGACCTCAAGGTCGGCGATCTGGGCGACCGGGAACCCGAAGATCTCCGCGTCCCAAGGAACGAGGGAGATCGTCATCTTTGCGCCATTCCGCTCGATCGTCGTCGTCGTCAATCGTCTCTCGTTTCCTGGCGGACCAGGTAAGTCGGTCGATGCATCGTACGAAAGTGCATTCGCGCCAGATACTCGCCGATGATTCCCAACGCAAACAGCTGAGCGCCGCTGAAGATGGGGACCATGGTGACGCCTGCGTTCAACATCAAGAGCATATCGAGCGAGACGGGCAACGCATCGCTCTGATCACAGGGCCAGCATACGGATGTCGAAGGTGCTGGATGGCCGGTACGGGAGGAGTAAATGGCGCCGCAGGAGCGTTGTACCCTTAGTGAGCTCGACCCGCGTCCACCGACGTTGATCGCTTCCCTTGACTGGCAACGGTATCGACTTCATTCATGCCGGCTCGCCACCCCGAACTCGCTGGTGTCTGCCGCCGTCCCCTTGCATTGGAAGGCATCCGTCACGATAGCGGTCAAAGGCAAGCCGGGCCGCATGCCGCCTATCCGCAGGGACTCTGAATGACCGATCCGATGCCCGATCTGTCGGCCGCTTTCGGTGACGACCGGGTGTGGGTGGCGCTGGCCTTGGCGTGTGCGGCGGGCGTGTTCCTGCTGGTGGTCGGGGTGTTGATCGCACGGCGGGTCGGGGCGCTGGGAACGGACGACGATGCCGCCGAAACCTTCAGTGTCGGGCTGTCAGTGGGCCTGCTGGCATTCACCGCCGCGTGGGCTTCCATCGCGTCCGCCGGTCACAGCGTATTCGTCCCGATCGCAGCGGCGATTCTGCTCGCGATCGCCGTCGGCAGCGGGCGACCGACGCTGCGGTTCCGCATCGACAAGAGATCCGCGCGTGGCGGCCTCGCGGCTGGTGCCTTTCTTATCGCCATCGGGCTGCTCTACGCGACGACGATCGCCCCGAGTCCGCGCGACGGACTTCAGCCTGTCGAGTTCTTCGACGTCGGTTACTACTCGGTCCTGGGGGCGGATCTGGCCGAAGCCGGGCGCGAGTCTATCTACTCGCCTGCTGGCTTCGACGAGTTGGCCGGCATGCCGCCACAGACGTGGTATCACTGGGGCGAACTGTGGCTAGCCGCAGCGGCGATCGACCTCTTCGGGGTGTCGCCAATCCACGCGCGGCACTTGATCGTGCTGCCGCTCCTCCTCCTGGCCGCGGCGACCATGGTCGGGACGCTCGTACGTCGGTTGGTGTCCCGGACGTCCACGGACCTGTACGTCATTGCCGTGATGGCGACCCTGTTCCTCGCACCGATCCCGCTGCTCCGCGAGAAGGAGATCGAATGGTTCGCCAGGAGCCTCGTCGTCAGCATCACGCAGTAC
>JANOIS010000473.1:0-21143 GCA_031407755.1 Chloroflexota bacterium | reverse complement strand
GATGAGCAGAGCGAGCCCCTGCGCCTGACGGCCTTGCCGCGGACGATCATCCGATCACCGGTCGGCAACGACGCGATCGTCGTGGCCAGGGACGGCGCCGACGGCGACCGGATCGTGGTGGTCGCCCTGCCGGACGCGTCGATGAGCCCGACCCCGCCGCCCGCGAGTCAGACACCGGCGACCCTCGAACCGGTCGTCAGCGGAAAGCCGACCGATGCCGGCCCGTCGGCGACCGCACCGACGACCCCGCCACCTGTCACGCCACCGTCCGTCGATCCGAGCTCGCCCGATCCAGGCGCGACGCCGGACGTCGAGACGACGACCCCACCATCGGAGCGGCCATCGGCGTCGCCGACACCCAGCCTGAGTCCGGAACCGACGGTCGCGACCAGCCTGGCCATCGCCAGCGATATCGATGTCGTCGGCGGCAGTGCGGCCTTCTCCAGCGACGGGATGTGGTTCGCGTTCACGGCTCGGCCGACGGACGGTTCGGGCGGGCCGGACGTATTCGTCTGGCGTGTCGGTGAACCGACCGCGTCCAGGTTGACCGAGGACGGCGAGTCGATGTTCGCCTCGTGGGACGGCGATCAGGTCGTGGCCAGCCGGCCGCAAGTCTCCACTGCAGACACGACGGGGTCCCCATCGTCGCCGGCAAGCGTCCAGATCGATCCACAGACGGGTGCAGAAACGGCCGCCGGGACCCTGTGGCTGCCGGCCGTCGACCCGACTCGGACCCGGGCGCTCGGCTGGAACGGCTCCATCCAGCGTACGGTGGACGCCAGCGGCTGGTCCCCGGCGGACGGTCGACTGGAGCTGCGCGCATGGCCGACGGAGGCCGGTGGTCAGGCGAACGCCGCCCCCTCCCGGTACGCCGGTGCCCGGATCCTCGGCGAGGAGATCGGTGACTTCGATATCCGCTGGGACGAGACGGGCGGTTGGGTCGCCGTCTGGATGGCGGACGCCAACGATCCGCGGGTCGGTCGGCTCAGCCTGTTCCGGGCGGATCCGGCGGCCGGCGGGCTCGAGCTGCTTGAAAACGCGCCCGATGGCGTCGAGGCACTCGCAGGGTTCTCCATCGGCGATGGTCGACTTGCCTGGGCCAGCCCACCCGGTCAGTCCGGCGAGGGCAGTCGGATCCAGATCGTGGCCTGGTCCGGCGATGGGGTCGGGAGCGTGAGGAGCGCCCCCGGCAAGGATCTCGTCATCGTCCAGTGATTCTCGCCGCGGGCCGCGCCACGTGGCCGCGGCTGCGCGAAGGCCGTGCGGCGGCACGCGCGGCGGCGTATGGTTCCCGCCTATCGTGCGACCCAGATCCTTGGTCGTAGGGTCGGCCCTCATCGCCGCCCTCGCCCTGGTCGTGCTGCCGGGTTTCGCCGGTTCCCGCGCGCCGGGTGCCATGGAGCGAGTCCCGGTCGGCGCCTTCCAGACGCTTTCGGTCCCCGCGTTGGACGCGCCGTCGACCCTGTCGATCGCGGGTCTCGATGGCGGCTACCTGTCGGCGGGTGCCGTCCACGCCCTCAGTCCGTTCCAGGAACCCGGCGACGTCCCGGACTCGGGCCCGACCGGCCGGGCGCGGGCGGATCTGCCGGCGCCCGGATCGGAGTCTGAGCGCAAGCCAGCGAAGTCCGTCCTGCGCGGCGAAGCCACGTTCTACGACCACGGCACGACCGCCATGCGTCTGCCGCGTGGGACCATCGTGATCATCTGTGGAGCCGGCGGCTGTATCGAGCGGGTCGTCACCGACTACGGGCCGACTGCCTCGGGACGGATCGTGGATCTGTATCGCCCGGACTTCTTCGAGATCTGTGGCTGTCCATCGTGGAGCGGCGTGACCAACGTGACGGTCCACGTCTACTGACCGTCGCGCGGTATCCTGTCGCCTGACCCCTTCGGCTGCGACCCCGTGAGGCCGCCCGTGTGGCCCAGTGAGGCCGGGAAGGAGCGATGAGCGGACGCCGGATCATGACTGCGGACGAGATTCGCCGAGCGACGATCCGCCTGTCGCACGAGATCGTCGAGAAGCAGGCAGGCACGGATGGCCTGCTGCTCGTCGGTATCCAGCGGCGTGGAGTGCCTCTGGCGCACCGGATCGCGGCCGCCATCGCCGAGAACGAGGGCGCGGATGTGCCGGTCGGGGCACTGGACATCACGTTCTACCGCGACGACCTCTCGCTCGTGGCCCAGCAACCGGTGGTCAAGGGCACGGCGCTGCCGAGCGGGATCGATGGCCGGACTGTCGTGCTCGTCGATGACGTGCTCTACACCGGGCGGACGATCCGCGCCGCGATGGACGCCCTGGTCGATTTCGGCCGACCGCAGGCGATCCGGCTGGCAGTGCTCGTCGACCGAGGGCACCGCGAGCTGCCCATCCGGGCGGACCATGTCGGCAAGAACGTGCCGACGTCGCGCGAGGAGATCGTCCGTGTGCACCTGGAGGAGACGGACGGGGAAGACGGCGTCGATATCGAGCGCGTGATCGACAGCCCGCGGGCGGCCGAGCCGGTCGCATGACCGACGTGCTCGATGGAGTCGGACAGACCGAGGTGGTCGTCCCGGCGGTCGATGTGGCGCCGGAGAGCCAGCAAGTCGGCTGGCGTCACCGCCACCTGCTCGATGTCGATGGGTTGACCGCGGCGGATCTGGACCTCGTGATGCGCACCGCGGATGCCATGCGCGAAGTCCTCGCCCGGCCGATCGCCAAGGTACCGGCCCTGCGTGGGCGAAACGTGACGATCCTGTTCTACGAGGCCTCGACGCGGACGCGCGTCTCGTTCGAGGTGGCCGCCAAGAACCTGTCAGCCGACGTGGTCAATATCGCGGCCTCGACCTCGTCTGTGACGAAGGGGGAGTCGCTCGTCGACACGGTCCGGACGGTCGAGGCCCTCGGAGCCCAGATGCTCGTGATGCGCCACGGGGCGAGCGGCGCGCCCTATCTTGCGGCCGAGGTGTTTGGCGGATCCGTGCTGAACGGCGGCGACGGCTGGCATGCCCATCCGACGCAGGCCCTGCTGGACCTGTACACGATGCGCTCGCGGTTGCCGGGAGGGTCCGTGGCGGGGCGCAAGGTCGTGATCCTGGGCGATGTCCTGCATTCGCGCGTGGCCCGGTCCAACATCTGGACCCTGACGGCCGCCGGGGCGGACCTGTGGCTGTGTGGGCCCGCGACGCTGCTGCGCGGGTTCGAGGCGTGGGCCGGGCGCGGAGCGGCGGCCGGCCGTCGATTCCATGTCACGGCCGACATCGACGAGGCGCTGCGCGACGCCCACGTGGTCATGGCCCTGCGGATCCAGCGCGAGCGGATGGCCTCGGGGCTGCTGCCCTCGATGCGGGAGTACGGCGCTCGATACGGTCTGACGGCCGCGCGCCTTGCCGGGGCTCGGCCGGACGCGCTCGTCATGCATCCGGGGCCGATGAACGAGGGCGTCGAGATCGCGGCCGATGTCGCAGCCGGCGCCCAATCGGTCATCACGGAGCAGGTCACCAACGGGGTCGCGATCCGGATGGCGATGTTGTACCTGCTCGCCGGGGTCAGCGCCCCGTGACGGACCTCGACATCAGTCGAGCCTGGCTGGTCGATCCGGAGGCGGAGCGCGAGGGTCCCGGCGAGATCGTCGTCCGGGACGGGATCCTCGAGGCCGTGACCTGGCTGGAGGGCGCGGCGGCCGAGGGTGTGCACCCGACCGGGGTCGTCGTGACGCCCGGTTTCATCGATCTTCATGCGCACCTGCGCGAACCCGGCAATGAGGACGCGGAGACCGTGGCGACCGGGCTGGAGGCGGCGGCCCATGGCGGGTTCACCACGGTCTGTGCGATGCCCAATACGACGCCGGCCCTCGATGAACCGAGCGTGCTCGCCCGGATCCGGGCCGCGGCCGTCGCATCCGGATCGCCGCTGGAACTGCTCGCGTACGGGGCGGTCACCGCCGGTCGTGCTGGCGAGACCCTGGCCGCGCTCGGTGAACTGGCAGATGCAGGTGTGGTGGGTTTCTCGGACGATGGATCGCCGGTGCGCACGGCGTCGATCCTGCGTAATGCCCTGGCCTACGCGGGCGCTCTCGGATTGCCGATCGTGGATCATGCCGAGGATCTGACCCTCACCGAGGGCGCCGAAATGGGCGACGGACCGGTCGCCACCATCCTGGGTCTGCGCGGCTGGCCGGTGGCGGCCGAGGTCTCCGCGGTGGCCCGCGCGCTCGTGATGTTGGGCGACGTGGTCGTTGATGTGCCGACCGCTCGACTGCACCTCACCCACATCTCGACGGGGGAGTCGCTGGCGCTCATCCGCCTGGCCAAGGCCCGAGGCCTGCCGGTCACCTGCGACGTGACCCCCCATCACCTGGCTCTGGCCGATGAGTGGGTGGCGGGATCACGACGCTGGGCATGGGAGGCGGTCGACGACGAGGGCGGCGCCCGCGACCCGTGGGCGGACCGGGCCTTGAGCGCGGCACCCTACGCGACATCCATGCGGGTCAACCCTCCGCTCCGCTGCGCCGAGGACGCTTTGGCCTGCCTGGCCGCCCTGGCCGACGGCACGGCCGATGCGATCGCCACGGATCACGCGCCGCACACCGAGGTGGACAAGGCTGTCGAGTTCGGCCTCGCGGCGAACGGGATCAGCGGTATCGAGACGGCGCTGGGTCTCGTGCTCGCGGCCGTGGACGCCGGGCAGCTGACGCTGGCGCGGGCGATCGCGGCCCTGACCGTTGGTCCGGCGACGGTGCTGGGTGATCGGTCGAGGCGGAGCGGCTCGGTCGGCTTGGTCGAGGGGGCGCCGGCGGACCTCGTCGTGTTCGACCGGTCGGATCGCTGGACGGTCAGGGCCGACACGCTGGCCTCCAAGGGCAAGAACACGCCGCTGCTCGGGCTGGAGCTGCCCGGTCGCGTGCTGTTGACGATGGCGGGCGGCCACATCGCCTACGAGGCGCCCTGATTGCCACGGGTCACACTGAGGGTCAGACCCGGATGACCTGGAGGCCGGGGGCGTCGTCGTAGTCGTCGTCCTGGGTGACGACCGGGATCCCGAGGCTCATCGCCGTGGCAGCGATCCATGAGTCATTGACCGGCATCGTCCGACCGACGGACCGGAGCTGGACACGAAGCAGGGCCCAGACCTCGGCGACATGGCTCGAGACCGGGATCGGTTCGATCGCCGACGCGCGCCTGAGCGTCGCGAGCCGGCGAGCGCGGACCGCCGGCTCCGTGGCCGCGAGGACTCCCTGGTGCAGCTCGCCGATGGTCACGACCGATACCCGGAGGGTCTCGGGCAGGGCGTCGCTGTTCAGCGCACGTCCGGACTCGATCGCGATAAAGACGCTGGTGTCCGCCAGGCCGACGATCATGGCCAGCGGATGTCGTCGGTGGTGTCGGGGTTCATCTCGCGAAGCTCGTCGCGCAGCGCGGCGTCCGCCTGAAACGGCAGGATGTCCCGGATGAATGCCTCCCGGGATATCGATGGCGGTCGGTGGATGATGGGTTCTATCGTGGCCACCGGGCGCCCATCGACCGTGATCGTGATCGATTCACCGGCCTCCACCCGGGCCAGCACGGCGCGCGTGTTGTTGCGAAGCTCGCGCGAGGCCACATCCGTCATCCACGGACCGTAGCACATATGCGACGACCGTCGCAACGAGCGCTGGCAGCGAATCAGTCCGAGCCGCCTGACGCCTACGGGCGCCGCCGTCGCGAGGTTCAGTCGCGGGTCTTGAGGCGTTCCTCGGCTGTGCGCATCGCCCCGACCAGGTCGGCGGGCTCACGGGCAACGGACCAGCCGACGGACAGTCGCATCGGGTAGGGGCTCGACGCAAGCCACGTCGCGCAGACGGTCGCCGCGCGCTCGGCGTAGATCGCCGCGCCCGCTTCGTCCGCCTCGAGCAACAGGACGCCGAAGCGGTTGCCGCTCAGGCGCGTGACACGATCCGAGCCGCGAGCCAAAGCTAGCAGCACGGCCGCGCAACGGGGCGCCATCCGCCCGATCATCGCCGCGCCCATCGCGCTCGGCTCGGGCTCGCTCGCCTCGACCTCCGCCAGCAGGATGGCGAGTGGACGCCCGTACCGCTGCTGGCGCTCGGCCTCGTCCACCAGCGACGCTTCCCAGGCCTGGCGGCCGATCAGCCCCGGGATCGGGCCGCCGCGGCCGGGCGGGCTGCCGGGAGCTCGGTACGGCGCCACCTGGCTGCGTCGGGCACCCAAACCTGGGCCCGCGCCAGACGGGGGCGTTCCAGGGGCGGCCGGCCCGGGTCGTAGCGACCCAGATTGTGCCGGCCCAGGGCCAGACGGGACCGGCCCAGTCCCACCCGCGACCGCGCCCTGACTGGCCTCCTTGGCCTCGATCGCGCGAACCAGCGTTTCGATGGCTTGGGCCGTGGGATCACCCGTGCGCCGCTGGTCGCTCACCGAGGGAACGTGCTCACCGTGCCGACGCAGCCCCATTCGACACCAACCGTCCCCACCACCGCCGACTACTCGAACCGTTGCGCCCGACGGCCGGGATCGCTCGCTCGAGTAACTCCGCGGCGAAGGCCCGGTAATCGATGCTGCCGGCGCTCGTGCGCGCAAAGGTCGTGATCGGTTGCCGGGCCTCCGCGGCCTCGGCGAGCTTGATCGATTCGCGGATCCTCGCTCGCGTCACGATCTCCGGGTAATCGGCCTCCAGCGTCGCGATGACGGACCGCGAGTGGTTGGTTCGGGTCACCCGGCAGGGCAGCAGATGGGCCGTGGTGAGATCCGGGTTCAGCTTCTGGACGGCGGGTAGCTCATCGATCACGGCGTCCGCGCCGGTCAGTGCCATCGCGTGCGCCTCGACCGGGATGATCAACTCACGCACGGCCATCAGCACGCCGATCGAGAGATACGACAGCGACGGCGGGCAATCCACCAGCACGAACGACCAGCGCTCGGGCAGCCGGCTGATGGCCCTGGAGATCCCGAGGCTGATCTCACCGAGCAGCGTTCGTTCGGCGGTTACCAGCCACGGGGCCGCGGGCACGATATGGACCCCCGGCGTGTCCGTCTCGACGGCGATCCTGGCAAGGTCGCTGCGCCCGAGGTAGGCCTCGGACAGGCCGCGATCGTCGCCCTCTCGATCGAGCCATTCCGAGGCGCTGCCCTGGGGATCGAGGTCAAGGATCAGGACGTGGTGTCCGATCTCGGCCAGGGCGGCGGCGGTGTTGACGGCCGTGGTCGTCTTGCCACTGCCACCCTTGCGGTTGATGATGGCGATCGTGCGCACGGCGGCCCCCTTGGTCCCCGGCTGGTGGCGGAGCGTCCGATCGTACTCGATGAGCGTCCGGGACGATCGATTCCGCGCGGCGCGAGCGCCGAGCCTCGGCTACGCTCCGTGGCTATGGCTTTTAACGGGACGTTGAACCGCGACTACGAACGCCGCTCGTTCTGGCAGGCGTCGATGCCCGCCCTGCGCGACCGGTCCGAGCGGCCTCTGCCGCGGTCGACGGATGTCGTCGTCATCGGCGGCGGGTATGCGGGCATCAATGCGGCCCGGGAACTTGCCCACCGCGGCGTGGGCGTCACCCTGCTCGAGGCGAACACGCTGGGCTGGGGAGCGTCCACCCGCAATGGCGGGATCGTCCACGCCGGCTACAAGTGGAGCGCCGGCGAGCTGATCGAACGCTACGGTGAGGACACCGGTCGAGCGCTGTACCAGGAGACGCTCGATTCGTATGCGCTCGTGAAGCGGCTCATCGCCGACGAGTCGATCGATTGCGACTTCCGCGAGGCCGGCCACCTCGAGCTCGCCTTCGCGCCCGCCCAGGTGGCGAAGCTCGAGCACGCGCGGGCCGGTCTGGTGGCGGTCGGGGTGGGCGCCCACGTCCTGCCCCGCGAGCGGATCCGCGAGGAGATCGGAACCGACGCCTACTACGGGGCGCTCGTGGTGGAAGGCAGCGGCCTGCTCCACCCGGGCCGCTACTTCGCGGGGCTCGTGGGAGCCGCGGATCGGGCCGGGGCGGACCTGCACGAGGGGGTGCGGGCGACGTCCATCCGGCGCGGCGCAGACGGCGGGTTCACGGTCGTGACCTCGCGCGGAACGATCCTGGCACGGGATGTGTTCGTGGCCACCAACGGGTACACGGACGGGGTCGCACCGGCCCTCCGTCGCCGGATCATGGGCATCGGCTCGTTCATCATCGCGTCGGAGCCGTTGCCGGAGGACCTGGCGCGGGAACTGTCGCCACGCGGCCGCGCGTTCTTTGACACCAAGAACTTCCTGTACTACTGGCACGTATCGGCGGATCGTCGGATGATCTTTGGTGGTCGTGCCTCGTTCCTGCCGACATCCATCGACAAGACAGCCGGGATCCTGTGGCGCGGCCTCATGGATGTCCATCCGCAGATGGCCGGTTACCGGATCGAGTACGCATGGGGTGGCAACGTCGGGTTTACCTTCGACCGCATGCCGCACGCGGGTCGGACCAGGGGCGGCGTGACCTATGCGATGGGTTGCTGCGGGACGGGTGTGGCCCTGATGACCGGTCTCGGCACCGGGGTCGGGGCCTGGCTCGCGGGTGGCGAGGCCCCGGTCCTCGGCCGGCTTCCCTTTCCGATCGTGCCCGCTCCGTATGAGGGACGCCCGTGGTTCCTGCCGTTCGTGGGGGAGTGGTACCGCCTGCAGGACTGGCTGGCGGCGAGGACCCGACCCGAGGCATAGTTGCGCGACGCCGAGCCTGGAGGCGTCGGCACCCAGAGGAGGACCCGTCATGACCGACACCGCGGACCTGCTGGCCGGAGTGCCCCTGCTGTCCGGGCTGGACCGCAAGCACCTGGAACGGCTGTCGCGCGACTTCACGGAACGGACCTTCCCGGCCGGGTCAGTCGTCGTGCGCGAGGGCGATGACCATGGTGTGGGCTTCTTCATCGTCGCCGATGGTGAGGGTGTCGTGTCCATCGCCGGCAAGCAGGTGGCCACGGTCGGTCGGGGCGCGTATTTTGGGGATGTGGCGCTGATCAGCGACCGGGTGCGGACAGCGACCGTGACCGCCACCACGGACCTGCGCTGCCTGGTGATGACGATCTGGGACTTCCGGGCTTTCGTGCGTGGTGACGCCGAGGTCGCCTGGAAGCTGCTCGAGCATGTCGGGGCGATGCTCCACAACAAGAGCTGACGGCCGCCGCGCCTCGATCAGCCGGCGCCGGCTCGAACGATCAGGGGCGGGTACACGCCGCCGTCGAGGAGGACCCGATCGCCGAGCGCCTCCCCGAGCTCCACCGTGTAGGGAGCCGGCCCATGCCCAGGGCAGTCCTGTCCACCGCCGGCTGGTCGCACACCGATCGTGACGATGACCCGATCCTTGTCCATGAACAGGAGCGGCGGCTCGATCCGGCCTTCGGCTGTGCGACCGCTGGCGCAGGCCTCCGCCATCACGAGCACGCGGAGCGAGCGGTCTGCTGAGGTCGGGGTCTCATCAAGGGTCCAGATCGCGACGTTGAGGTCTGGACCTGGTACCGCCCGGAGGTCGCACACGCCATCAGGGTCGGTCGCCTGCCAGCCCTCCGGCGTTGCCTCGACCGTGACATGGCGAAGCTGCCACGGCTTGGACGTCTGGTCGATCGAGCCATAGACGACCCGACCAGGCACAGACACGAGCACATGCCAGGCCGAGGGCTCGAAGACGACCGCGCTCAGCGCGTCGGCGATGTCGCCGGATGCCGGCCGGGCCGGGCCCGTCCCGATGATCGCACCTGACGGGAACGTCAAGCCGTCGCACGCGAGGAACGGTGGCAGCGGCGGATCCAGCGCGGGGCCTGATCCGATCTCGACGACAGGCTGCTCCTCGACCCCGATCACCTCGAACAGGGGCCCGCAGTCCGAGTTGAAGGTGTCCATCGTCCATGCATCGGAGTCCAGCCGGGCGACGGTCAGCACGGACAGGACATCCGTCGCGGACGGGTCGGCGACGCCGAATGTGACCTCGTTCGGGAGCGCCGACAACTCGCGCCACCCGCTCGTGGGGAGCGGAACCTGATCCCCGTCAAAGGTCGGGTACGTCGGGTGCTCGGTGATGAAGGCGCGCAGCACATCGGCCGCAGCACCCGTCCCGCTCTCGGCATCTGGACCGTCGAGGGCGGATGCCTCGAATGTATGCCCGACACAGCTCAGGTATCCGGCCACAGGGGACGCCGTCGGCGCCGTCGACGGGGATGGCGTGGCCGCCGGGGTCGCGCTTGGTATCGGCTGCGATCCCTCGAGGCTCGCGGTCGTGGTCGGCGGCGCGCTCGCTCCGATGCAGCCGGCGACAAGCGACGCTGAGAGGCAGACTCCGAGGATCGTGCGTACCGGTCGGTTGATGGCAGCCTCCGTTCAACTCAGCAGACGCCCACGAGCCTGATGATGTTGCATAGCCGCGGTCGTCATGTGTCGGAGGCGAGGCGACGAAGGGTGGTCAGCAGATGGTCGATGTCGTCCTCGGTCGCGAGATAGTTGACGATGCCGGCGCGCAGCCAGGTCGACCCGCGCAGGCGGGTGGTCGTCAACCAGCCGTCGCCCGACACCTCGAGGGCGGCCTGGAGTCTGTCCTGGTGTGCGTCGAGTCCCTCGCCGGCCAGCCCTGCCGGAAGGTGGCGGAAGCACACGACCGAGAGCTCGGGTGATGCCGGCATGGCTTCGAAATCGATGGAATCGGCACAGCGCGCGGCCAGGTGGGCAGCCAGATCGTCATTGGCCTCGATCAGCCGACCAAAGCCGGTCGTTCCCAGGTGCTTCCAGGTCATCCACAGCTTGAGCGCGCGCCAGCGGCGAGTCCCCTCGAATGACAACTTGTAGAAGTTGAGCTGTCCGTCGTCGCGATGGTCACTGCCGTGCGTTTCGCCACCGCGGTAGTACTCAGGACTCCGGCCGCCGAAGGTCTGCGCGAGCTGGGTCCCGTCGCGAACGACCAATCCACCGATGTCGTAGGCCTGGAAGAACCACTTGTGCGGGTCGACCGTGACGGTATCGGCGCGGTGAAGGTCCGGCACCCGATCGCGGTCGCGGCTGGACAGGCGAACCGCGCCACCATAGGCAGCGTCGACATGGAGCCACAGATCCTCGGACGCCGCCACGTCCGCGAGTTCGCCGATCGCGTCGACCGAGCCCGTGTTGGTTGAGCCCGCGACGCACGCGATCGCGAACGGGGTCAGCCCGGCCGTGCGATCCCGGGCGATCGCCTCCGCGACCGGCCGGCCACGCAGGTGGAACGCGTCGTCGGCCGGAAGCACGACCAGGGTCTCGACCGGGAAGCCGAGCTCGTCGAGTGCCCGAGCGATCGAGAAGTGGCTCTGATCGCTGGTGTACACCCGGGCACCTTCGAGGTCCTTGCCGCGGGGAGGTCCGGGCAGGCCGCGGATCCTGCCGAGGCACAGGTCGCGGGCCATGGTCATCGCCATGAAGTTGGCCATGACCCCACCGCTGGTCAGCAACCCGAACGAGCCTTCGCCATAGCCGACGAGGTCGCACAACCAGCCCACGACCTCCTCCTCGACGAAGGCCGCGAATGGCCCGGCGTGCCAGACGTCGACGCCCTGGTTGGCGACCTGGGCAAGCAGCTCGCCCATGATCGACATGGGCAGCGGCGGTGGCGTGAAATAGCCGAATTGACGGGGATGCTGGCTGTTCATCATGCCGCCCCCGAGTCGATCGGTGAACTCGGCGATGACATCGGCGGCGGCCGTCGGCGACACGGGAGCCGGTGATGGGGTGCCACCCGATGGCTCGTAATAGCGTCGCCGTGCCTCCGGGTAGGGACTCGGGTCGCCCATGGCTCGGTCCATGGCCGTGCCGTACAGGAAGTCGAGCGCGGCCGCCCAGGTCGCTTCGCCGAGTCGAGCCAGGGCCGCTCGCGAGGGGTCTTCGTAGCGGTAGCCGAGCAGCTCCGGCTCGGGATGCCAGTCGAACCGGGCAAGGTACGCCTCGATGTCGGGCGGGGCCGTCGGCTGGCGGGCAGTGGGTCGGTCGGTCATCGCAGCGATGGTACCCGCGGCGTCGCTCGCCAGGCACCGCCCGCGGCAGCCCGACGAGGGCTCGGCGTCGTACGCTTCTGCCATGACTGATACCAAGGACCAGACGACACACGATCCCGCCGGCCGCGCGCGCCTCGTGGCGGCGCTCGAGCCACTGGGGATCGCCTACGAGCTGTTCGCCTGCGACCCGGCCCTTGCCGACACGACCGCGTTCTGCGCAGCGTACGGTTTCGTCCCGGACGACGCCGCCAACACGATCCTGGTCATCGGCAAGAGCGATCCGCCCCGCCATGCGGCTTGCGTGGTCCTCGCGCCCGATCGCCTGGATGTGAACCGGACCGTCCGCGATCGCCTCGGGACACGCAAGGCGTCGTTCGCGCCCCAGGATGCGACCCGCGAGATCACCGGGATGGAGATCGGTGGCGTGACCGTGTTCGGCCTGCCGCCCGCCCTGCCGATATGGGTCGACGCGCGGGTGATGGAGCGCGAACGCATCGTGCTTGGCGGCGGTTCACGGTCGTGGAAGGTGATCGCATCGCCATCTATCCTGCGCGCGCTCACGGGCATGGAGGTCGTCGAGGGCCTGGCCAAGGATCCCGCGGCATCCCACGACGAGGTTGCGTCGTGACCGACCTCGACCCGACCGCCGACCCGACCCCGCCGCGACGCCCACGACCCACCGGCCCGATCCAGTACAAGGGCGAGGAGCTCAACCCCGAACGCGGACCTGGGCTCGGGTGTTTCCGGTTCCAGCTGGTCGTCCTGGTCGTGTTCATCGTCCTCACCCCGCTGAGCGTCGTGTGGCGCTGGCCGGACATGGTCAGCGCGGCGCTCCTGTTCAGCGTGATCGGGCTCCTGCTGACCACCGGCCAGACGATCATCTTCCTGCTGCGACTCGTGGCCGCGGATCGGCGCGGTCGGCGGCGCCCGCTGGGGAGCGATACGAAGACGGTCGGGGAGCTGGAGGACGACGCGCGAGACGGCGAGTCAAGCTGACAGGGTGACACCACGGCGCCCCGCATGGATCGTCCTGCCCGCCCGGCCCCATGCGACAATGACCCAATGCCGGTGCTCGCGACCTACTTCTCCGTTCGCCGTGGCCGCGACCCGTTCTTCAAGTTCTTCATGCGCACCATCTTCCCGCGCCAGGTGAAGGAATACGAGACCAGGTTCGGGATCCGCTTTCTCGGCTGGTACAACGTCGCCCACGGCTGGGACTTCGACAACGTCATCCTGCTGGAACTGCCCGACTACGCCACCCTCGACAAGCTCGAACAGGACGAAGGGACACGAGCGCTCGGCCACCGGGCCGGCGAATGGATCTTCGAACGACACCACTCGATGTTCCTGCGCGAGCGCATGGGCACCGACCTCGAATACCATCCCTGACCCGGCACCACGAGCTATCGAGCACGACGATGATCCGACGCGACGCACAACCACCTGGCGACGAACCGAACGGGAGGCGAACCATGGATACGGGCCGCAACGACCTGCTCGGGGAGATCGCGGCGGACGCCGCCCTCGAGCGCTCCGATTTCCTCGTCCAGAGCACGGACCAGCTCCGACGTTTCCTTGATCGGCACAAGGAGCGCATCGCCACGTACGGCGGATTGACCCTGATCGATGAGGAGCCGGACTATCTGTCGATCGCGCCGGATCTCTCGTTTCGGAGCCGCAGCCGATTCCTGGATGATCAGACCGGCGAGTGGGTCAGCGAGACGGAGGTCATCGAGACCGCCGCGGAACTCATCGAGCTGTACAACCCAGCGGACATCTACGCGGCGTTCGCGGACGCGGCGCGCGAGGCCGCAGGCTTCGCCGATTCGCCTACCGCCGGCGACGACCTGCTCGATTCCGCCGGGATCTCGCCCGAAGAGGCGATAACGCTCGGTGAGGACCCATACGCGGCCGCGGCCGATTCGTGGGCGGCCGGTCACCCGGAGCAGGCTGCGCTCGAGGACGATGAGGCAGCCGCTCGACGCCTGTACGACCTTGCTCTCGAGTATCAGGAGCGCAGCCAGCGCAGCGAATCCCGCCTGCTGGACGAGTTCGAGATCGCAGCGGCGGGACCATCCGGCCTGATCGGCGACCTCGTGATCGTCGATGATGACGACGAGCGGCTGGTGTTGACAAGGACCGGCGAGTTCCGGGCCGAGGTCGTCCCCGAGGAGGCCGATGGAGAGTGGCGGACCCTGAGCGGCCCGTCCGAACTCGTCGAGTTCTACGATCCGACAGACGTCTTCGGCGATCTTGCGGATGCCCTCGCCGAGGCCTACCCAGCGGTCGCCCCGGACGTAGGCGTTACGCCTGACGGCGATCTCGACGCCGGGGTGGACGACGAGGACGACGAGGACGACGAGGACGAAGGCGAGATCGAGGACACGGCCGCGCCCGACGACGCCGACACGACCGACGCCGCCGACACGACCGACGACGGCAAGGGCTCGGAGGGCCGCCCGACCGCGTGACCATGCGGCTCGCCGCGGCGGAGCTCGTGGAGAGCCGCGAGATCCTCCCCGGCCAGTGGCTCCAGGCCTATCACGCGCCGGACCTTGCGACCGGTTGCCGCGCGGGTCAATTCGTCCACGTCCGGACCGGGGACTTCTCCGGCATGGTCCTGCGCCGACCGTTCTCGCTCAACACCGCGGATGCCGCGACCGGGATGGTCACGATCCATTTTCGGGTCATCGGTCGTGGCACGGAATGGTTCACGCGGCTGCGCCCGGGTGACGAGATCGATCTGCTCGGCCCCCTCGGGCGCCCGTTCGAGGTCGACCCGCGCAGCCGCCACCTGCTGCTGATCGCCGGCGGCCTGGGCATGGCCGGCGTCCGGATGCTCGCCGACGAGGCGATCCGGGACGGCCGCCAGGTCACCCTCCTGTTCGGAGCCGCCAGCGCGCGCGAGGTGTACCCGACCAGCCTGCTGCCCGACGAAATCGAGTACATCGTCGCCACGGACGACGGCTCGCTTGGCCATCACGGCCGCGTGACGGATCTCGTCCCGGACTACGAGGCGTGGGCCGACCAGGCCTTCGCGTGCGGCCCGTTGGGCATGCTGGCCGCCCTCGCGCGGCAGGCGGAGGGCCGGCGCGGACGCCTCGGGGTGGCCAGGCTCGGGCGCAAGCGCGGCGGCGGGAAGTCGGATCCGGCAGGCTCCCCCGCTGCGCGTCGCAAGGCCTTCCTCCAGGTGTCGATGGAGCAGAACATGGGTTGTGCGGTGGGTGCCTGCCTGGGCTGCGTGGTGATGAGCACGACCGGGGTGCCGCAGCGGGTCTGTCGCGAGGGCCCGGTCTTCGCTTCCGACGAGCTGGCCTGGGAGGGCGCCTGGTCGTGAAAGCCAAGCGTCGAGCGGTCACCTCGTCGCAGCGTCCCGCGGCCGTCCGGCGAATCCCGACCGTCCGCCGCACGCGCCCGTCGCTGGGCCCCGCGCCGGTGCGACCGAAACTCGCCACCCGCCCGGCGACGATATCGATCATTCCCGATGGGCTGACGGCACCACAGACACCGGTCGAGATCGACCTGACCGTGGACCTCGGCCGAGGACTCGTGCTGGCAAACCCGATCCTGGTCGCTTCCGGGACGTTTGGTTACGGTGTTGAATACGGCGACGTCGTCGAGATCGATCGGCTCGGGGCGATCTGCTGCAAGGGCACGACGCTGCGGCCGCGTATCGGCAATCCGACCCCGCGGGTGACCGAGACGCCGGGCGGGATGCTCAATTCGATCGGCCTCCAGAACCCGGGCGTGGACGCCGTGATCGCGAAGTACGCCCCGACATGGGCCGGCTGGCGGGTGCCGGTCATCGTCAACGTGGCCGGCGAATCGGTCCGTGATTACGTGGAGGTGACCCGCCGGCTCGAGGGCATGCCGGGCATCGCCGGCATAGAGCTGAATATCTCGTGTCCCAACGTCGGACGCGGCGGGCTCCAGTTCGCGATCGATCCCGGTGCGGCCGGCGAGGTGACCGCGGCGGTCCGTCGCGCGACGGACCTGCCACTGCTCGTGAAGCTGTCACCGAACGTCTCCGACATCCGCCCGATCGCGCGGGCCATCGCGGACGCCGGTGCCGACGCCCTGACGGCCATCAACACGCTGTCCGGGATGGCGGTGGCGCTCGGCCGGGACAGGCCGTTGCTGGGCAACATCTACGGCGGGCTCAGCGGCCCGGCGGTCAAGCCGGTGGCCCTGCGGATCGTCTATGAGGCCGCCCAGGCCGTGAAGATCCCGGTCGTCGCCATCGGCGGGGTGACCGAGCTCGCGGACGTGCTGGACTTCCTGGCGGTCGGTGCGGTCGCGGTGCAGGTCGGCACGGCGATCTTTGCGGACCCGACGCTGGCGGTCCGGCTCGTGGACGAGCTGGCCGCCGAGTGTCGCCGCGTGGGCGTGGCGACGCATCGCGATCTGATCGGCACGGCTCTGCCAAAACGGGCCGGCGTGCCATCGGCCAAGGGGGTCGAATACCGTCCGTAGACCACATGGTATGGTATGTGCATGTTCAGTGAGCGAACCCAGGTGCTGCTGTCCCCCCGGCAGGTCGAGAAACTCAAGCGGATCGCCACCCGCGAGGGACGCTCCGTCGGCGCGGTCATCCGCGACGCGGTGGACGGCTATATCGATCCCGGCCTCGATTCGCGACGCCGGGCATTTCTGGAGCTGACCACGCTGCATGCACCTGTCGACGACTGGGAGGTCATGAAGGCCCAGATCATCCAGAGCCAACTCGGTGACGGATGACGGTCTTTATCGATACGTCCGTCCTCATGTACGCCGCCGGTGACGACCATCCGCTCAGGAGTCCGTGCGTCGAGATCCTTGACCGCGTCACATCGGGGACCGTCGCCGCGGTGACCTCCACGGAGGTGGTGCAGGAGATCGTGCATCGCTATCGCAGCATCGGGCGCTCAGAAACCGCGATACGGGTTGCAACCCTGGCCATGGACATGTTTGCACCGGTCCTGCCCATCACCCATGCGGTAGTCCGCCGGCTACCGGACCTGGCGGAACGCTATCCGTCCCTGCAGACGCGGGACCTCGTCCATGTCGCCACCTGCGTCCACGAAGGGATCACGGAGATCATCAGTGCGGATCGCGGTTTCGATCAAGTCGCAGAGCTTCGGCGGATCGATCCTCTGGCGTTCGGCTCGTGACGACCATCAAACCCGCCCTGGATCTTGCCGCCAGGGCCCTGGTGGCCGCCCGGACCGAGGAGCTGTTTCGCGCCTCCGGCGCCTTCCGCGAGGGCCATTTCCAGCTCAAGAGCGGTCGCCACGGCGACGCGTATGTGGAGAAGTTCGCGGTCCTGTCCGATCCGGCCGCGACCAGCGAGCTGTGCGGGTTCTGGGCGGCGCGGATGCGCACCCGCGACGACGACGGCGCCACCGCGCCCCTGGTCGATCTCGTCGCTGGCCCCACGACCGGGGGCATCATCCTTGCCTTCGAGACGGCCCGTCAGCTCGGGGTGCGGAGCATCTTCGCCGAGGAGATCCGGGCGGATGACGGCAGCGCTCGCCGCGAGTTCCGGCGCGGCTTCACCATCGCGCCGCGCGAGCGCGTGCTGCTCGTCGACGACATCCTGACCACCGGCGGCTCGCTCCTGGCGATGATCCCGGCCGTCGAGGCGCTCGGTGGCGAGATCGTCGAATGTGTCGTGCTCGTGGACCGCAGCGGCGGCCGGGCCACGCTCACCTCGCCGACGACGGGCCGGGTCTATCCGCTCCGCTCGCTGTGGCAGCTGGACCTGCCAACCTACGAACCCGGCACGGGGACCTGCCCGCGATGCACGGCCGGCGACCCGCTCTACGCCCCCGGCAGCAGCGGGACCGTCGCCGGCACCTGAGTCATGGACCACCGGACACGCGCCCTGTTAGCCGCCCTGTTCGCGCTGGTCGTGGGCGTGACCGCCGGCGCGGCGATCCTGCTCAGTGAGCCCTCGACGACGGACCCGGACGCGCCACCGGGCACGACGGCCATGACCGGCGTCGTCGTCGCCGTCGACAGCCAGGGCCTCGGGGATGTCCGCGGTTTTCGCCTTCGACGCGACGGCGGCGAGCTGATCGATCTTGACCTGCGCGCGCTCGAGTCGGGCGCGGGGTTTCCGCCGGGACATCTGGCCGAGCACCAGGCGACCGCCACGCCGATCCGGGTCTGGGTCCGCGAGGAGGGTGGGGTCCTGCTCGCGATCCGAGTCGAGGATGCGTCCCGCTAACGGTCACTCGACCGCGCTGACGGCCGCCTCGAGCTCCGCGTCGCCGAAGATCAGCATGAATGAGGCTGTGACGATCCCGTCGCCGTCGACGACGAATACCCACGGTTCGGCGGGCAGCTTCCAGTCGTTCGTGGCGGGGGCCGGCGTCAACGCGCCATCGGTCAGGACGGGCTGAAGCGCACCGTCCGTCATGGTCAGCGCGTACGGCTCGACGTTGATGAACGTGACATCCGGATGGGCGGCGGCGATGGGCTTGATCCGATCGAGCGTCGGCCCGCACTGCGCCGTGGCGCAGAACTTCGGTGTGGCGAAGACCAGCACGAACGGCTTCTTCGCCGCGAGCGCGTCCGCGACGGACGTCTCGTAGAAGGCCTCGACCGGCGCGTCGTCGGTCGAGATGAGCGCGACATCCCATCCGACATCAGCCAGGGTCGGCGTGTCCGACGCCGGTGCCGCGTCCCCGACGGACACGACCGAGGCATCGGGCTGGACCTCGAACGTCACCCGGATCGATTCGGTGGCCGCGTTGTTGATGGCCGTGACGAACTCGGCGCCCCATGTGCCCGACGATGGGAAGTCGGCATCGACAACGTACACGCCGGTCGTCGGCTCGATCGCCCAGATGAACGTCGCAGGAGCCTCGATCCTCGGTGTCGCCGAGTCCGCCCCAAGGTCGAACAGTCGCACCGTGACCGTGCGATCGGGGGACGCCACGGGGAGGTTCTGCGCGTCGAGGAAGGAGAACATCAGACGCGTCTGGCCGCACGCGATCGCGCCCGCCGGGTTGATGATCAGGGGAAACACGGACGGGCGATCGCTCGGAATGTCCCAACCCTCGGGCGTCCCTGAGGGGACTGGGCTGGCGGCACACGACCCGCTGTCCGCGGACCCGCTCGGCGAAGGGAGCGGCGCGCTGGCCGAGGGCGTCGTGCAAGCTGCGCCGATCAGGGTCAGCGTCAGGATCAGGGCCGCGACGGCGCGATCGGTCATGGCCCAAGCCTACCCGAGGCCCGCCCGGAACGCCCCGGCAGGAGTCGGGACAGACCGCGCGGTAGAATGCCGGTTGCCGTCCACCCGATCGCTGGAGTTCCGTGACCCGCTTCCAGAAGCTCGCCGCGTTGACCCTCGGGACCGCGATCCTGCTGGTCACCGTGGGCGTCATCGTGCGCGCGACGGATTCCGGCCTCGGCTGTCCGGACTGGCCGCTGTGCCACGGTCAGCTGATCCCGCCGCTCGGTGATGCCAAGGCCTGGATCGAATGGATCCACCGGACCATCGCGGCGGTCATCGGTTTCCAGATCATCGGCCTGGCCGTGCTGGCCGTGCGCGACCACCGCGACCGTCGGTCGCTCGTCGTGTCGTCATTTGCCGCGGTCGGCCTCGTGGGCTTCCAGGCCTGGCTCGGGCGGGAGACGGTACGCCTTGGGAACAGCGGTGCGTCGGTCACGGCGCATCTGGCTGCCGCGATGCTTCTGGTCGCGTTGCTGGTGTTCGTGACGGTCCGGGCAGGCCACCCGGCGCGGCTATCCGCCGGTCGCGACGGCAGCCATCGATTCACGTTGCTTGCGGCATTCACGGCCTTGACGACCTTCGCCCTTCTGTTGTTCGGGTCGCAGGTGACCGCCACGGACACCGCCCTGGTATTCCCGGACTGGCCGCTGATGGGCGGGACTCTTGCTCCGGCCCTCACGGACGTCACCTCAGCACACATCCTCCACCGGTGGGTCGCGGCGGTCGTCGGGGTCATCGTCGCGGTCGTGGCCATCGTCGCGTTGCGGACCCAGCGCGATCGCCCGGTGCTGGTGCGGCTCGCCGTGGGCGCGGCGGCGCTCTACGCGGTCCAGGTCGTGATCGGCGGCCTGCAGGTCCTGACCGGCCTCGCCGGCTGGACGCAGACCCTGCACCTGGCCCTCGGCGCGGTCATCTTCGCGCTCCTGGTCGGGCTCACGGTGGAAAGTTTCCATGCTGCCCGGACGGTCCTCGCGGACACGGACCGGGGAGCTGGTACGGGCCTTGACGCGGACGCGGACGCGGCCGCGGCCGCGGACGGCATACGCGCCAGCGGGCCGCGGACCGTCCGGGATTCGATCCGCTCGTACATCGCGCTGACCAAGCCCCGGATCATCGAGCTCCTCCTCGTCACGACCGTGCCGGCCATGGTCCTCGCGACGCGCTGGGTACCCGGCATCGATTGGGGCCATTGGGGCTGGCTCGTCGTCTGGACGATGGTCGGCGGGACACTGGCGGCCGGTAGCGCCAACGCCATCAATTGCTACCTGGACCGTGACATCGATGGGCTCATGGCGCGGACCCGCCGCCGGCCGTTGCCGGCCCACCAGGTGGAGCCGGAGCGGGCGGTCGTGTTCGGGGTCGTGCTCGGTGTGCTCTCGTTCGCGCTGATGGCGTGGACCGTGAACCTGCTGGCGGCGTTCCTGACCCTGCTCGCGATCGCCTTCTACGTGGTCGTCTACACGATGCTGCTCAAGCGGACCACGCCCCAGAACATCGTCATCGGCGGCGCCGCGGGGGCGCTCCCGCCGGTGATCGGCTGGGCCGCGGTCACGGGCAATGTCGGCGTGCCCGCGCTCATCCTGTTCGCGATCGTCTTCTACTGGACGCCGCCACATTTCTGGGCGCTCTCGCTGCGGATCCGCAAGGACTACGCGGCGGCCGGGGTGCCGATGCTGCCTGTCGTCAAGGGCATCCCGGAGACGACCCGCCAGATCGCCCTGTACACCGTGCTCATGGTCGCGATCTCGCTGATGCTCTGGCCCATCGCCCGGATGGGGCCGCTGTACATCGGCGCGGCCGTGGGTCTCGGCGCGGTGTTCATCTGGCAGGCCTGGGCGCTGTGGCGTCGCGGTGCCTCGGAGGAGGCTTCCACACAGGGCGCCATCGCCCTGTACAAGTACTCCATCAGTTATCTGTCGCTGCTGTTCCTCGCCATCGCGGTCGACGCGCTGGTCTTCAAGGCCTGACCGCGGCC
>JANOIS010000459.1:0-3270 GCA_031407755.1 Chloroflexota bacterium | reverse complement strand
AACGTCCATCTCAATGCCGAGCAGCGAGCCGCCGCACCGGTCCTGCGTCGGGCGCTTGTCGCGGCACGAGACCGCTGGGAGGCGGGCGAGCGCGACGCCGACCGACTGCGGGCCCGCATCCGGGACGTGCTGGCCCAGGAGCCGCTGGCCGACGTCGAGTACGTCTCCGTCGCGGACAGCCGCTCCCTGACCGAGCTGACCGTCGTCGATCATCCGGCGCTGGCATCGATCGCGGCACGCTTCGGATCCACCCGCTTGATCGATAACGAGATCCTCGATCCGGCGAGCGCGGATATCGACCGCTGAGCGTCAGGCCGTCGGCACCGCCGCAGCCTCAGCGACCTCGAGGATCCGGTCGATGGCCAGATTCTCCCAGACGAGCGCCTTGATCTCCTCGATCTTGCCTCGGTCGGCGATGTGTGTCTTGACCAGCAGGTCGTGGACCTCCGATGCGACCACGTACGTGTCCTCGGGCACGAGGGTGGCGAACAGGTCGGCCTCGCGGATCGCGTCGAGCACGGCCTTGCGCGGTCGGTAGCCACCGGTCAGGACGAGACCCAGCGCGTCGCCGCCGGCCTCGGCGCCCACCCGATGGGCGTGGACGAGCGCGGCGACGACGTCGTCCCGGTCTCCGGGCACGATGACCAGCGAGCGCGGCCCGATCCGCTGGAGCATGTGATGCGGCTCCATGGCGCCGATCGCCACGCCCCCGATGACCTGGTCGAGGTCCGGTCCGGGATGGATCGTCTCACCATGGACGCCCTCGAGGACCATCGCGAGGGTGGGATTGGACAGGATGGGCCGGTATGGCAGGACGCCGAGGAGCGGGATACCGTGGCGCGCCAGCCCGCGCTCCAGGGTCCGCGCCAGGTCTGGCTTGGCGACCACATCGACCTTGTTGACGATGGCCCCCGCGATATGCACCCCGGATCGCTCGAAGAGCGCCTTGTTGAGCACGATCTCATCGATCGGCCGGCCCACACCGCCCTCCGATACGATGACCGCCGGCGCCCCGAGCATGGACGCGACGTCCGCGTTGGACAGGCCGATGACCGCCCCCACGCCGGCGTGCCCGGTGCCCTCGATGAGCAGCATGTCGCGATCGATCGCGAACGACGCGTGGGCCGCGCGGATCCGGGCCGGCAGATCCTCCACGACCGTCCCATCGATATAGGCCTGGGTGAACCCGCGCGGGATGTGGACCGGGCTCATCTGCGAGAGGTGCTCCGGCAGGCCGAACGCCTTCTTCATGAGGATCGCGTCCTCGTCCGCCGGAACGCCGTCCTCGATGACGGTGCGCTGGCCGACCGGCTTGATGAACCCCGTCGACAGACCGCGTCGGCGAAACCCGTCCATGACCCCGAGGCTGAGCGTGGTCTTGCCGCGGTTCTGGCCCGTGGCCGCGAGGTAGATGTGGCGCATCAGCGGGCGGCGGCCGTCAGCCGTGGGCGCCCGTCTTGCGCTCGACGAGTGACAGCGCATCACGCAGCCGGGCCACCGATTCCGCATCGACGACTTCCGGCTCGAGGTATGGGCCGAGCCGCTCGAGGATGTCCGTCACGAGCCCGAAAAAGACGCTCGCATCGGCCACGAAGAACTGCGGTTCGTTGTTGTAGCGAACCAGCGTGAGGCGGCCCTGGAGGACCCGGCGCTCCTCGACGTGGGCGACCTGGGTGGCGAAGTTGTGGCCCTGGATGCCGTCCGGGTTGTTGAGAAAGTTGAGGGCGTTATCGATGGCCAGGCCAAAGCGCGCCCGCCACGCGACGAGCCGCTCGTGGACCTCGGACGGGATGCGCACCTCGGCGACCTCGTCAAAGACCTCCGGCGCGACCGTGAGGAGACCGACAAGCGTGGTCCCGGCCCTTGGGCCGAGCATCACCTGGAGGCTGCGCTCGAGGGTGAAGACCTCCGAATCGAAGCGCGGGCTTGTGATCACGTCAGTCAGGAGGTCCTCGATGTTGTCGAGGCTGCCGGGCTCCGCGACCGCGTTGGCCAGGTGGAGGATCTCCTCCTTGAACAGGAACTTCTCTTCGTGGTCGAGCATGGCCGCGATGGTAGCACCGGCGTCCCGCTGGTCAGCGGAGGTCGAGCGCGGCACTGATCTCGGGGAGCAGCAAGGCCGTCCCGAGCACGACCGCGGCGATCAGCGACGTCCGCCCCAGGATCACGAGCCCTGTGGGCGGCCGGGCAACCCCGCGGAAACGGAGCACCCACCACGCCGCAGTCGCCAGACCGGTCGCCACCAGGGCGAGCCCGAGCGGGGTCGAGGTGAAGTCGCCACTGAAGTAGCCCGCCACGACCAGCGGCGTCATCACTAACCCGGCAGTGACCAACAGGACATACCCGCCCGCCACCCTGCCCGACTCCGTGCCGGCCCGTGGCAACCGACCGTCCAGCCAGTCGTCGATCAGCGCGATGACGAGACCAAGGGACGCAACAAGAACGACCAGGATCGCGACGACCAGCGGGCTGTGGTCGAGAATCCGAAAGTCGCGGTTCTCGCCCCGGATCAGGATCAACGCTCCGAGCGCAACAGCGACCGGCATCGTCAGCACGGCACGACGCAGGCCTCTGCCCGGGATCCAAGGCGCGACGACGACCCACAGGATCGCTCCGACGGCTCCGAACAACAGCCCCACGATGATGACGATCCCGAGGCTCCCGCCGAGCGTGATGTCGCCGATCCGGTTGCCGTTCTCCGTGAACTGTCCGGCGGACGATGGGACGGCAAGGGCGGCCAGGCGCATGACGACGCGGCCTCCGACGCCCGCGATGAGGACTCCACCGATGGCACCAGCCATCCCGCCGCGCGCGAGGTCCCGCAGCAGGACGGAGATCCGTGGCGTCGTGACGGCCTCGGCGCGTTCAGAGAGGGCCGCTGATCCCGCCATCTTTCCTGATCCTCCAGAAGTGCACGGCGAGGAAGATCGCCGCCACCAGCGGCAGGACCATGATATGCAGCACGTAGAAACGCAACAGGGTGTTCTGGCCGACCTCCACGCCGCCGAGCAGGATGCGGTTGAACGGCGTGTTGATGATCGGGACGTAGCCGCCCATGTTCGTGCCGATCGTGATCGCCCAGAACGCGATCTGGTCCCAGGGCAGCAGGTAGCCCGTGAAGCTCAATCCGATGGTCAGGAACAGGAGCACGACCCCGACCACCCAGTTGAACTCACGCGGTGGCTTGTAGGCCCCGTGATAGAACACCCGCATCATGTGCAGGAACACGAAGAAGACCATCAGGTGGGCGCCCCACCGGTGGATGTTGCG
>JANOIS010000435.1:0-4715 GCA_031407755.1 Chloroflexota bacterium | reverse complement strand
ATCCTCGGGCTGGCCGACGAGACTTCGCCAGAGAGCACGCGCCGAGCGATCCCGCCAGATGACGCCAGCCAGCATCACTAGGCGCGCTATGAGCCCTTCGTGCGTCCTCGGAGCGGCCACGTATCCGCCTGATCGTGCGTGAGCGTGTCGTCGTTCCGGGTGCGCGCCGGCTCCAGGAGCGCGGACAGCCCGCCTAACGTTCTGTGGGACGACATCTGGCGGACCAGGCGTAGGCCCGGGCGGGCCCGGGCGGCGGCCAACTCGGCGGGCGGCGGGCGCGGCCAACTAGGCGTAGGCCCGGGCGGGCGCGGGCGGCGGCCAACTCGGCGGGCGCCCGGGCGGCGGCCAACTCGGCGGGCGGCGGGCCCGGGCGGCGGGCGGGGCGGCGACCAACGGCCGATCCAGGCGTCGGCGGCGCCGCACTTGTGCGTGAGGTGCTCAGCAAGCGATCGTCGAACGGTCCCGATCTGCGCCTACCACGACCCACGGTCGTAGCTGACCGGATCGCGAGTCTAGAGGCGACCGGCTCGAGACCGCTCTGCGACAATGCCGCCATGACCAGTGAGCGACACGCCCCTGATGCCGCCGGCCACCCAGGCGCCATCGCTCCTCACGCGACCGACGACCACGGCGCCGATCACGGCCACGACGATCATGCCCACGGCGAGGATGAACGTCTGGGGCCTGTAGATGTGCGCGCCTGGGGCGCCGGAGCGCTCGGCATCGGCCTCGGACTCATCGTCGCGGTCTGCTTCATGCTCGCCACTGGCGACATCCCCAGCTGACCTCGCATCCGTGGCGGGCCACGGTACTGCCAGTACCGCAATTCGAATGAACGAGCGTGGTCCAGCGCAGAAACGACGGCCGATTGTCGATTCTGCGCAAGTCCACGAGGGTTCCGTCAGGATTTCGGTACTGCCAGTACCGCCTCCCGCGCCGCCGCGCCGCCGTACACGCGCCGCCGCGGCGCGCCACCCCCGTACCGCCGTTTCGCGCCGCGGCGGGCCGTCGGGACCCGCGCCACAACCGGGGGGTTGCCGAACCTTTACGTAGGCACATTCATCCGATCGACCGTCCCTGGCGTATTTCCGGTCGATGGCAACGCTGGTCCTGCTGACCGCGTGACACCAGCCGTCACCAACCCAAGTGGACGATCCAAGGAGTACACACGCGTGAATATCAAGCCGATCCTGCTCACGACGGCCGCTGCCATCGTGTTCGCCGCCTGCGGTGGCGGTGGTGCAACACCGGTGCCTGCCAGCCAGGCGCCCGCCGCGACGCCCGCCCCTTCGGAGGCCCCGTCCGACGCCCCCTCGACCGAGCCCGGCCCGTCGGCTGCGACGGTCATGACCGATACCGCCGCGGCGGACCTTCGGACCCAGCTCGACCTCAAGTTGGGTGCACACATCATCTTCGCCTCCAAGGCGACCGGCGCTGCGCTCGGCGGCCGGGCCGACGAGTTCGCTGCTTATGGCGGACTGCTCAATACCAACGGCACCGACCTTGGTGCGATGATCGGCTCCGTCTACGGGGCTGATGCCGAGACCCAGTTCAACCTGATCTGGAGCGCCCACAACGGTTTCTTCGTCGACTACACGACCGGTGTGGCCAAGAAGGACCAGGCCATGCAGGACAAGGCCGTCGAGAACCTGACCACTGTCTACGTCCCGGATTTCTCTGCGCTGATCGCAACCGCCACCGGCCTCCCGCTGGAAGCCGTCACCGGGCTGATCACGGACCACGTGCTCCAGACCAAGGCGATCGTGGACGCCCAGGGTGCCGAGGACTTTACGGCGGCCTACGCCGCGACCCGCACCGCCTACGCGCATATGTCGATGATCGGTGATGCCCTGGCCACGGCCATCGTCACCCAGAACTCGATCGATGGTGACCCGGCCAACGCCGGCGTCGACCTTCGTGTCGGGCTGAACATGCTCCTTCAGGAGCATCTGTACGTGGCTTCCGCCGCGACCGGTGCCGCCCTGGGTGGCCGGACGGACGAGTTCGGCGCTGCCGGCACCACCCTGAACACCAACGGCACCGACCTCGGCGCCGCCATCGGTTCGCTCTACGGCCCCGAGGCCGGCGATCAGTTCAACCTGATCTGGAGCGCCCACAACGGTTTCTTCGTCGACTACACCACCGGTGTGGCCAAGAAGGACCAGGCCATGCAGGACAAGGCTGTCCAGGACCTGACCACCGTCTACGTCCCGGATTTCGCCGAGTTCCTCGCCGGTGCGACGGACCTCCCCGTGGACGTCCTGACCACCTTGATCACGGACCACGTCCTGACGACCAAGGCCATCGTGGACGCCCAGGCCACCGAGGATTGGACCGCGATCGCCGCTGCCGATCTGACGGCTGCTGATCACATGCAGATGATCGGTGATCCGCTCGCTGCGGCGATCGTCGCCAAGCTTCCGGCAAAGTTCAACTGATCTAGCCAACCACGGCGCCGGGTGGGGGTTCTCCCCTACCCGGCGCTCCCATGTTTACGAGGACCACCATGCTGAAGACCTTGCTCGCCACACCCCTGCTCCTTCTGGCCGTCGCCGCGTGCGGCGGTTCCGCCACGACCACCGCTCCGGCCACCCCGGCCTCTGCATCCGCCAGCCCGAGCGCGGCCAGCCCGAGTGCTGCGGCGTCCGCGGCCCCGACCGACGCTGCTCCATCCGCCAGCGCAGCGACCGATTCGACCGTCGTGATCGTTCGCGACTTCACCCTCGACCCGATCGATGTCACCGAGCAGGGCGAAGTCTCACTGGCGGTGACCAACGAAGGTCCGACCGTCCACAACATCGCGATCCGGGACGGATCCGAAGCCGTCGTCGGAACGACGGCGAACCTGCTCACCGGCGAGTCGGAAACGCTGACGGTTGACATCCCCGCAGGCACGTACACCCTCTTCTGCTCACTGCCAGGCCACGAAAGCCTCGGCATCAAGGGGACCCTGACCGTCACCGAGTGACGCCGGGCCGCCACCCGCGGTCCTCCCACGACCGTCGACTTCGCGTCCAACGGAACAATGGGCGGCGTCCGACCGTCCCTTGACCCTGATGCGCCACCTTGCCCGACGTTCACCACTCGCCGGCCTCGCCGTCGCTCTGGCCCTCGGACTTCAGTTCGTGCTGGTGCCGACGGCCCAGGCCTGCTCGTGCGTCGGGCCTCAGCCCATGGCCGCGCATGCCGGCGAACCGACGGCCGTGATCTTCACCGGCATCGTCCAGCCGCGGGACGGGCGCGGCTTCCCGATCACCGTCACACGCTGGTTCCAGGGCGGCGGCATCCTGGACGGCCGCGTCTGGTTCGACACCGATGGGTTCAACGTCAACCCGGGCGTGATGTCGACTTGTGGGATCGATCCCCTTCCGGTCGGCGGCGAGTGGATCTTCGTGGCCTATCGGATCGAGGCCCGCGACGAGTTGGGGTTGAGTATGTGCAGCCCGCACGCGCCACTCGCGATCGCCGACGGCCAGGCGATGCTGGCCGATGCCATCACCACGTTCGGCGGCGCGCCGCCCGTGCCCGATGCCACGGACGCGCCCGTCGTCGTGACACCGCCACCCGAGGCCCCTTCCACGGTCGCCGCGCTGATGCCGATGGTCACGGCGCTCGTCGCCATCGCTGCCGGCCTGATCGCCCTTTCGGCGGCGATCCTCGCCCTGTTCGCGATCCGTGACCGCCGCCGAGACACCCGCTGAACCTCGCGATCGGCGGCCGCTGACGCACCCGCGTCAGAACAAGCCGACGACGTTCCCGTCCTTGTCGATATCGATGTTCTGGCCGCCGGGCCTGGATGGCAGTCCCGGCATCGTCCGCATGTCACCGCACAGTGGCGTGATGAACCCGGCGCCCGCGGACAGTCGGATCTCGCGGATCGGCACCGTGAACCCCGATGGCCGCCCCTTGAGCGCCGGATCGTGGCTGAGCGAGTACTGCGTCTTGGCCATGCACACTGGCAGGTGGCCGAAGCCCAGCGACTCGTACAACTTGAGCGACTTCGCGGCGTCGGGCGTGAGGTCGATCCCGTCCGCCCCGTAGATCTGGGTCGCGATCGTGTGGATCTTCTCGCCCAGCGGCGCATCATCGGGGTACAGCAGCCGGAAGGCGCGCGAAGGATCCTCCGTCGCCGCCCAGACCGCCTCGGCCAGCGCGGCGGCACCCCGACCACCATCGACGAAATGCGTGGCTAGAACGGCATCACGGGCCCCGGCAGCCAGGGCGACCTCGCGGATCGCCTCGATCTCAGCCGGCGTGTCCGTCGAGAATGCGTTGATGGCCACGACCGCGGGTATCCCGAATTTGCGGACGATCTCGATGTGCGCGGCGAGGTTGGACGCGCCCGTGCGAACCGCGTCGACATTCTCTTCCAGCAGGGCCGGATCGAGCGGCTTGCCGGCGACGATCTTGCCGACCCCGCCGTGCATCTTGAGCGCTCGAACCGTGGCGACCACGACGGCCGCATCCGGTGCGAGACCAGACGCCCGGCACTTGATATCGAAGAACTTCTCGGCCCCCATATCCGCGCCGAAGCCTGCCTCTGTGCACACGATGTCGTTGGTCACGAGCGCCAGTCGGTCCGCGATGATGGAGTTGTTACCGTGGGCGATATTGCCGAACGGGCCACAGTGAACAAAGGCCGGCCCGCCCTCGAGGGTCTGGAGCAGGTTCGGCTTGATGGCGTCGCGCAGGAGCACGGTCATCGCGCCGGCCAC
>JANOIS010000379.1:0-8651 GCA_031407755.1 Chloroflexota bacterium | reverse complement strand
CAGACGAGCTCCGGCGCGAGCCCGACCACCAACGGCGGCTTCGAAGCGAAGCTCTGGCAGACCGCCGACGCCCTGCGCAACAACATGGACGCGGCCGAGTACAAGCACGTCGTCCTGGGCCTGATCTTCCTCAAGTACATCAGCGACGCCTTCGAGGCGAAGCACGCCGAGCTCGAGGCCGACCGCGCCGCGGGCGCCGATCCCGAGGACCCCGACGAGTACCGCGCTGCGAGCATCTTCTGGGTGCCCAGAGAAGCCCGCTGGTCGCACCTCAAAGCCAGCGCGCCGCAACCCACGATCGGCACCCTCGTCGACGACGCGATGACCGCGATCGAGCGCGACAACCCGACCCTCAAGGGCGTCCTGCCCAAGGACTACGCCCGGCCCGGCCTCGACAAGGCGCGCCTCGGCCAGCTCATCAACCTCGTCAGCGACATCGCCCTCGGCGCCCCCGCCGACCGTGCCAAGGACACGCTCGGCCGGGTCTACGAGTACTTCCTCGCCCAGTTCGCCAGCGCCGAGGGCAAGAAGGGCGGCCAGTTCTATACGCCCTCGCACGTCGTCCGGATCCTGGTCGAGATGCTCGCGCCGTATCGGGGCCGCGTCTACGACCCGTGCTGCGGCTCGGGCGGCATGTTCGTCAGCTCCGAGAAGTTCATCGAGGCCCACGCTGGCAGGCTCGGTGACATCAGCATCTACGGTCAGGAGTCCAACTACACGACTTGGCGCCTGGCCGCGATGAACCTCGCCATCCGCGGCATCGATGCCCAGATCGCCCATGGCGACACGCTCCACAACGATCGACACCCCGACCTCAAGGCCGACTACGTCCTGGCCAATCCGCCGTTCAATGACAGCGACTGGCGGGGCGAGCTGCTCAAGGACGACAAGCGCTGGGTCTACGGCGTGACCGTGGCCAGCCGATCGGTCCGCCAGTCGCGGGCCGTCCCGCCCAGGCGCCGCAGGACCGCGTCCATCGCCTCGATGAGGTGAGCCTGGTCGAGCGACGGGGCGAGGACGCCCCGGACCCGGCTCGAGTGAGGCAGGGTGCCCAGGAGCACGTAGGCGGTCCCGCCCCAGGGCGCATGGCGGCGCTCGAACCAGTCCCACTGGATCTCGTCACCGGGCGGGTGCTCGATCTCGATGGTCGCCCGACCGCTGACTCCCCGGCAGGGCTCGCAGTGGGGCCGCAGGTCTGCTGCCCGGACCGCCCGGACGAAACTCGGATAGCTGCGTGGATAGCCGAGCTGTCCGACCTCATCGAACAGGGCGGTCAGCCACAGGTGCGGATCGTCGGCGAAGCGAGCCGCCAGATACGGCGCGAACGGTTCGAGTGGATCCGGGACCGCGGATCGGCGGACGCCGGCCGTCCGTTCGCCGCGGACGTAGGCGCGGACCGTCTTGCGGTCGCGCCCGAGGTGGCGGGCGATGGCCGAGATCGACCAGCCTCGCCCGGCGAGTGCGTGGACCTCTGCGTTGTCTCCCTGTGTGAGCATAGGCGGGGGCTCCTCCGGTGCTGGCTGGCTTCGACACCGTCAGCATCGGGTGGGGCCCCGCCTCGTGTCTTCGATGGACCCGTCGTCGGGCCCCGATCCAGGTGCTCAGGCCTGGGGAGATTCAGCGATCCGGTCTGGGGAGTCTCCGGTGATCGTCAACACCGACGCACCGATAGGTGCTGGCGGATCGTGATGCTGAAGCGGACACCCATCTTCCGGCACACCTTCACAACCTCGTGGGCATAGAAGCCACTGTCCTCCCGGACCGTCAGCTGGCCCGTCGCCCCGGCAGCGCGGACCCGGCCGATCGTCTCGCGCAGGAAGTGGGCGGCCCCCCGGACCGTGTTGGCTCGGCCCTCGCGCAGACGCGCCATGAGCACGTCGCCGGTCCCGGCTGTGCCGAGTCGAGGTAGATCATGTTGCTCCGTCCTCTAGGCCACCGCTTCCGGACGCGGCCGGTACCGTGCTCAACTCCGTCCGAAGCTCGCGAACCGCCGCCATGAGTGCTCCAACACGCTCTTCATCCACCGGGTTCCACCAATAGCCGTCGCGCTTCAGCCAAGAGCCGACGATGGCTCCGTCCGCGATCGACAGTAGATCGTGGGTTGTATTGGGGTCGAGGCCACTGCCCACCATCACTGGCAGGCTACTCGAGTCCTTAACCTTCCGGACATCCTCGGCGGTTGGCGCAACCCCGGTTCTCGTTCCCGTAACTATTAAGGCATCAGCATCTAGAAACTCGGCGTCGCGAGCCTGCTCTTCGATCGATCGGTCAGCAGTGATGGCGTGGGCTCCGAACTTGACTTGGACGTCTGCGAACACGGCGATCTCGCCGCTTGCACGGAGGAACGAGCGGTAGCGAAGAGCCTCGCCTGCTGGTCCATTGATAAGGCCCTCGGGCGCCACGTAGGCATGCGTCCACTGATTGGCTCGGATCCAGCGGCCGCCTACTGCCTTCGCAATGGCTAGCCCGGCAAGCACCCCGTTCGCGACGCACATGATTCCAATAGGAATGCTGGTGACACGCTGCGCGCTAATGCAGGCCGCAGTGAGAGAGGCGACGGTCTCAAAGCTGATGGCTTCGGGACGCGCGTAGGGAAGATCGAAGGCGTTCTCGAGGATGATTCCGTCGACCCCGCCTCGCGCCAGTACCTCCGCGTCTCGCGCCGCCACGGTATACGCCTCCCGCACGTCTTCGCCCTCGTATCGCGGCGATCCGGGCAGGGGCGGAAGATGGACCACCGCAATGATCGGCTTCGGGAGACCGAAGATGCGGTTCAAGGTGTTTGGCTTCGGGGGAATGATGCCGACTTGTCTCATTAAGGGGCCTCCGCACAATAACGTGGTCGTTACGGTGTTGGTAGGGGGTTGGGGTGCACGGTGTAGTTCCAGTCCCCGTGAAACGTGTGGGGGGTGACCGGCACGCGGCCAGCTCGGCGTCGGTCACCTTGATCCCGTGCGGGTAGGAGCCGGTGTCGCGGTGGGCGTGGACCTTCAGTCCCTGGCGGTTGGTGGTGGCGCCGATGAGGTTGACGACGACCTCGTGGCTCCGTTGTGAGCGCCGACCCGTCGCGCTCCCGTAATCAGGTCGACGAGATCGGCCGCCGTGACGTCGGCAATCGCGACGTCCCCGACCTTAGCGCCATGTCGAAGGATAACCGCGCGAACGCAGACCTCAATCACATGCTGCATGTTGTGGCTAATGAGGAGGACCGCTATCCCCTCGTGACTCAGTTTCCTGATGAGGTCCAGGATGATGCCAGCCTGCTCCACTCCGACGGCGGCAGTCGGCTCGTCGAGGAGCACTATGTCGTTGCTCCATTCGACTGCTCGACTGACGGCGACGGCCTGGCGCTGTCCTCCCGATAGTTCGGCTAGACGCTGACGGACCGAGGGGACGTGCACGTGAAGACGGTCGAGAATCTCGCGCGTCCGCCGGTACATCGTGCGCTTATCCAGCCACCCAACATGACGGAGGATCGGCATGCGCACGGTGAGCTCGCGATTCAGGAACATGTTCGCGGCCACGTCCATCTCAGGGACAACGGCAAGTGTCTGGTGGACTGTCTCTATACCGATTCGGCGAGCATCCTCGGGGCTCTTGATCTCAACCTGCTGCCCATGAATAAGGATCGTGCCGGAATCAGGCGAGTGGATGCCTGACAGGCACCGGACAAGCGTCGTCTTGCCAGCTCCGTTATCTCCGAGCAGCCCAAGCACCTCCCCGCGGTTGAGGGTGAAACTCACGGCTCTTAACGCACGGACTGCCCCGTACGTCTTCGACAGCTCGCGGACCTCAAGCGCCGGCCTCAGTTCATTGGCAGGTTGCATATCCTCACCTCCGGTTAAGGGCACCCACGGCCACGGGGACCACTGACCGCGCCGCCGGCGGCACTTCCCTGCGTGAGCCATTGACCACCAGCTTCAGGCGTCCGTGGTCAAGAACCTCGAGGTGTGACGGTCGTTCACTGTGGACAGTAATGCGAACATCGCCAGAGGCTTCGTCCTGCTCGAGATCCAGATCTACAGATTCTCTTTGCTGCCACCACTTTGCGAGTTCTCCGAGGGTGAGGGAAGGTAGCCTTGCACGGACATTGGCGAATAACGTTGGCAGGACCTTCTCCGCCATCTGTCCAAACACCTCGGGATGCGCGTAGATGTACGCGACTCGTTGTTTCTTACACTGGTCGTCAATCACTGCGAGGTAGTGGCCAAGGACGGCTTCCGGCGTCGGAGTAGGCAAATCACACTCAGCAGCGTGCACGGTTGCACGCTCGGGAGAGTATGGGTGCACTGGAATCTGCAGAACCCCGCAGTCAGTGCGGAACGGTAGCGAGTCGAAGTCGAGCGCAAAGTCGGACGAGAAGCCGTAGCCAAGCTCCATAAGCGCCTGGTCGAGGGCGTCGTTCCAAAGGCCGCGGGGTGCAACGAACCCAGCGGGTTCCATCCCGATATGCTCACGAACCCACTCAGCCCCGAGCCGCAGGTTGGCTATGTTCTTCTGAACCGTCGGGAAGACGTTGTGCTCATACCCGTGGTGGCCTACCTCGTGTGACCGCATCCAATTGCTGAGATCGCCCGGCGCTCTGTCACACAAGGAGCCATTGAAGAAGAAGTTCGCGCGGACTCCAGCCGCCGTAGAGGCTTCAGCGATTCGGCGCGCATGTTGTCCGAAGACGCCATCGACATCGACCCTCATCACGAACACGGAGCGCGCGCCATTGGGGAAGCGGGCCGGACGGACGTAAGGCACCTGGAGGTGGTGAAAGGCACGATGCAGCATCCACATCAGGATGTCGAGAATCTCGGCTTTGTCGATGCTGCAGACACGTTCGGTCACCGAGGTGTGTGGTGAGAAGGTACGGAGTGAATCTCCACGAGCTACGAGGAGCCGTGCGAGCGGAATCCCGGTGAAGATCAGAACTCCGTTTCCCACCTTCCTCTCCAGGACGACGGGATAGACGTCAGGGTCCACGCCGCCCTTGACCACTCGGTCCTCGTGCAATCGGGCGCGACCAAAGCCTCGGCCGGGAAACAGCCGGGCGAGGCCGGGGGCCTCGACGGTTGTCGTCCCATCGACGGGCGATATGAACCGGTGGATAAGAGCCGGCACTCCGCGTGGTAGCAAGCCGTCGGCGTCAGGTGCACCGGAGATGACCGCCACGCCTCCGCGTGAAACATAGGTCTCGAGCCAAGGCGGAAGCCAGTCAGAGAACAGGATCACTTGGGGATCGGCATCTTCGGATTGCACAAAACCCATGCGTTCCTGTTCAAGCAGGCGCACCCAGCCTGATCGTCCTTCATCTGATGGGTGGACTGCTACCACCAGCCGCCGCAGCGTCATCGTGCCTGCTCGGAGATGCGGTCACGTCCGGCTGTCTCGTCTCGCTGCCGAAGGAAGTGAGCAACTTGGCGTCGGGTCGGCAGACGCGAACGCGCGCCAACTCGTGTTATGGAGAGGGCGGCGGCGGCGGCGGCGAACCTCGTGGCCTGGCGCAGAGACGCGCCGCGCAGCCACTCGCCGAGAAACGCGGCGTTGAAGGAATCGCCCGCCCCCGTCGTGTCCCGGACCTCGACCCGGTACGCCGGAATGTCGCATTCCTCTCGCGCGGTCCGTGTGTACGCGCCACGAGCTCCGCGTGTCACCGCTACCGTCGTCGGACCCAGGCTGAGCAATTCGCGAGCTGCAGCTTGGTGCTGGTCCGCGCCGAAGAGCTCTGTAGCAGCGAGATCGTTGATGAAAAGGAGATCAGTAGCCCGAAGTAGGTCAGCGATACTGCGCAGACCTTCTGCGACCATCGCCGGTTCTAGATCTATCGACACCAGAACGCCGGCTTGGCGTGCCCTCGACGCAGCTTGCGTAGCCACGGTTAGGTCGAACGGTGCAATGTGGAGCGCGCGTCCCTGAGTCAGTATTCGCTGATCCACATCCTTCCATGCAGGGAAGAAGGCGGGCGTGCGAATGAACGTAAGCGCCTTCTCGCCGCGGCCGTCTAGGCATGCGGTTGAGAAGTAGGTACTTACCCCTGGTTTCACTACGATGCCGCCGACGTCAACGCCGAAACTGCTGACGCTCGCAACCGCAATCCGCCCGAACTCATCGTCTCCGACGGTCGACAGCAGGGCGGTCCGAAGCCCAAGCGTCGATGCCGCGCAGCAGAAGTTGGCGACAACACCTCCCCCCTCGATTCTGACCAGGTCACCGGGCCGCTTCTCACCCCACGCAGGGAGCTGGTCTATGTGAACGAAGATGTCGACGTCGCAATCGCCGAGGCCGACAACGTCGAAGACACGGTCCACTGGGGTCTCACGCCGTGCGACCATCACGGTCGTTCGCTCCGAAGACTCAACGCGACCGCGACAATGATGATCGCGCCTCGCGCCATCATCTGCTCCGCCACGCTGAGCCCCATGATCACGAGCCCATTGTTGAGCATCCCCATGATGATCGACCCCGTCAGGGCACCCACGACGCTCCCCTTCCCGCCGAATAGGCTCGTCCCGCCGATTACGACCGCAGCGATCACTGTGAGAATGTCGTTCTCACCAAGCGTGTATCGCGCCCCATGGAGTCGCCCGGCGTAGAGCAGGCCAGCGAAGGCGGCCATCGTGGCGGTAAGCACCAAGGTCGCTACCTTCACCCTCGCCGTGCTAATGCCAACCGCCAGTGCCGCCTCTTGGTTGCCACCTGTAGCTAAGACACGGCGGCCGAAGCGGGTGTGGCGGTAGAGCAGGTGCCCCGCTAGGACGACAACAGCCGACCACACGAAGAGGATGGAGACCGGCCCAAGACTGCCTGAGCCGAGCCAGAAGTTGAAGGTGTTGTTGGTTATGGCGATTGCGTCGAGCGACGTGATTGCGCGGGCGATGCCGGCGACGATGGACAGCGTGCCCAGAGTGACCAGGAACGAAGGCACGCGCAGTTTCACTGTGGCGATGCCGTTGAACAGGCCAATCGCTACGCCGACGGCAAGCGCACTTCCGACTCCGAGGACTACGCTGTCCGTTCCCCGGAGGACCATCGCCGCGACCAGCGCGGCGAGTGCCACAACCGAGCCCATTGAGAGATCGATCTCTGCGGCAGAAAGGGCGAACACCATACCGACCGCCATGACGGTGATTGGAGCCGTCTGGCGAATGATGCTCATGAAGTTGTCAAGGGTCAGAAACCCGGTGTCTCGGAGCGCAAGGGCGAAGAACGCGAGAATCAGAAGGAATCCGACGTAGACGATGAAGTCGCGCGGACGGAATTGCCAGCGATCTCGTGCTTCGGGTGCGTCTGCCCGTACGGAGTCAGCAGTGTCCGTTCGGAGTTCGGACATCAGTGATCTGCGACGGAAGGGGGTCGGACTCACCGATCCGCTTCCGTCGCGAGCCTCTAGTACCCCAGCGCCTTCATCACCTCTGGCGGCGGATCCTGCTTCAGCGACTCTCGCCATGCAGTTATAAGGTTGTCGCGGGTTACCTTCATGTGGGGCACGATCGCGAACGGCGGTGCCTCGACGCCGATCAGACCCCAGAGCGCCTCCGCGCCCATGGCGCGTCCGATCTCGAAGGGAACATCGGCGACGATCCCGGCGATGTTCCCGCCACTCGCCATGTCGACCGCGATGGCCGGGTCGAGGTCGAGGGTCACAATCTTCACGTCAGTAGCCCCCTCGGCACGGAGTGCCTCGGCGGCCGAGGCTGCTGGGACGGCCCACGCAGCGTAGATCCCGTCGAGATCTGGGTTCTGGATGACCATCGAGCGAGCAATCTCGTACGCTTGTTCAGGAGTGGCGAAGCCTCCTTCGGCCACGATCTCAATGTCCGGGTACTTCGTCTCGATCGTCTCCTTGAAGGCGTTGTCTCGCTGGTTGGTCACATAGGCGTTGGCGTCATGGAAGATGAAGCCCACTTGGCCCTTGCCTCCAAGGATGTCTGCCATCATCTCGGCCGCCGCTTGTCCCATTCCGTAGAGGTCGTCGGTGACGATCCCGACGTAGTCCTCCGGGTGCTGGTAGCCCTCTGGCAGGTTGCTCATAAGGCTTAGCTCTAGCCCGGCGTCGACCGCCGGCTGGAAGCCGGCGGCGCCCTGGATGTTGTCCACCACCCAGGTGAACATCATCTCCGGGTTCGCTGCTAGCGCGTTCTCGACGGCATTGGCCTGGCCAGATGGGTCGTAACCATGATCGACTTCCGCCACAACCTCCGCCCCGACCTTCTGCAGTTCGGACTTGATTCCCTCGGATGCGACTCGGTAGAACTGGAATGACCCTGGCCAGAGGATCGCCGCTTGGAGATCCCCGAGGTCTTTCAGCTCCGCGATCTGCTCCTCAGTCAACTGGATCTCGCTTGAAGAAACTGGTTCCTCGCCGAGGGGACCGCGTGTCTTCTCCGAGGGCTCGATGAGCTCCACTGGCCCGTAGCCGACGCCCTCTTCACCGCCCGCAGCCGGAGAGGCCGCGGGACTAGAACTAGAGGCCGCGGGACTAGAGGCCGCGGGAGTAGAGGCCGCGGGACTACCAGTCGTCGTGGGGCCCCCGCCGCACGCGCCGAGAACCACTGTGAGCGCCATGACGAGTCCGACGAAACTGATGTTCTTTCGGTAGCGCATTGTCATCTCCCTTGCCTCGCTTGTGGATAGCTACCGCGGCTCACGGTAGCCCTATCGCC
>JANOIS010000346.1:0-21041 GCA_031407755.1 Chloroflexota bacterium | reverse complement strand
CAGGCGACGACGTACCTCGCGACGGCGCCCAAGTCGAACCGCAGCGGGTCGGCGTTCTTCGCCGCCGCCTCGGACGTCGAATCTCGCGGCTCCCTCCCCGTCCCGCTCCATCTCCGCAATGCCGCCCACCGGCGGATGAAGGAGCACGGGATCGGGGTCGGCTATCGATATCCGCACGACTTCCAGGACGCCGACGTCGCCCAGCAGTACCTGCCCGACGAACTGGCGGACCGCCGCTACTACGTCCCGGGCGATCAGGGCTACGAGGCGACCATCGCCGCGAGAATGGACGCCCGCGCGGCGGTTCGCGCCGAAGGTCGCCCGCGGCGGAAAGACCGGTCCGACATGCCGATGGCGTCGATGGGCGACGGGACCAAGGCTGGGATAGATGCCAAGAAGAAGATCGCCGACACTCAGAAGAAGGATGCCTCGTGACGGACAACCTCGTGACGACGACCGACTGAGACCGTCGCGTCCCTTCCCGCCTTCGTGGTCGTCGTCCGTCGCGGGGAGCGCGGGCCCCTCGGAGGAGGAGCCGGTTGGTTGCTTACTTCTTCGCGCAGCCGCAGCAGTGATGCTCACAGCAGCAGCTCTGACAACTCGTCACGTCCGTCCTCCTTTCTCCATGATCAGCGGACGGGGCGGCTCACCCGCGGCGAGCTGACCCGCCAGATGGGCAAGACGTCCGTCCAGGTACCGCAGTTCGTCCATTCGTCGCGCAAGCTCGCGACGCTTTTCGGCGAGCAGGAGCTTCAACTCGTCGGAGACTTCGTCACAACGCCCGGCGGCGCAGAGCGTCGCCAAGTCGGCCGCCTGCCCGAGAGGCAGGTCGAGTTGTCGAAGGCCGACCAGGAGGCGAAGCCGGGATGCGTCCGCGTCGGAGTAGTCGCGGTAGCCGTTGTGGCCCCGCGCAGGCTTCGGGAGCAGACCGTTCCGCTCGTAGAAGCGGATGGCGTGGGCCGTCGTGCCGAGACTTGTCGCGAGGTCGCTGATGCGCATGATCAGAACGTTAGACGTTAGAGCCGCTCTAATGTCAAGTGCCCACGGGTCGGGCGGGCACGAGATCGACCGTCCGGGCGCGGAGCGCGGCCCGTCGCGGAGGGTAGTCGACTCGCCGACCTCGTGATCAACTCGTGTCGTCGCGCTCGGACGAGTCGAGAACGGGCGTCGCTACCGGTGTGCCCTCGCTCGGGCGGAGGTAGCGATAGACGAGCACGGCTGCAACCGCGCCCACGGGCGGTGCGAAGACGTAGATCCAGATACCCGAGAGGTCTCCGCTGACGAGTGCTGGCCCAAGCGAACGAGCCGGGTTCATGGACGCTCCGCTGACAGGACCTCCCACGAGAGCACCCATCGCGACCGCGCCGCCGATGGCGATCGCCGCGGCTTGTCCGACAGCCCGCGTGTCCGTGGCGACCCCGACGATCACGAGCATCAGGAAGAAGGTCAGCAGCGCCTCCCAGACGACGGCCTGCCCGTCGCTTCCGGAGGGCTGCGTGACCGCCCGTGCGAGCGCGTCCCCGAGCGTCAGTCTGAGGAGGGCGGCACCCGCAACTGCTCCCGCCACCTGGGCCACCCAGTACGGGATGACATTAGCCGCGGGGAAGTGGCGCCCGACGGCGAAGGCGGCCGTCACCGCCGGGTTGAAGTGGGCGCCCGACACGTGCCCGAGCGCGTAGATCATCGTCATGATCGCGAGCCCGAACGCCGCGGCGACGCCCGCCGTCCCCACGTCGCCCAGTGCGATCGCACCACATCCCAGAAATACGAGGGCGAGGGTCCCGACCGCTTCCGCTACGAGCGCTGGTCCGAGGGGGAGGGTCCTCAACCGGCGATGGTCGCGCGTCGTCCGCGCCCAGCGGCTCGCAGGGCGACTTCGACGAACAGGCGGATCCGTTGGTTGACTTCCATATAGGTTCGCTGGAACGCAGCGAGCTTCTGGGCGTCGGTCCCCTCGACCTCCGCCGGGTCCTCGAGTCCCCAGTGCAGCGTCTCGCCGTCGCCTGGGAAGACCGGGCACACAGCCCGAGCACGGTCGCAGACCGTGATCACATAGTCGAAGGACTGGCCCAGGAACTCGTCCGTCGACTTGCTCCGCGCTGTTGACCAGTCGATACCCGCGCCGCCGAGCACACGGACCGTGTTGGGGTTCACGCCCTTCGGCTCGGTCCCGGCCGAGTAGACCTCAAAGTCCGAGCCTCCGACGCGCTTCAGGACGGCCTCGGCAATCTGGCTTCGCGCGCTATTGCCGGTGCACACGTAGAGCACGCGGATGGGGTCGTCTGGCATCTGTCGTCTCCTTCTGTTGCCGCGGACACGCCCCGCGGCCGCGATGGTCGCTTCGAGGTCGGTGAGCTCCTCGTCGAGTCGGGCGAGGTCGTCGTGCTGCCGGGCGATCGCCGCACGCTGCTGCGCGATCAGCGGCGCGAGGTCACGGTCGACCTCGCCGTTCTCGAGGCACAGCCGCGCGACTCGCCCAGCGTCGTCCGGCCCGAGGCCCAGTCGGCGCAGGCTGACAACCAGGCGCACGCGTGCGAGGTCCCCGTCCCCGTAGTCGCGGTAGCCATTCGGTCGGCGAGGCGGCGCGGGGAGGATGCCGACCGACTCATACCAGCGCACGGCGGACGCCGCCACCCCGGCACGTTCGGCCAGTTCGGATACCTTCACAAAGCGACCCTACACCTTCGAGTCACTTGAAGGTCAAGCCCCCGGACACAGCTACGGCCCGCCACGCCCCCGGAGTGTCAACTACGCGCGCGCCAGCTCCACGTACGACGAGGCTACCAGGGCATCGATGTCGGCGGGGACTGGCACGACACACGCGGTCGGCGGTACGGTCCCGCGGGCGACCGCCTCCAGGCAGCGCGCCTGCAGGGTGAACCCGAGGTCCATCGATTCGATGGAGTTGCCGAGCGGCCGCGGGCCAGCGAGGTTGACCATGTGGCCGCGGGTGAGGATGTGGATCGAGCGCCCGTCGCGCAGGCGCAGGCTGGTGATCCCGTCGGTCGATTCGTCGGTCGAGGCCACAGACGGATCGCCCAGCAGCCCGGGCACATCGATCTCCCACGGCAGGTGGCCGGCGCTGATCAGGACCACGCCGTTGCGCAGCCGGGCCAGATCCGCGGCTGTCACCACATCCGGTGCGCCGGTGACGGTGACCACGATATCCGCTGCGGCCAGGGCGTCATTGCGCTCGGGCACATCGAAGCCATCCAGCATCGCCCGCAATCGAAGCACCGGCTGGCGCTCCACCACGGACACGATCGACCGAAAGCTCCGGAAGTAATCGGCCACGCCGCGGCCCACCGAGCCGTACCCGAACACGGTCACGCGGCGCCCGTTGGTGATTCGATTGGTGATGCGGATGAACGATTCGACCGTGCCCGCCCCCACGGCGTGCGTGTTCTCGCCGAACTGCTTGATCGGGCTGTCATTGATGACCAGCAGTGGCAGCCGGATCTGGTCCCGCAGCGGGAGCAATCGATCGCGACCCGAGGTCGTCTCCTCCGTGCCGCCAAGCAAGCCTTCCCACGGGTCCTCGAGGTAGCGGGCGAACAGGTCACCACCGTTGTCGAGGAGGAGGTCCGGCCTGATGGCGAGCACCTCGCGCAGATCGCGGTCGTGGACCTCGGGATCCGCCGTCGGGCCGCCAACGACATCGATTCCGTTGGCGCGCAGATAGTCGACCGTCTCCTGTTGGGTGGAGTTCAGGTTCCCGGTCGAGGTGACCTCGGCACCGCCGCGCCGGAGGGTCATCAGCAGGGCGGCCGTCTTGGGCTCGAGGTGGATCCCGGTCCCGATGCGCAGCCCCTCGAACGGTCGCGTCCGCTCGAATTCGTCGCCGGTCTGGCGCAGTAGCCGGGCGCTGTCCGCCACCCATTCGAATCGGGACATATCGGCGTCCTCCTGTGCGACGGCACTGACGGCACTGACGGCGGGTGCGCCGTGCCGCTAGCGTACGGACCACCGACCCGTCGCGTTTGCCGGTTCCCGTCCGTCTGACCGCGACGATCAGTCGCCACCCGACACCCGTATCGGAGCCGCCCGTGCCCAGGGTTTCCCTCGCTGCTCCCCGCGCGTTGCTGGCACGGATCGTGCCGAGTGGGGCGCTGCTGCTGTCCGTCCTGACCTTCGGCAGCTATCTGATGGGCCTCGTCCGGGATCGGATCCTGACCCGGACGTTCGGCGCGGGGACGGAGCTCGACACGTTCAATGCCGCGTTCGTGATCCCGGAGCTGACCTTCGGGGTCATCGTCGCCAGTGGGCTGGCGGCCCCGTTCATCCCGATCTTCACCGGCCTCAAACGCGTCGACGGTGAGGCGGCGGCGCACGCCTTTGGCCAGACGATCCTGACCGTTGCGGTCCTGGCGATGGTGGTGGTCGCCGCCGTGCTGTTCGCGATCGCCCCGCTGACCGTGGATATCGTCGCGCCGGGCTTTGGACCGGAGCAGCGGGAGCTGTATGTCCAGCTGTTCCGGATCATGGCCGTGACCCAGATCCTGTTCGCCGGATCCATGGCGCTCGGCGAGGTCCTGATCGCCGAGCGACGCTTCTTCTTCTATGGGGCCGCGCCGCTGCTCTACAACCTGGGCATCGTCCTTGGGACCGTGCTCTTCGCCGGGTCGCTGGGGATCGTCGCGCCGGCCATCGGGGCTGTCCTTGGCGCCGGGCTGCATCTGGGGTTGCGGGTGATCGGCATCCGGCGTACGTCCTTTCGGATCCGTGCGCGACTGGCCGTCCGGACCCGGGCGATCCGCGAGTTCGTCCGCCTGCTCCTGCCCAAGACGGGCAGCAGCCCGATCGAGCCCCTGACCTTCCTGTTCTTCACCCGGATCGCCTCGGGACTGGCCGAGGGGAGCATCACCACCGTGAACCTCGCGCGGAACTTCCAGAGCGTGCCGGTCAGCCTCATCGGGGTAGCGTTCTCGCTGGCGGCCTTCCCATCACTGGCCACGATGCATGCCGCCAACGATCGGGCCGGGTTCGTGCGGCTCATCGTGACCAACGCCCTGACGATCGGGGTGCTCACGACTGGCGCGGCCGTGGGCCTCGTGATCGTGGGGCCGCTGGCCATCGATGTCCTGCTGGGCGGCGGCGAGTTCGGGCCGGATGATGTCACCCGAACGGCGCAGGTGCTGGCGGTGTTCGCGCTGTCTGTGCCGTTCGAGAGCCTGGGTCATCTGCTGAGCCGAGCGATCTACGCCACCCATCACACGCTCTGGCAGGTGGGTGCGTCACTCGCTGGGTTCGCGGTCACGATCGTGGCGGCCCAGGCGTTGACCGGCAATCTCGGCGTGCTGGCAATCCCGCTGGCATTCTCGCTCGGGTCCGCGGTGCGGTTCGCGCTGCTGGTGGTGGTGCTGGTGACGCGGATCCGGCGAATGCCGGGAGCTGTTGAAGCTGCGGTCTGATCGCTGCGCTTGATCGATCTGGTTGTGACCACGAGGAACTGATGCCACGAAACGACGCATCGGGTCAGCAGCCCTGAACGCTGTACCCGGGCTTGATCAATGGAGGCGATCACGGAGCCCCGGGGGCACCGGGGTGGCCGGGGTGGCCGGGCCCGGCCGGCAGGCGGGCGCGGGTCACGGAGCCCCGGGGGCCAGTCAGCGAGACGCGACCACCTTGATCGTCGGGGCGACCGTGATCCACAGCCCGTCCCGATCTGGATAGGTCCCCTCCGGTCGCTTCCACTGCAGGAAATTGCGCTTCATCTCGGCCTCGTCCTGGAACGTGCCGGCCCGGTCCGAGGCTCCCCAGATGGACGAGATCCGCGGATACCACGGGTCGAGGATGTACGTGCCCGTGACCTTCGCATTCTTGAAGATCGTGGGATCGGCGTCCGCCCGGTAGCCGGTCATGACCCAGGTGTGGGCACCGCGCCACGTCAGGAGGACGACCGGGGCGCCGGTCGTCTTGATCGCGATAGCGGCGTCGCGGAGCGCGCTGGAGCGCGATTTGAACGCGCGGATCTCGTACCCGGGCGCGCCGTAGGCCTCGAGTGCCAGTGCGATGGCGGCCGGGCCCCACTCGCCGTTACGGCTGTCGTCATAGGACTCCCATTCCCGAACCCGACCGGCGATCTCGCGCTGGGTCCGCTCCGACGTGTCCTCGAGGCCGAGCACGGCCAGCACCATCTGGACACCGGCCGAGGCGCACCAATCGTTGCGGACCTGGGACGCGAACATCGCCTTGGGGTCATCCACGATGTCCACGTCGACGGGCTTCCGCTCCGGGGCCGGAGTCGGGGTGGGCGTGGGTTCGGGCGTCGGGGTCGGGGTCGCGCCCGGCTCAAGGGAGGGGATCGGCGTCGGCTGTGGCGTCGGGGTCGGCGCCGGCGTCTCCGGCGGGTCGGTGACGAGGATCGTCCCGCGGGTCTCCCGGTCCGGCACGGGCCCGGCCAGAAGTCGATCGACACGCCGCACGACGGAGTCAAAGGCCTTGCCCGCCCCGAGAGCGTCCGTGCTGACGGCCAGCGTGCCGAGCGCGCCACCCACGACAGCGACCAGAACCGCGCCAACGAGGACGCGGCGCAGTCGACGGTGCTTGTGGTGGGTCGAGATAGTCATGGTTCTAGCGGGCTCCGGGTGCGGCTGGGTCGTGGTCAAGACGGCTCGCGATCCGCTGTTGCGACGCGGCAGACGTCCCAAGTGTCCGCCACCACGCCGAATCGCGCCATCGACGAGGTCTTCTCAGGCACTCAGGCGCTCCGCCGTGGCACCATGGCCGGACACCCTGCATGCCGTCACCCAGGAGCGACCACGTGGACCGATTCGAGCCTAATCTGCGCATCCCCGGCCCCACCGGCCTGCCGCCCAGCGTCCGAACCGCAGGCGCACGCCAGATGATCAATCACCGTGGGCCGGAGTTCGCGGCCATGCTCGAGCGGATCCTTACGGGCATGAAGCCGTTCTTTGGCACGACGAGTGACGTGGCCATGATCACGGCGGCAGGCTCGGGCGGGCTCGAGGCGGCCGTCGTGAATACGCTGTCCCCCGGCGACCGCGTCCTCGGCGTGAGCATTGGCTCGTTCGGCGACCGATTCGCCAAGATCGCCGGGATCTACGGGGCCGACGTCACGAAGCTCGATGCCGAATGGGGTTACGCCGCCGCCGCCGATGAGATCCGCGAGCGGCTCCGCTCGATGCCAGGGGTCAAGGCCGTCCTGCTCACCCACAACGAGACTTCCACCGGGGTCATGAACCCCATCGCCGAGCTGGCCTCCGCGATCCGCGACGAGACGCCGGACGCGCTCATCCTGGTCGACAGCGTGTCGGGTCTTGGGGCCGTGCCGTTCGAGATGGACGCGTGGGGCGTGGACGTCGTCGTGACCGGCTCGCAGAAGGCCTGGATGGCCGCACCTGGCCTCGCGATGATCGCGGCATCCGCTCGTGGCTGGGCCGCCATGGAGACCGCCACGATGCCGCGGTTCTACCTCGATCTGCGCGCCCACCGAGATGCGGCCGCGACGGGTCAGACCCCGTTCACCCCGGCGATCGCCGTCGTCTATCAGGTCGATGAGGGCCTGCGTCTGATGGCCGAGGAAGGCGCGCCCGGGATCTTCGCCCGACATGAGGCCTGTGCCGCCGCGGCGCGCGCCGGGCTGACCGCGCTCGGCTTTGAACTGTTCGCCGATCAGCGCCATGCTTCGCGGACGGTCACCGCGGCGCACGTCCCCGACGGTCTCGACTGGAAGGCGTTCAACACGGACGTCAAGGGACGCGGCGTGGTCCTTGCCGGTGGCCAGGGCAAGCTGACCGGCAAGATCTTCCGGCTCGGTCACCTCGGCTCCGTCACGCTCGAGGAGATGCTGGGCGCGTTCAGCACGCTCGAGATGGTCTCGCTCTCCCACGGCCGCAATGTCACCCCCGGCGCAGCCGTTGCGGCGGCTCAGGTCGCTGCTCTGGAATCGATGGGAATCGGCGCGCAGGCCGCCACCGGGGTGGGCGCGTGAGAGTCCTCGTTGCCGAGGCTGTCGCGCGCGAGGGGATCGACCTTCTTGCGGCCCATCACCAGGTCGATGAGCGGATCGGCTGCTCCAGTTCCGAGCTCGTCGCGCTGGTGCCTGACTACGACGCCCTCATCGTGCGCAGCGGGGTCCAGGTGGATGCCGAACTGATCGCGGCCGGGACGCGCCTCATCGTCATCGGACGGGCGGGCGTCGGCGTGGACAACGTCGACCTCGAAGCCGCCACGCGCGCCGGCATCACGGTCGTCAACGCCCCGACGGGCAACACGATCGCCGCAGCGGAGCACACGCTCGCCCTGCTCTACGGCGTGGCTCGCCGGACCGCCGCCGCGGACGCGTCCGTCCGGCGCGGCGAGTGGAAGCGCAGCCAGTTCACAGGACTCGAGCTGCGTGGCCGAACGCTCGGGATCATCGGTCTGGGCAAGATCGGCCAGGCGATCGCGAACCGCGCTCGGGCCATGGAGATGATCGTCATCGGCGTCGATCCCTACGTCACAGCGGAGGGCGCCGCCCACCACGGGGTTGAGCTGGTCGACTTCGATACGCTCCTCGTTCGTGCCGACGTGGTGACCGTCCATGTCCCGCTGACGCGCGCGACGAAAGGGCTCATCGCGCGCGAGGCCATCGCTCGAATGAAGCCGGGTTCGATCGTGCTCAACGTGGCGCGTGGCGGGATCGTCGATGAGGCGGCCGTGGCCGAGGCCCTGGCGTCAGGGCATCTCGGCGGTGCCGGGATCGATGTCTTTGACCGCGAGCCACCGACGGGTTCACCCCTGCTTGGCGCCCCGAACACGCTTCTGACTCCGCATCTCGGTGCATCGACGGCCGAGGCCCAGGTCCTCGTCGCCGAAGAAGTCGCGGCCCAGGTCCTCGACGTCCTGGCTGGCCGGAGTGCCCGCTACGCCGTCAACGCGCCGCTCCTGACCCCGGAAACGGCCCGGGCGATCGCCCCGTATCTGCCGTTGGCCGAAGTCCTTGGTCGGTTCTTCGCGCAGTTCTCGCGCGGAGGCGTCCAGACCCTCACGCTCGAGATCGCTGGCGATCTCGCCGAGCACGACGGCACCCCGCTGACCGCCGCGGTGCTGCGCGGGATGCTCGAGAACGTCACGACGGAGCGGGTCAACCTCGTCAACGCCGGCGCGCTGGCCAGGGCTCGCGGCATCACCGTGGTCGAGCGCAAGACGCCCGACGCCGGGGCATTCTCGGCGCAATTGACGCTGTCGGGCGAAACCGGCGGAGCGGCGCCGGTGACGATCGCGGGAACGGTCGCCGGTGGCGAGCCGCGCATCACCAGACTCGGTGATTACCGACTCGACATGGCGCCGGCGGAGGTCATGCTCATCACCCGCCACTCGGATCGGCCCGGCATGGTCGGGCGGATCGGGGCGATCCTTGGGGCTGCGGACGTCAACATCAGCGCCATGCACCTCGCCCGCAGCCGCCCACGCGAGGACGCCCTGATGATCCTTGCCCTGGACGACGATATTCCGCCAGCGGTCGAGACCGCGATCCGGACCCAGGAGGCCGTCATCGAGCTGTGGGCGATCCGCCTCGGGGGCGAGCGCTGAGCGGGCCGGTTGGCGAGATGGAGTCCCGAGCGTCCTCGCCCCTCATCCCGACCGGGCTTGAGGCGTCGCTCGTGCTGGTCCGCCACGGCGAGTCTGAATTCATCGTCGAGGGGCGATTCCAGGGCCAGGCCGAGACGCCGCTGTCCCCGACCGGGCTGCGCCAGGCGGCACTTGTTGCCGAACGGCTGGCCCACCCGCACGAATCGCCCGCGCTGCCCCTGTCCGAGGGCCCATTCCGTGAGCTCGTCCACTCCCCTTTGCGCCGGACGACGCAAACGGCCGAGGCCATCAGCGCGACGATGGTCCCCTCCCCGACCGGCCGGCCGGAGCCTGGCTTCCTCGAGATCGGACAGGGCGAATGGGAAGGCATGCATCGCACCGAGATCGGGGACCGCTACGGCGATACCCTGGCGGCATGGCGTCAGACGCCTACCCTGGCCTGGGCTCCGGGGGGTGAATCACTGGCCCAGGTGGCGGCGCGCGTCCGACCGGCTCTGACCTCCGTCCTCGCCACGCTCGCTGTCGGGCGCGCGCCCGGGACGCTTGATCGGCCCCAGGTCGCGGGCTACGGACCGGCACCCGTGGACGTGCCCTGGTCGATCGTCGTGGCCCACGACGGTGTGTTCAAGGTCAGCCTCCTGACCCTGTTCGACCTGCCGCTCGAACGGTTCTGGATGTGGTCGATGGATCTGTGCGCGATCACCGTGGTCGAGTTCCGGGCGGGGCGCGCCGTACTGCGCGCACACAATCTGACCGGGCACCTCTCGACAGTGTTGGACGAGGAGACCCAGGCCGCCCAGGAGCGGCGCAGCCGGAGCGGCGCTCTGTAGGGCGCGCGCGGCGCTGTCGTGTTGCGGGCGCACGGTAACGCGCGCCAGCCCTATCGGCGGCGCAGACCGACCCGCCATCCGCCCCCGGCGCGCCGGCCACGTCGGAGCGCGAACCGCACCAACCCAAGGCGCAACAGCCCGAGTCGCAGCCGCCGCTGTGCCGTCCGCAAGCCGGCGAGCCGGTCCTCGCCGAGCACACGACCGCCGTAAGCCACCTCGACCTTGGCCCGCGCGACGGTCTCGAGCTCCGGCCGGACGGATGGCAGGGCATCACCCAGCACACCCGCGAATTCGTACACGGTCTGGTTTGGTCGCGCCCCGAACCCGAAGCGCGACGCCAAACGCTCGACGGACTCGTAAACGCTGTCCGCGGACACCGGACCGCGCGGCCCGCGCTGCCAGACGACCGCCGCGATCGCGGCGACGACCACCGCCAGCAGGATCGCGATCGCGATGAGCGGTCCGGCCGAGTTCGACCGGTTCGGGGTGGGTCCGCCGGCAAGACCGCCCGGTTCGTCGAGATCGGCGCGGCGCGGCGGTACGAACGATCCCGCCGGGCCGCGCGACGGCCCGGCCGTTGGGCTGGCTGCCGGACGACCGGACGGAAGTGGGGCCAGCTGCCCGACGGAACCGCCGGTCGGGTCGAAGTCGATCCAGCCGTAGCCCGGGAAGAAGACCTGGACCCAGGCGTGGGCATCGCTGTTGCGGACCAGTGACCGCCCCGTCCCCACGGACCGCTCGCCCGGCAGGAACCCCTCCACCAGGCGGGCTGGTACACCCATCTCACGCATCAGGATGACCATCGTCGATGCGTAGTACTCGCAGAAGCCGGCCTTGATGGTCGCGAAGCATTCGACCGTCGAGAGGTCCGTGCAGTCTTCGTCGGTCACGTCCGTGTCGTAGCGGAAACGAGCTGGATCCACGAGCAGATCACGGGTCGTGCGGGCCAGGTCATACGGGTTTGGGGCAGCCGCAGCGACGATCTCCGTCAACAGCGCCATCGCGTTGGGGCCCAGCGAGCCGTCCGGCACGGTGTCCTTGCCATACAACGCGACGACATCGGCCGGATAGTCCGTGCCTGCCACACGCAGGCGATTCTGGGTCGGGCCGCCGTCCTTTTCTGTCGCCGGGATGAGCGCCGTGACGGTATAGCCGGTCGTCGACGATGAGCGTTCCAGGCCGGCGAAGTAGCCCGTCTTGCCGACAAGCCGAACGGATACCGGCTGGTCGATGGCGACGGGCATCAGCGGGATGAACACGTTCCCGCGCGAGATCGTGGGCGTGACCGACAACGTGACCGTGCGCCGTCCCGCGGGATCCAGCTGATCTCCCGTTTGGGCCAACAGGTCCGTGTCCGCCGCTCGGTCCAGCACGCTCGATTCGCTGCGGCTCCAGCCGGTCAGCTCGAACTTGTCGTAGACCACCGCCGCGAGGTACGGGATCGACGTTTCGGCCGGATCGATCTCGATCGTCAGCGCCGGGTCGTTGTTGGTCGTCCACGAGCCGCCGATGCGCGCGGTATCGCCGAAGGCCGGTCCGATCGACCGGCCGGAGCCGGATTCCGGCAGGAACCGCGAGATCGAGCGCGACCAGTCGATCACGCGCGCGCCGATGTCCGACCACGACCCGGCGAGCGGCGCCGATGCGGCTACATTCGTGAGCAGGAGCGAACCCATCACCGCCGCGACGATGAATACCGTACCGCCGCGCAGATACAGGCCGGCGATGGCCGATGGGTCCCCGATCCGTCGACGAAGCCAGTCGCTCTGTTCACTGAACGTGTGGAACCGCACGAGCAGGAACAAGGCGGCGATGGAGAAGATGACGAGGTACGCGAGCTGATCGCGTGCGGTCAGGGACATGTTGGCGAGCAGCAGCAGGCCGAGGATGACGACCGCATTGAGCGGCCGTCGATGACCGAACGCGGCGTACGCCGCGAACTGCGACGTCGCCCATACGAGGAGCCCGATGACCAGCAGGTGATGACCGAATTCGAAGGTCGTCAGGCGGCCGAGGACGACGAGATCGGTCCATGCCCCGATCGCGCTTTCCGCGGTCGCGGCGAACAGGGCGCCGACGCCACCACCGTCCGGCAGGAGCACCAGACCGACGAGGATCGGCGTGAGCAGCGCCGCGAACAGCGCCCCGATCAGGTGGCTCGTCCAGCGACCCCAACCCACGAACGGGCCGATCGCCCCGGCGAGCACCCCGCCGACGGCCGCCCACACGAGGAAGTCGGTGAACTCGTCGCGGTTGAGGACGAGCCTGGCATCGTCCAGCGACCAGGCCAGGGTCAGGCACATCAGCAGGATCAGCGCGAGCGCCAACCAGCCTTCTGCCGGAGCGAACGATGGGCGCCGACGCGCCTGTGTGTCGTGATCGGGGGCCTCGACCGTGTTCAACTGACGAGGACCTCACCGAGGGGCCGGCCGGGGGTGATCGCAAAGGCCCGGATCTCGTACTCGGCCAGCGCGTGACGCAACGCGCGTGATCGTTGCGCCTCGAGATCCGTCGCTTCACTCGGCGCGGACGTCGCGGAGTACGCCTGGCGCGCAAACACCGGCGCATCGAGCGTGACCGCGACACAGGCCACCCCACGCGCACGGAGGGCCGCGAGTGGACGGACCCAGCTCGGATCCAGCGAAGCCGTGATGACGACCGCACTCATCCCTCGGCGAAGTCGTCCGACCGACCCGATCAAGGTCTCGACCAGGGGCGCCGAGGCGTCGGCTTCCACGGCTGCCAGGAGCTGCATGATCTTGAGGTGCTGGCGGCCCCCTCGATCGGCCGGCAGATAGGCGGTCCGCGCCGCATTGATGGTCATCCCGACGGCGCGATTCTCCGCGATGGCCTTGTCCGCGATGGCCGCCGCGGCCCGGATCGCAACCTCGGTCGTGGAGTCATCGCCGCGACCGACCTGGATCGCTCTCTGGAGGTCCAGGATGATCCACAGGTCCGCGGTCTGTTCGAGATCGAATTCCTTGACCTGGATCTCGCCGTGGCGGGCCGTCGCTTTCCAGTGGATCCGGTTCATGCTGTCGCCCGGCGCATACGGCCGGACCGACGACGCGAGCGGGGTGGTCTGGAGCGTGCGCTCCGGGCTCGCGTGGCTGCCCTCCAGGCTGGCCGCCGGCAGCCGCCACAGCGGCAGCGGCTCCAGGCGCGGATAGACGATGACACCGACCCCCTGTCCGACCGTCGCGGCCGCCTCGAAGAATCCGAACGGGTCGCCGGTACGGATGTGGAGTGGCTCGATGCGAAAGTGGCCGCGACGGGTCAGTGGAGCACGAATGAGCCACGAGCGCTCACTCCGACCGCCGAGCGTGATGGCTCGACCGGGCAATCCACCGGGCATGGTCGTCGGGTTATGGACCTCCAGCCAGGGCTTACGCATCCGGCTGCCGTTCCGCAAGGTGTAGGTAACCCGCATCCGGTCACCGACGTGGCCATGGAGCTGGCTGACCGCATAACCCGCCTCGAGATCGGACAACCCCAGGCGCACGAGGACGTACGAGCCACCCACGATGAGGATCCCGAGGTAGAGCAAGTAGAACAGGAACGGGTAACCGGTCGAGAACGCGGCGACGACCAGGATCGTCGCGAGCGCGAGCGCCTGAAGTCGTCTCACCATACTCGTTGACCCTCGTGTCTCGGATGGGTCCGTCGTCGTGCTAGGCGCCGGATGCGGTCCGCGCACCGCTCACGCCGGGACGCAACTCAGTCGGGCCGCCGCCGCCGGTCGGCCGGATACCATCGATCGGGGTGGAGTCGAGGATCTCGCGAATCACCTGGCCGGCCTGCACGTCGTGGATGGACGAACTCGTCTTGATGATCAGTCGGTGGGCGAGCGCGGGCTCGGCGAGGGCCTTGATGTCGTCCGGGATGACGTAATCGCGGCCGAGGAGACCGGCGAGGGCCTGTCCTGCCCGGTACATCGCGATGGAGCCGCGCGGTGATGCCCCGAGATAGACATCAGGGTGGTTGCGGGTCGCGCCGACGACCCGGACGATGTACTCCGAGACGGTCGAGTCGACATAGATCTCCCGGACAGCCGCCTGCAGACCACGCAGGTCCTCGACACCCAGGACCACCTCGAGATCGTCGAGCGGATGCGTCCGCTTCTGCTCATCGAGGATGACGATCTCCTCGATCGGCTGCGGATAGCCCAGGCGGATGCGCAGCATGAACCGGTCGAGCTGCGCCTCGGGCAGGGCGAACGTGCCTTCGTACTCGATGGGGTTCTGTGTGGCGATGACCAGGAACGGGTCCGGCATCGGGTAGGTCATGCCATCGATCGTCGACTGGCGCTCCTCCATCGATTCAAGCAGGGCAGACTGCGTCTTTGGCGTCGCCCTGTTGATCTCGTCGGCGAGGACGACCTGGCTGAAGATGGGGCCGGGCCGGAACTCGAACTCCTGGGTCTTCTGGTTGTAGATGGACAGGCCAGACACGTCCGACGGCAGGAGGTCCGGCGTGAACTGGATCCGCCGAAATGAGCAACCGAGGCTGCGCGCGATGGCCTTGGCAAGGACGGTCTTGCCGGTTCCCGGGACATCCTCGATGAGCAGGTGGCCCCGGCACAACAGGGCCACGAGCGCCAGGCGGACTTCGTGATGCTTACCGACGATCACGCGCTCGACGTTGGCGAGGACCTTGTCCCCGGTTTCCTGGATCTTGGTCATCGGCCTCTCTCGCGGGGGGACGGCGGATACGGGCGACGGTTCATGGGTGTCGCCGATCACGTTGGTGACGGACCACGCCGGGGCGCTGTGGCGTCATGGGATAGTACGTCGGATGCGTGATTCCGGTTCTTGTGGCTAGCCGCGAATCAACGTAAGGCCACCGACCCAGACGGTCATCAGACAGCCGATCGCGGCCATCACCGCGAGGAACGGCTCACTGCCGAACCAAGCGGCGAGCGCCACGCCGCCGAACATCGCGGCCAGCACGGCAGCGATGGCGGCCAGGCCGATGCGCTCGATCAGGGGCCGGCGCTCGCCCGGCTCGACAGGGGCCGGCGCTCGCGCCGCGCGACGATCAGGGTCCGTCATTCGCGCGGCTCGACGATCAGGGTCGGTCACTCCGACTGCGCCAGCCAACGGGCCATCAGATCGCCGGCGATCGGCGACGCGACTTCCGCGCCACGACCGGCCTGCTCGACCAGGACCGCGATCGCGATCCGCGGCTGTTCGGCCGGTGCGAACCCGATGAACCACGAGTGCGGCTCGCCTGTCCCGCCGAGTTCCGCGGTGCCGGACTTCCCGGCAGTCGTGATGCCCCGGATCCTGGCCCCGGTCGTGAACTGCCGTCCCAGGTCGCCCTCGACGGCGGCGACCATGGCCTGACTGATCGCTCGAGCATCGTCGCCGTCGAGCACCCGTCGCACGCTCTCCGGATCCAGCGTCCGGGTGCCGTTCTCACCGGTGATGGCGGTCACGAGCCGAGGTCGCATCAGGTTCCCGCCGTTCGCCACCGTGCTCGCCACGAGGGCCATCTGGAGGGGCGTCACGAACGTCTCGGCCTGTCCGTAGGCGGCGTTGGCGAGCTCGACGTCGTCCACGAACCCACCCGGCCCATTCCCCGAACCACCGGTGACCTGCGATACGGCCGTCGGCAGGTCGAACGGCAGGGGCGCCCCGAACCCGAGACGGGCGGCGTAGTCGACCAGGTCATCGCCGCCGGTCGCGAGGCCGGTCAACGCGTACCAGATGTTGCATGATGCCTCCGTCGCGCCGACAAGGTCGAGTGGGTCGGAGCCGGTCGCAAGGTGATGGCCGTCGCGCACCCGGAAGCCATCGACGACGAGTCCCTCGCGCTCGGCATCGGGCTGTTGCTTGTACACCGTGGCAGGAGTGATCGCTCCCGAGCCGAGGCCAGCGATGGCCGTCACGATCTTGAATACAGACCCAGGCACGTACCGCCCGAGCGTTGCCCGTGGCAGGAGCGGCTGGTTCTCGTCGGCCTGGAGAGCCTCGATCGTCACCGTCGCCGTGGCCGGATCCGCGATGGCGGACGCGTCATAGGTCGGGGTAGAGGCCAGGGCCAGGATCTCGCCGGTACGCGGATCCATCATCACGACCGCTCCTCGGAACTCGCCGAGCGCCGAGACGGCGGCTCGTTGGAGGTCGTACGAAAGCGATAGGGTCAGCCGCTTCGGGTCGTACGGGTCCGCCCCGAACTTGCGCAGTGCATCGGCGACCGGGTCGCCCGCGAGTCCGGAAAGCTCGGCGTCGAAGGCACGCTCGAGACCTGCCCGACCGTAGCGGGCCGAGGCATAGCCAACGACGTGACTGATGGCGGGCCCTCGGTATACCCGGAAGATCTCGCCGTTGGCGTCGGTCTCGTTTCGGGCGAGGGTCTGGCCATCCCGGTCCACGATGATCCCGCGCGGGACGGTCCGTGCTGCCGCGATGACCGCCGGGTCGTTCGGCGAGCGGACGAGCTCCGGCGCCTTGATCACAGCCCAGTAACCCCCCGCCCCGGCCAGGGTCCCGAATGCGATCGAGAGCACGAGCGCGACGTGGGAGATCGTTCGCCCGAGTGGCCGGCGACGGCGTGAGGTCACGAACATCAACGGCCCGTCCGGCGCAACAGGCCTCGCCAGCCGGTCGTGCCACCGGGCGGAGGTGGAGCCTCGACGCCCCGATCCGACAGAGCCAGCAGCAGGCCGACGACGACGGCGTTGGCGAGCAGAGACGACCCGCCGTAGCTGATGAACGGCAGCGTGACCCCGGTCAGCGGCAGAACCTTGAGATTGCCTGCGGCGATGATGAATGCCTGGACACCGATGACCAGCGCCAGACCGGTCGCGAGGATCGCCCGGAAGTCGTCCGCAGCCGACGCTCCGATACGCAGCCCGCGCTGGATGACGACAAAGAACAGGCCGAGCACGGCGATGACGCCGACGAGCCCGAGCTCCTCACCGAGGGCCGCCAACGGAAAATCGGTGTGGACTTCAGGGATGGGCAGCCGGCCGCCGACCAATGGCAACCCCTCACCGAGGCCGGTCCCGAGCAGACCGCCACGAGCGAACGCGTGGAGCGATTGGACGATCTGATATCCGGCTCCCAACGGGTCGGCAAACGGATCCAGCCAGATCGCGACACGGGCGCCAACGTGATCAAACAGGTTCGCCATCAGGGTGCTGCCGGCCAGGAACAGGGCAAGCCCGATCACGACGAGGCTGATTCGCCCCGTCGCGGCGTAGGTCAGGGAGAGGAAGACCGCGAAGAACAGCAGGGCCGCCCCGAGGTCCCGCTGGATCACCACGATGCCGAGCGCGATCGCCCACATGGCCACCATCGGCGCGAGATACGGCAGGGGCGGCAGACGGAGCGGCCCAAGACGAGTGTCCTGCTCGATCAGGAGCGGCCGGTTCTCCGAGAGGTAGCCCGCGAGGAACACCACGAGGATGACCTTGAGCAACTCCGATGGCTGACCGGCGATCGGCCCGAGGCGCAGGGTGAGTCGCTGACCCGCCACGTCCGACCCGAACACGAACGTGAGCAGCAGCAGGGCTATCCCGGCCGCCGCCCACGTGTATTTGTAGCGCCGCAGCCAGGCATCGGAGCGGACGACGACCCCGATGGTCGTGGCCACCGTGATCGCGAGCACGAGCCAGATGAGCTGGACCTGACCAAGTCCGAGCGTCGTTTCGCCAAGATCCATGGTCACGAGGCCCTGCGGCAGCCGCTGCATCAGCAGCAGCGAAATGCCGCCAAGGAGTCCAACCACCGGCAGCAGTACCTGATCGGAGCGCCGACCGGCGAGGACCTGGACGAGGTGCGAGAGGGCAAGGGCCCCGAGGTAGATCGCCAGCTGTCGCGGCTCATAGGGCGCGAGCGTCCCGTTGACGGACAGGTTCAGTGACACGCTCCCGACAAGCAGCGCGATCGCCGCCAGGGCAAGCAACCTGGCCTCGGTGCCACGAACGCGCGGTCGGATCGGACCCAGGATCCGCGGCAACCCGACGACGGATCCCTGCCCGGCGGTCCGTGGAGGGCCGGCGGACGGAGCCTTTTCGGCCGTCGGCCCCGGACTGGCGGCGTCGATCAAGACGTCCGGGCTCGTTCGAGCCGCAGGCGGACCTGGCCGATCGATACCTCGTCGCCGAATCCGAGCGGCGCGATCGCAGCCACCACGCGACCGTTCACGTACGTCCCGTTGGTGCTCCCCAGATCCTCGACGTACCAGCTCCGACCGCGGTAGGTCAGCACGGCATGCTCGGTGGATGCGAACGGGTCATCGACGACGATCGCGTTGTTGACGTCCCGTCCGAGCGTTGTGATCGCATCGAGATCGAACGATCGCCCGGTCTCCGGCTCCCCACCCGGCGACGCCAGGACGATCAGGCGGCCGAGCGCCACCCCGTGTTCACGTCCGGCCACCCGCAGATCGCGCAGCAACGACCGAACCACCCGGGCGAGGAAGATGTAGAGCAACGCCAGGAACAGGAGCCGGACGACCCAGATGACCAGCAGGAATCCATCCATCAGGAGCCGTCCGTAGCTTCCTCGACGATGATCACCGTATCGCCCACCTCGATACGGTCCCCAGACCCCAGGACCAGCTCCCCGACGGACACGCCGTTGACCCGCGAACCGTTGGTGCTGCCGAGATCGGCGTACACGAGCGTCCCGCGACGCCCCGAGATCCTGCCGTGGTGGCGGGACGCGCGACCGTCCGGGAGGACCAGGTCGTTGTCTGCCGCCCGACCGATCGTGATGCCCGAACCGTCGAACGCGCACTCCGTCTCCGTGCCGTCGGCGGCGATGATGCGCAGGCGGGCCGCCGGCGCGGTCGGACGCGGGACCGTGAAGACCATGGTGTCGGTCGGTCCGCCATCGCCATATTCGTGTCTGGGTCGTCCGCCACCGAGATCGGACATCGCCCCGTGATCGCTGGGTGGATCCGGGCCATCGAGGTCGCGCCGCTCGCGCCCGGCGATCGGGTCCGCAAAGCGGGCGATGACCCGGATCTCGGCACGCTCGACGGTCGTGTCGCCAAGCAGATCCACGCGCGGGCGGTCCACGAGCGTGTAGCGTCGCGTCCGGGCGAACATCAGGGCCCCGTCGGCGAGCTCGGACGCGAGCGAACCGGTCATCTCGCCGAAGCCCGCCAGGTCGGCAGGATGGAGGTGGATCACGAACCGATTTGGAACGAGGGTTCGATCTGCGGTGGCCAGTCGCTCGGCCTCCATCGCTCGTTCGATCCGGCGCTGAAGCTGGATCGGTTGCAGCCGGGCACGGAACAGCCGAGCGGACGGACGCTCGAGAAGTCGTTCGAAGAACCGCTCGATGGCGGCCAGCGGCGGCATGGTCGGTCGCAGCCTAGCAGAGGCTCGGGCGCGACCTCAGGGGCGATCCCCCGGACCATCCGCGGCCATCCGGAGTACCCACGTCGGAGGGGCAGTCAGAACCCTGGGGTATACTCTCGCCCCTGTTCGGCGGTGCGTCCGCCACGACATGTCCAGCGCAAACCAGGGAACTGATGCCGGAGATCCTCACCGAATCCTTCTGCGAACGATGTGGCACGCGCTACACGTTTGAATCCGCGGCGCGGCGCGGGCCTCGGCTCAAGGGCATCAAGGTGATGTCCCGCGGCCTCAAGAACTTCGTCATGTCGGACGACACGTCCATGGACGAGGCGATGGCGGCGGCCCGCAGCGACACGGATCGAGCAGCCACGACGCAGCAGCTGGACGCCTTTCACAAGACGTTCAACTTCTGCATGACTTGCCGGCAGTACACATGCGGTAACTGTTGGAACGAGGTGGACGGTCGCTGCCTGTCGTGTGCGCCGCACCTCGGCCATGAGATCCTGCCGGCGCCGTTCCCGGACCTGGACGCGCGCGGCGAGTTCGGGACGGCCGATGCCATCAATGGGGCCAACGGCCTCGATCATCTGCAGAACGGCCATGAGGAGCTACCGCGACTCGAGGCCATGGCGTGGCCGAGCGCGGACCTCATGACGGAGGATGTCGGCTCGATCGACGATACGGTCGCCGCAGCCGATGAGGTCGATGATGAGTCGATCGATGCGGCGGCTCGCCTTGCTTCGCTCTACGCGGTCGAGGCATCCGATGTGGCGGCCCAGGCAGATCCAGCGGTCGCCGCGTCCGACGAGGTCGACTCTGCGGTCGAGGCATCCGATGCGGCGGCCCAGGCAGATCCAGCGATCGCCGCGTCCGACGAAGTCGACTCTGCGGTCGAGGCGGATCCGGCGTTCGCCGTAGCGGACGAGGCGGACCTGCCGGGTCCGGCGCAGATCGATCCGGCTGACGTGGCGGGTCGCGCCGTATCTGCGGTATCGCAGACCGCCAGACTGCTTCGACGATTCCGACCAGGCCAAAGTCTGGATGCGGAAATCGCGGCGTTCGAGCTGGAGCGGACCACTGAACCCGTGGCCGTCGTACCGGAGCCCGTGGCCGCCGCCGTACCGGAGCCCGTGGCCGCCGCCGAGCCCGAACCAGCGCCGGAGCCCGTGGCCGCCGAGCCGGAGCCCGTGGCCGCCGAGCCGGAGCCCGTGGCCGCCGAGCCGGAGCCCGTGGCCGCCGCCGTACCGGAGCCCGTGGCCGTCGTACCGGAGCCCGTGGCCGCCGAGCCGCGCATGGATCTCGTCGACCAGCCGACATGGCAGATCATCGCACCAGACGGGCCCGCGCCAGATGGCGCC
>JANOIS010000296.1:0-1892 GCA_031407755.1 Chloroflexota bacterium | reverse complement strand
GGCGAGGACATCGAGGGGACGCTCGGCAAGAAGGTCCTCAACGACGCGATCGCCAACATCCGCTCGATCGCGGAGGTCCGCGGACGGAACGTGGACTGGGCCGAGGAGACCGTTCGTGACGCGCGCTCATCGCCCGCGTCCGAGGCAGTCGCCGTCGGCGCCGTTGACGGCATTGCCGACAGCATCGAGGCGGTCCTGGCCTTCGCCGACGGCCGGACGGTAATGGTCGGTGGACAGGCGCAGACGCTCGACGTGGCCGGCGCCAGCCCGATCGAGCTATCGATGAACCCGTTCCAGGCGTTCCTTCACCTGCTGTCGGACGCGAACGTCGCGTTCATCCTGTTCACGATCGGGTTCTACGGCCTGCTGTTCGAGCTCCAGAGCCCGAACTTCGTCACCGGCATCCTGGGCGCGCTCGCGATCGTCCTGGCCTTTATCGGGTTCGGCAGCCTGCCACTCAACGTCGGGGGCCTGCTGCTGATCATCCTCGCGATGATCCTGTTTGGATTGGAGCTGACGGTCACCAGTCACGGCCTGCTGGGTTTCGGTGGGCTGATCTGCTTCGCCCTGGGCGCATCAGCGCTTTACACCCAGCCGGGCGATCCCTTCGCGCCCCTCGCCAGCGTCGCCCAACCGGTCATCGTGACCACTACCGTGACGGCCGCACTGCTCGTCGCGTTCGTGGTCTGGGCGGCCGTCGGTAGTCGTGGGATGGCGTCCCCGGTCGGCATCGTGGGCAGTTCATTCGAGCCGCGAAGGGGCACGATCGGCGTCGTTCGACGGGCGATCGATCCCCTGGGCTCGATCTATGTCGCCGGCGAGGAGTGGTCGGCCCGGACGGCCGATGGCCGATCTCTCGAGCGCGGAGTTCCGGTCCGCGTGATCGCAACGGACGGCCTGACCGTCATCGTCGCAGCGGACCCATCATCGTCATCATCGAGTCCTGATTCAACGGAGGTCTGATGGAAACCCCAGTTCTGGCCGCGATCGTCGCGTTCATCCTCGTCGTCGTGCTTACGATCGTCTATCTGTCGGTTCGGGTGGTCCAGCAATACGAGAAGATGGTCGTCTTCCGGCTCGGTCGCACCAACGAGTCGATGATCCGCGAACCCGGGCTGCGGTTCCTCGTGCCGATCGTGGACCGGCCGGTCAAGGTCGACGTCCGCGAGCAGTTCATCGAGGTCCCGAGCCAGACCACGATCACCAGGGATAACGCACCGATCAATGTCGACTTCCTGATCTACTGGCGGATCAGCGACCCGCTCAAGAGCGTCGTCAACGTGGTCAACTTTGCGGGCGCGCTACAGGGCGTCGCGACGACCACCCTGCGCGCCGTCATCGGCGACATCCTGCTCGATGAGGTCCTGTCCAAGCGCGAGCAGATCAACGAGGTCCTGCGGGTCAAGCTCGACGAAGTGACCGAGCGCTGGGGCGGCAAGGTGACGACCGTCGAGATCCGTGAGATCACCCCGCCGCGCGAGGTCCAGGAGGCGATGAACCGCCAGCTATCGGCGGAACGGACCCGGCGTGCCGTGATCACCGAGTCGGAGGGAACCCGTCAGGCGGCGATCAACGTCGCCGAAGGCCAGAAGCAGTCGGAGTTCCTCAAGGCCGAGGGTGATCGCCAGGCGGCCATCCTGCGGGCCGAGGGCTTCGGCCAGGCCCTGACCCGGATCTACGAGGCGGCCACTGGGGTCGACCAGAAGACGATGTCGCTCCAGTACCTGGAGACGCTCAAGGCGCTCGGAGCGGGTCCGGCCACGAAGTTCGTCATCCCGATGGAATTCACGCGTCTGCTGGATCCGTTCGTGGACTTCCTGACGCCGAGTTCAGGCTCGGGCGAGATCGGAAGCCGTGCCGGCGGTTCCGCGTCGTCACCTCGACCGCCGGTC
>JANOIS010000191.1:0-28559 GCA_031407755.1 Chloroflexota bacterium | reverse complement strand
GTTGGCGAGGTGCACATCGACGACGTGTTCCTCGCCGACGTAGTCCATCCCCCACACGCGGTCGAGAAGCTGTTGACGGGTGAACACCACGCCGCGCTCGCGGATCAGCGAGGCCACCAGGTCGAATTCGATGGCGGTGAGTTCGACCCTTACGCCGCCGACCGCGACCATGTGACGGCGGGCATCGACCTCCAGGTCGCCGGCGCGCCAGGAATCGTCGGAAGCGACCCGGTCGGCACGCGGACGGCGGAGCAACGCTCGCACGCGCGCCACCAACTCGCGCGGAGAGAAGGGTTTCACCAGGTAGTCGTCGGCCCCGACCGACAGGCCGACGATCCGGTCCACCTCGTCAGCTCGGGCGGTCAGCAGGATGACGTAGACATCGGAGAACATCCGCGCCTGGCGGAGCACCTCGATGCCATCGATGCCGGGCAGCATCACATCGAGGACGATGACATCCGGGGCCAGGTCGCGGATCGACTGCAGTCCGGACGGGCCGTCGTGCGCTTCGATCACCTCCATCCCATCCCGCTCCAGATAGGTGCGGACCAGTTCGACGATCGGCGCCTCGTCATCGACCACCAGGATCCGCGGCACGCTCATGATGCGTGCAGCGGAAGGGCAACGCGGGCGACGGTGCCCCCGCCGTCGCGATCCAGCAGTTCGATCGTCCCGCCATGGGCCTCGACGATCCAGTTCGCGATGGCGAGCCCAAGACCGGTCCCGGACGGACGCATCGCTCGGGCTCGTTGACCGCGATACAGTCGCTCGAACAGCTGCTCGCGGTCCGCGCCATCGAGGCCGATGCCAGTGTCCTCTACCCGGATGACCGCCCGTCGATCGCGGATCTCCAGGTCTGCCGTCACGCGACCCCCGTCCGGCGTGTACCGCGCAGCGTTGTCCAGCAGGATGCCGAGCAGTTCCCGCAGCCGATCGCGATCGCCGTCGACGACCGCCGGCTCGACCGATGTGATGTTCATCCGCACGTGGCGGGCGGCCTGGTGCTGGCGACGGACCGACTCGACCAGCAGCGCGTCCAGCTCGACGGGAGCGAACTCAAGCCGGGCACCCGACTCCACCCGCGCCAGCGACAGCAGGTCGCCGATGAGCCGGGCCATGCGATCGGCTTCATCGCGAGCGTCTGCGAGGATCTCGGTCCGTTCCGCCTCTGGCAGGTCGGGCCGTCGCAGCAGGTCGAGGTTGGCACGGATGACGGTGAGCGGCGTGCGCAGCTGATGGGATGCATCGCCCAGGAACCGCTGGAGCGCCTGGTGATTCTCCTCCAGCACGGCCAGCATCTCGTTGAATGCAAGGGCGAGGTCGCCGACTTCGTCGCGCGCACGACCGACCTCGACCCGTGCTCCGAAGTCGCCGGAGAGCGAGATCGCCCGGGCCGTGTCGGTCACCTCCGCGACCGGTCGGAGCGCGCGCCGCGCGACGAACAGGCCGGCGACGAGGGCCATGCCCGCCGCCAGCGATCCGCCGATCAGGAGTGCGAAGCGGACCGTATCGAGGAGCTCGCGGAGCGGTCTCGTCGTGTCTGCCCAGACGATATATCCCACCCGTCCGCCCCCTGCGAGCACAACAGGTTCGACGGCCATTCGGAGCTGATCCCCGGCGACGCTGGTTTCGCGCACCGCATGCGCGTGCGCGTCGGCCGCCGCGAGGTCGGCTGCGGTGATCGGCAGGTCGTCGGAGCTCGACGACATCGACCGCGCGAGCTCAGCTCCGTTCGGGTCCAGCACGATGACCCGACCCCCGGTCGATGCGAACTGGTCGAGCAAGCGGCTCAAGGGCCGCAACCGACCGTTGACATCCACGTCCTGGGCGAACGCACCGGCGGCATGCTCGGCGTTGGCCAGGAGCGACGCATCGAACGATCGCTCGAGCTCATCGCGAAGGACGACGTACACCCCGGTCCCGAATGCGGCCAATGCGGCCACGAGCAGCGCCGTGTAGAGCAGCGCGAGCCGCGTCCTGATCGGCAGCTGGCGCCCCGTGATCGTCACTCCTTGAGGACGTAGCCCGCCCCGCGGACCGTGTGCAGCAGACGGGCTTCTCCGCCCGCCTCCAGTTTGCCACGGAGATAGCGCACATACACCTCGAGCACGTTCGACTCGCCCTCGAAGTCATACGCCCAGACGTGTTCCATGATGATGTCCCGGGTCAGGACCTTGCGCGGATGGCGCATGAACAAGAGGAGCAGGTTGTACTCCGTCGTGGTCAGCTCGATCTGACGGCCTGGCCGCCGAGCCTCCCGCGCGTCGACGTCGAACTCCAGGTCCGCGAACCTGAGGATCTCGCCGGCCGGTGTCGCGTGACGTCGCAGAAGTGCATGGACTCGGGCGAGGAGCTCCTCGAAGTTGAACGGCTTGACGAGGTAGTCGTCGGCGCCGGTCTCGAGACCTTCGACCCGGTCCTTGATCTCATCGCGCGCTGTGAGCATGAGGATCGCGACCTCACCGCCCGCGGCACGAAGGCGACGTGTCACCTCCAGGCCGTCGATCCCCGGCATCATCACGTCCAGGATGACGAGGTCCGGCAGGTGTTCGCGCGCCTTCTCCAGGCCTTCCTCGCCCGACGCCGCCTCGACGACTCGGTAGCCTTCGTAGGCAAGGCCGCGGCGCACGACCGTCCGGATCTTTGGATCATCGTCGACGACGAGGATGCGCGTGGCATCGGTCATGGTGCGACCTCATGGTTCAAGGCGTCATCGACGGGACCGGGCTCATGCCCGGCATGTCGGTCATGCCCGGCTCCATCGTAGGCAATGGGCCGCCGGAAGGCGCTGGACCGGATGGCCCCACGGTCGGAGCGGGATCGCCTGCGGGCCGGACGTTGATGGCCACGATCAGTCCGCCGGGCTCGACGCCGGCGTTCGACGCGTGGTGGAGATCGTGGCAATGGAGCAGCCACGTACCGGGATTGTCGGCGCGGAAGACGACGTCGTATGTCTCCCCCTGCGCGATGTCGAGTGTGTTGATCCGCTGCGGTTCAGGGAGCGCCTCACCGTCCTTGGCGATGACCGCCATGTCCGTGCCGTGAAGATGCATCGGGTGGATCGTCTGGCTCGGGTTGATGAACCGGAGCCGGACCAGTTCTCCTTCCGCCACATCGATCGATTCGGTCGCCGGGAATGACTTGCCGTTGATCGTGAAGTAGTCGTAGTCCATGCTCATGGCGTCCATCCCGGCCATGCCGTCGCCGATCATCCAGTTGCCGAGGGCCAGGATGACCTCCCGATCGGTGGCGATGGGATCGGCGCCCTGCGGGTCGATGATGAACGGCGCGTACAGGCCGCGGTCCATCTGATCGCGGCTCTGCTCGCCGTGGGAGTGGTACATGAACGTCCCGGCGTGAGGCGCGGTGAACCGGTACGAGTAGGTCTCGCCAGGCGCGATCGGGTCCTGGGTGATGCCCGCGACGCCGTCCTGGTCATTGGGCACATGCAGGCCGTGCCAGTGAACGGAGGTCGAAATATCGAGCTTGTTCGTGACCTCGATCTCGACGGTGTCGCCTTCGGTCACGCGGATGGTCGGCCCGGGCACCGTGCCGTTGAACGTGATCGCGTCCGTGGTCACGCCGGGGAGCAACTCCCACGGGGTCTCCTGGACGACGAGGTCGAACCGGCGAGTTTGACCGGTCGGCGCGATCTCCGGCTCGGCCAGGATCTGCTCGAGCGTTGCGCGGTCGATCGGGGTCGAGGCCGCGGTGGTGCCCGACGTCAATCGCTGGAGCGAATAGGCGGCCACGGTCCCGACGACGCCGACCACCAGGCCGCCCAGCAGGGTGACGAACAGGAATGTGCGCTTCGGCACGGATGCACCTCGTGGATTCAGAATGGAGTTTCGTCCCGATGCTGAGTTCCGAAGCTGAACGCCAGATGAGCGACGCCTGAGAAGATCCATCGACCCACCGGGCATAGCGATCAGCAGTTCATGGGAGCCGCGTCGCCAACGGCCGGGCGATCCAGTTCTCGGACGGCGAACTGGACGAGGGTGCCGTCGACCGCGCCAGTAGCGGCGAACTCCTCGGTGATGAATCCCAGGTAGTTCGCGGCTTCTGTCATCCGGCGGACGGTGGCGTCGGTCCCTTCCGTGTCGGCAGAGCGGAGCCTCGCACGGGCGGCTGCCACCAGGTCCTCGGCACCCTCCACGGCCTGCCGGACCCCATCCTCGTCGCCGGCCGTCTCGGCGGCGTCCGCCCGCTCGATGAGGGCCGCCGCCTTCAGAAGTTCGCCCCGCGCGAGACACCGCGGGTCATCGCTCACGCCCTGGCAGCCGGCCAGCAGGAGTGCCACCGTGAGGCATGCGGCCACCGTGGTACGGATCATCGGCGATCGTCGGTCGAACCCCTATCGACGCATGGGCGCCGAGTCCGACGCAGGTTCGGAGCTTCCCGCGACCACACAGCGCTCGCAGCCTTGTGCCCGCATCCGTAGTCGCCACACGAGGGTGCCGGCGAGCAACGCGATCGACAGCGCGCCGATGACCGGCTGGAGCGGCGCAAAGACGTTGAGTGCACCCGAGACGCCGAGGACGGCCACGATGATCTTGTTGCAGATGGGGCAGCCGATCGCCAGGTACGCGCCGATGCCGGCGACGGTGATGCGACCGGTGCCAGTATCGGCGTGGGGGTCAGACGCGACGCCGCGTCGGCCAACGTAGGTCGCGATGAGCAGACCGGACAACGGTGCCGAGATGAGCCAGACGAGGTAGTTCGCGGGCTCTGTCGGCGTCATGCGCACGAAGAACGGGTTGGGAATCACGGCTGACGGCACGCCCAGGATGAGAGCCGCCGCCAGAGTGCCAAGGGCTGCGGCCAGCCAGAATCGCCGATCGAGGGACGAGCGCAGTCGTCCTGTCCGACTCGGAGCTACCAACACTTGCCCGTTCACCGGGGCATCCTACGACACGACGGTCGTACTGGTCTGGACGGAGGCGCTATCGTGGCAGTCGTCAGTTTCTCAGCCGTGGCTCACGTGACCGTCAGGTCGGCTCGTGACCGTCGACCTGTCAGCGCGGCAAGACCGTCGCGTCCACGGACTGTGGCCCCATCATCGTCAAAGAGGATCTCAAGATGACCGTGAATGATGTAGTCGTGACCGACCCGGTGTGCCAGATGAAGATCCGGCCCGCGGACGCCGTGGCGTCGATCGAGCACGACGGCAAGACGTACTACTTCTGCAGCCAGGACTGCGCCGACAGCTTCAAGGAGTCGCCGGAGGACTACATCTAACGGCCCACTGACAGCGGTAGGACTTCGATTCGTGGTTGCGCTCGCGCCGCTCGCCGTGGCATTCGCCGTCTTCGTGGCGGCGATCGCGGCTGCCCTGATGCTGTGGTGGGGGGCAAACGCGGGCCGCGGGCGGCGTCAGGCCATCCCGGAACGAACACCGTTCACTGGAGGCCGCGAGCCCAGGGTCCACGCCTGGAATCGGTACCACGCCAGGTACTACCCGATGGCGCTGATCTTCCTGGCCTTCGACATGGAGATGGTGTTCATGTACCCGTGGGCCGTCGTGTTCGTGTCGGAAGGACTCATCGCGATGGTGGAGATGGGCATGTTCATCGTGATCCTGTTGCTCGGGATCCTCTACGCCTGGCGGGAGCGCGCGTTCGAGTGGTCTTGAGATCGCGGATCGCGCGTTTCGCGGCCACAGGTCCGATACCCGTCTTCGCCGTCGCCGGGTCCGGCATGCGAGCCGCCGTCCAGGATCTCCGCCTGGATCCAGGGGTCTGCCTCGTGGATACCCCGCGCGCGGCGGCCATCCTGCTGATCGCCGGCCCGACCGCCGACGCGGATGCGGGCGCGCTGGTGCGTCTCCATGACGCCCTGCCGCATCCCCGGGCGACGATCGCCTGGCAACGAGACGATCCGTTCGACCGACGCGAAGGTCCGGCGGCGGTCGTCGTCACCGAGGACGACCCGCTGCCTGCGCTCCGGACCACATCCCGTGACCTGCTCCTGGGCCGCCGAGCCTCCGAGCCCGCCATCCTGCCCGACATCGACGCGGTCGCGTGGCGCGACGTGGGGCCGTACGGTCAGGGCGGAACCGGGATGACCGGAGGCACGCCGTACGGGCGGCCCATGGCGGAGCTTGGGATCGATCGCGATGGGCTGCGACTGGACGTCCTGCCGGTAACGCTCGGCCCGTTCTTTCCGCGCCTCCCGGCCGGACTCGTGTTGGACGTGAAGCTGGCCGGCGACGTACTGACCGAGGTCGCCGTCGCCATGTCGGGCTCCATCCCGACCACAGGTGGAGCCACGTCGCCGTTCATCAGCGCCCTGTCCGGCCCGGTCTCGATCGCCGAGCTCGAGCTGGCGCGCGCCCGCGATCATCTACGCTGGCTGTCCGATGCCCTCATCGCGCAGGGCATGCTCGCCCTGGGACGGCGGGCGTTGCGGTTGGCCCACGAGGTCAAGGGTGGTGATGGGAGCCGCGTGCGCGCCTTGGCAGGCCACGTGCGGAGAAGTGGCGTCCACCGATGGTCGCTGCCGCGCGGCACGCAGCTCGCGGATGCGCAGATGACCGGTCTTGGCATGGGCCCGGTGGCGCGGGCCGCGGGGCTGGCGGAGGACGTTCGGCTCGAGGACGAGAGCTATCGGGCCCTTGGCTTCGCCCCGTATGTGACCGATGCCGGCGGTCCGTCCGGTTGGTGGCAGATCCGCCTTGAGGAAGCCGCGCGGTCGCTTGACCTGGCGGGCAGAGCGGCTGGTCGCGCGACGACCATCGTGGGGCGAGTCGAATCGCCCCGTGGTCGACTTGCGCCCGGCGACAGCCCGACACAACGGGCGCTCGAGCTGATCCCGGATCTCCTGATCGGGCTGGAATGGGGCGATGCGATCGCGACGCTCGTCGGCCTGGACCTGGACCTTGATGAGGCGGCCGCCGTGGGGCCAAACCAAACGCTCCGGGCGACGGCGTGAACGCCGCCGCGCCGCTGGAGGTCGCGCTGTTCGCGGTGACGGTTGCGCTCATCGTGGGCGTCTACTTCGTGGCGGTGGCGGATGGGCTGGTGGCGCGCGTCGTCGCGGGCGACGCGATCCGGCCTCGCGCGACGCTCCTGGCTCCGGCGCGAACGGCCGCATGGCTCATGACGCAGACGCGGACGACGACGGAGCGGCCGGATGCCGCCGGTTGGGCCCTGGCGCCTGCTCTCCTGGCCGGCCTGGCCGTGTTCGCGCTCGCGATGGTCCCGCTGGGACCAGGGTTGGTCGTGGCTGATCCGGACACTGGTTTCTTGGCGTTCTCCGCCGCGATCGCCTTCGTGATGATCGCGGTGTTCCTGCACGGCTGGTCGCCGAACTCCACGTTCCCGCTGATCGGCGCGTATCGCTATGGCGCCCAGGCCCTGTCGTTCCAGATCCCCTTCCTGCTGGCGATGCTGGCCACGGCGTTGCCCGCCGAATCGCTGTCCATCGTCCGGATCGTGGAGACCCAGGAGCCGCTCTGGAACGTCGTCCGCCAGCCGCTCGGCCTGCCCATCTACTTCGTGGTGGGTCTCGCCGTGAGCTTCTGGGGGCCGCTGAACCTCCCGGATGGATCCGACCTTGCGGGCGGGACCAGTGCCGAGGATGCCGGCATCGCCCGGCTGCTGTGGGCCGTCGCGCGGTCCTCCATGCTGGTTGCGGTCGCGGCGATGGGGGCGGCCGGCTTCCTCGGCGGATGGTACGGCCCACTCCTGCCTGGGCCGGTCTGGATGATCATCAAGACGGCGATCCTGCTCACCGCGATCGTGCTGGCCGGCCACCTGTTCGCCCGCGTCCGGATCCAGGCCTTCGTCCTCGTCTCGTGGGTCATCCTGATCCCGCTCGCGCTGCTCAATATCTTCGTCTCCGGGGCCTTCCTCCTGTGATCAGCGGGCCTATCGTCGATATTGCGTTCTTCGTGTTCGCAGCAGGCTCCATCGTCGCCGGATACCGGGTATTCAGGACGGATTCGATGGTCCGGGCTGCGTTCTACCTGCTCGCCTCGTTCGCCGCGGTGGGCGGGATCCTGGTCCTCCTTGGGGCGGAGTTCCTGGGCATGGTCCTGATCCTGATGATGGCTGGCGAGATGCTGGTCATGGCCATCGTCATGGTGATGTTCATGATGAACCCGGCGGGCCTCAACCCGATGGTGATGGTCCATCAGAACCGGATCGCGGCGATCGCCGGCATCGTGGCTTTCCTGGCCCTGGCCGGTGTGGCCGTGCTGGGTGACTTTCCCGATAACCCGGCGCCAGATCCCGCATCGGCGACGGAGGAGCTCGGCGTGGAACTCCTTGGTGATTCGATGCTCGTGTTCCAGACGGCGGGCGTCACCCTGTTGACCTCGATGATCGGCGCCGTCGCCATCGCTGGTCGGCGGGGACGGTACGGCGTCGCCGAGGACGGCTCAGTCGAGCCGTCGCTCCAGCCAGACGAGGAGGACGCGACGTGACCACGGAGGCCGTCCTGATCGTGGCCGCGGCGCTCTTTGGGATCGGCGTGTACGGCGCGCTGAGCCAGCAGTCATTCGTCATGTTGATGATGGGCCTGGAGTTGATCATCAACGCCGCGATCCTGGCCCTTGTCGTGCTGTGGGCCCGAGCCGCCGGCGGCAACCCGCAGGGTCAGATGCTCGGCGTCGTGTTCCTGACCGTGATGGCCGTCGAGATGACGCTCGGCTTCGCCCTGATCGCCGGTGTCTACCGGGTCCGCCGGGCGGATATCACGGAGAAGCTCCGGCGGCTCAAGGGATGAACGTCCTGATCCTGCCCTTGCTGCCGCTCGCGGCGGCGGCTGCCGTGTGGCTCACGCGCCGTCGGCCTGGGCTCGCGGGGCCGGTCGCCGTTGGCTCGCTGGTGGCGTCCATCGTCCTTGGCATCTGGGCCGCCGCGACGGAACCGGTCGTTGCGTTTGCCTGGAGCCCCGCGATCGGGTTGGCACTCCGTGTCGATGGGTTCGCGCGGGTCATGGTGGTCCTCGTCCCATTCATCGCGGCGGTCGTGGTCGCCTATGCGGCGGTGACCGAGTCCGATGGACGGGCGCGTCTCCTGGCCCTGATGCTGGCGTTCGTGGCCGCGATGCTGCTCCTGGTCGTGGCGGCCGACTTCGTGACCCTGCTCATCGGCTGGGAGCTGGTGGGCGCGACATCCTGGGCCCTCATCGGTCACGGCTGGCGCGATCGAGCGAACGTGGAGGCGGGCACGCAGGCGTTCCTGACGACACGCCTTGGCGACCTGGGCCTGTACATCGCGGCGGGAGCGGTCTTCGCGGCGACCGGGTCATTCGCGTTCACCGGGCTCGCCGACGCGGCATCGCCATGGCGCGAGATCGTGGCAGCCGGGGTCCTGGTGGCCGTCGCAGCCAAGTCCGCGCAGGTGCCGTTCAGCCCATGGCTGTTCGCCGCGATGGCCGGACCGACGCCCGTGTCCGCGTTGCTGCACTCGGCGACGATGGTGGCGGCCGGAACCTATCTCCTCATCCGACTGGCCCCGGCGCTCGACTCCGTCGCCTGGTTTCTGCCGGCGATCGCGATCGTCGGCCTGCTGACCGCCCTTGGCGGCGGCGTCGTGGCCATGTTCCAGACCCAGACGAAGCGCGTCCTCGCGGCGTCCACCTCGGCCCAATACGGCCTGATGTTCGTCGCCATCGGCGCGGGCTCCACCGCAGCGGCCGGGAGTCAGCTGGTGACGCACGCGGCCTTCAAGTCGCTGCTTTTCCTGGCGGCCGGGGTCGCGATCCATGCCACCGGGAGCACGCTCCTTGGGCGGCTCCGGCTGGGTCGGTCGCTGCCGTTCGTCGCGGTCGCGGCCGGGGTGGGCACGCTCGCGCTGGCCGGACTCCCGCCCCTCGGGGGTGCCTGGAGCAAGGAGTCGATCGTCGCCGCAGCCATGGACACTTCCGCCGCACTTGGTATCGCGACGCTCGTGGTCGGGTTCCTTGGGGCCATGTACGTGGGCCGATTCCAGCTGCTGGCGTTCGGGCCCGGCGAGCCTGCGGGTCTGGTCAGACGGCCGACGACCACAGAGCTCGCCGCGCTCGCCGTCCTGGCGGTCACGACCATCGCGCTCGGGGCCCTGTGGTTACCCGGCACATCGGACGTCGTCGAGGGGCTGACCGGGGGGGACCTGGCGGCGGGCTCAGCCTGGGAGTTCGTCGCCGCCGTCGGGCTGCTCCTTGGGGCCGGGCTCGTCGTCATCCTCCTCGATCGTCGTGGGCGGCTCCTCGACCTGGGCGTCAGGCCGTCCATCCAGGCCGCCGTCGGGGACTGGTTGCTGCTGCCGCGCGTGACCTCTGCCCTGGTCGTCGCGCCTACTCTTCGACTTTCCGCCGCCCTGGGGCGAGCCGACGACCGGGTGATCGATGCGGGGATCCGGGCTTCAGCCCGGGTCGCCCAGCTCATCTCGTCGCTTGTGGATCGACGTGTCGAGTTCACCATCGACGGGGTCGTCCGCGCGACGGCCGCGGCAACGATGCTGACGGCGGCTGTTTCGCGACGGGCCGACGACTCGGGCGTGGACGGGGCTGTTGAGGCGACCGGTCGTGGCGTGAGTCTGGCCGGCCACCAGAGTCGCCGGCTACAGACCGGACAGACGCATCACTACTTCGTCATCGTGGCGGTCGGGCTCGTCCTGATCGCGGTCATCCTGTTCGCCGCCCGCTGATCCCATGAACCCAGGAGCGCCCTCGTGCTGACCCTCGCCATCTTCATTCCGATCATCGCGGCGGTCACGTTCGCGGTGCTGCCTCGGGCCGGGCGGTTCGCGGCCGACGAAAGGACGCTGCGGACCATCGCGACAATCGTCGCGGCGATCCCGCTGGGGCTCCTGGCCCTGGCCTGGGCGCGCTTCCAGGGCGGTGGTGGCTTCGAACAGGTGGAGTCGATCGACTGGATCCCGACCCTGGGTATCGCGTACCGGGTGGGCCTCGACGGTCTGTCGCTCCCGCTGGCGGCCATGACCGCTCTGTTGTTCGTGGTGTCGATCGCCTATCCGGTGGACTTCCGTGGTCGGGCGATCCCGTATCTCGCGTTGATGCTGTTCCTGGAGGGCGTGTCGATCGGGTTGTTCCTGGCTCTCGACCTGTTCCTGTTCTTTGTCTTCTGGGACGTCTCGCTGGTCGCGATGTACTTCCTGATCGGGGCCTGGGGTCACGGCGATGCGCAGCGGTCCGCCCTCAAGTTCTTCCTCTACACCTTCGCCGGATCGCTGCCGTTGCTGCTGGCCATCCTTGGCCTCTACCTCGCGACGGAGCCGCGGACCTTCGACATGGCGGAGATCATCCGACAGCAACCGCTGGCCGGGGCCGGCCTCTACGCAACCCTCGTCTTCGCCGGGTTCTTCATCGGTTTCGCGATCAAGACGCCGATGGTCCCGGTCCATACGTGGTTGCCGCCGGCTCACGTGGATGCACCTGGTCCGGTCTCCGCGATCCTCGCCGGTGTGCTCCTCAAGATGGGGACGTACGGATTCATCCGCGTCCTCATGTCCATGCTGCCGGAGTCGTGGGCGGAGTTCGCGCTGCCGATCGCCATCCTCGCGGTGATATCGATCGTCTACGGCGCGCTCGTTGCCCTCGCCCAGACGAACCTGAAACGGCTCATCGCTTACACGAGCGTGAATCACATGGGCTACGTGATGCTGGGGCTGGCTGCCGCAGGGGCCGCAGTGACGGGACAGGAGGCAGCCCAGGCCATCGCGCTGACCGGCGCGACCGTGGAGATGGTCGCGCATGGGCTCATCACGGGTGCGCTGTTCCTCGTGAGCGGATCGATCCTGGCGCGCGGCGGCACGTACGAGATGGGTGCCTACGGAGGGCTCCTGGGGCGGGCACGATCGTTGACCGGCCTGACTGCGCTCATGGCCTTTGCCAGTCTTGGGCTGCCGGGTCTCGCCGGCTTCGTGGCCGAGGTGCAGATCTTCGCCGGCACGTTGGCGATCTATCCGGCCCTGGCCGCGATCGCCCTGCTGGGCATCGTCCTGACCGCCGCGATCTTCCTGCGCATGCTGGGAACGATGTTCCTGGGCACCCTGCCGGAGAAGTGGCGAGCGTTCCCGGACCTGGGCCGCACGGAGGTGGTCACCCTTGGTGCCCTGGCCGCGTTCGTCCTGCTGATCGGTATCGCCCCGGCGTGGCTGTTGGGCGTGGTCGACTCGTTCGCCGGTCCGTTCGTCGGGCGACCGTGACCCTGCTCGTGCGTCGTGGACCGCGCCGGTTGCGGGAGCGTGGCGCATGAATGACGGCGCCGGGATGGTCGCCGTCGTCGGCGACGTCCTGCCGGAAATCGCGCTCGTGCTGGGTGGCGTCCTGGTGTTGCTCTACGCCCTCTTCGCGCCCGCGGACCGCCAGGTGGGGGCCGCGCTACTCGCCCTGGCGACGACGGGAGTCGCCACGCTCCTGACGCTGGCGGTGATGGGGGACCCACAGAAGGTGACGTTCTTCGGGACGTACGCCCGTGACGGCAGCGCGCTGTGGGGCAAGCTCATCGTGCTCGCAGCGACCGCGGCGACGATCGGCCTGTCCATCCCGTGGTTCCGGCGCGATCCGCGGCATGGCGAGTACTACACACTCCTCCTGTTCGCGAGCCTTGGCGCCGTGCTGCTGGCCGGTGCGACGGACCTCAAGGAGTTCCTTCTGGCGATGCTCCTGTCGTCGGCCACCGGGTTCGTGCTGTCTGCGTATCACCGCCGTTCTTCGCCGTCGGCCGAGGCGGCCATCAAGTACTACCTGATCGGCGCCCTCGCCAACTCCGCGATGCTGATCGGGGTTGCCTTCCTGTTCGGCCTGTCCGGTGGCACGACGCTCGCGGCGCTCGAGACAGGGTTGCCCGGTGGCCTGGCTGCCGTGGTCGGCGTCGGGCTCGTCATCGTGGGCATCGCCTTCAAGATCGGGGCGGTACCGGCCTACATGTGGGTGCCAGACGTGGCCCAGGGCGCCCCGGCTCCGGTCGCTGCCTTCGTCACCACCGTTCCCAAGGTCGGCGGGTTCATCTTCCTGGCACGCTTCGTCCTGGCGTTGCCGGACGGAGCACTTGGATGGGAAGTGCTCGTCGCGGTGCTCGCGGCGCTGACGATGACGCTGGGGAACCTGGCCTGCCTGTGGCAGGACGACCTGCGACGCCTGCTGGGCTGGTCGGCGGTGTCGCAGACCGGGTACGGCCTGATGGCCATCGTGGCCATCGGCCAGAGCGATCTCGCCGTGCCCGCGCTGCTGTTCTTTCTGCTGGCCTACGTCCCCGCCAACCTCGCCGCGTTCGGGGTCGTCGTCGAACTTCGCGGGCGCACGGCGATCGACGACTACGCCGGTCTGGCGAGATCGCGACCGCTGCTGACCGGAGCCCTGGCGATGAGCTTCCTCTCGTTCATCGGTGTGCCTCCGCTATCCGGGTTCGTGGCCAAGCTCCTGCTGTTTCTGGTCGCCATCGAGGTGGGCTACACGTGGCTCGCGGTCCTCGCCGCCATCAACACGGTGATCTCGATCTTCTACTACGTCCGGGTGCTGGCCCCGGCCTACTTCGGTGAACTGGGGAGCCCGATCCGCGTCCTCGGGCGCACCGCTGCCGGTGCGACCCTGGCGTCGGCCGGTGCGTTGGTCGTCACAGGCATGGTCGCTGAGCCGTTCATGGCGGCCTTTAAAGCGGCCGCGCTGCTCATCCGCTGAGGGGGCGTCGGCGAGGCCGCTGGGTACCACGACAGAAGGGTGGTCGGCGCGGCGGACCTGCCGGCCGTGTGGTGATACGTCGTGCGGTGCGTCCCCGTCTTCGAAAGTTTCGTCGTATCCTTCGAGCCGACCAACGTCATCCGTGTCGTAGATGGCTGCGAATAGAGTGATGTGGACGCTCAAGATGCTGATGAACCGTTGATCCGTCGTCCAGCCAGGACCGCTGACCGCATTCGTGTGGTTCGTCTTGTCTTCGCGATCGGCCTGCTCGTCGCTCTGGCCATCGCCGGAGGGAAGCTGGCAACCGAACCGTCGTCTCCGTCATCGTCGGTCGGACTGAACCTGCTACAGGATCGCGTTCAGACCGCTCGACCTTCCAGCCCCAGAACGGGTTCCGGCGCTCCCGTCGATCCGGGTGCTCGCTCGCTCGATGAGATCGATCGGTTGCTCACGGCGATCCAGGCTTCGCCCGAGGACGGCGCGTTGTATCGCGACCTCGGCTTCGCCTACCTGCAGCGAGCGCGCGACACAGGTGACCCATCTTCGTATCCGTCATCGGCCGAGGCGTTCAGCCTGGCAGCGCAGCGCCTGCCTGACGATCCGCTCATCCTCGTCGGGCAGGGAGGGCTGCAGCTCGCCCGCCACGAATTCGCTGCGGCCTTCGGTACGGGATCGGCGGCCCTGGATCTCGCACCGGGGTTTGCGTCGGCCCAGTCCGTCGTGGTCGATGCCCTGGTCGAGCTGGGTCGCTATGAGGAAGCGCTCGCCATGGCCGAGGCCCTGCTCCTGGACGACAGCCTGCCTGCCTGGAACCGGACCTCCTACCTGCGTGAACTCCACGGTGACCTCCAGGGAGCGCTCGAGGCCATGGAGCAGGCGGCTGTCCGGGGCGGTGGTGTGCCCGAGAACGAGGCCTTCACCTTCACCCTGGTCGGCACACTCAACGCGTACGTCGGACGCCAGGATCGTGCCGCGATCGTCTACGACAAGGCACTGCAGGTCTTCCCGGGTTACGGGCCCGCCCTTGCTGGCAAGGCCCGGTTGGCCATCGCCCAGGGCGACATCTCCGCGGGCATTCGGCTATACAACCAGGCTGTCACGATCCTGCCGCTGTCCGAATACGTGATCGGGCTCGGCGAGGCGCAGGAAACCTCCGGCGACCTTGCCTCGGCGCGCAAGTCGTACGAGTTGGCCGCGTTCCAGATCGAACTCTTCCAGGCCAATGGCGTGATCGTCGACGTGGAACTCGCTCTCTTCGAGGCGGATCACGGCGATGCTGCCAAGGCTCTTGAGTACGCACGGGCGTCGTATGCGGACCGACAGAACGTCAAGACGTCGGACACCCTCGCCTGGGCCTTCTATCGGAGCGGCCTGCTCGACGAGGCGACTCGGTACTCAGCCGAGGCGCTTCGCCTTGGAAGCAAGGATCCCCTGTTCCTCTACCACGCGGGAGCGATCGCGGCGGCATCTGGTGACGCGTCATCCGCCCGCGACCTGCTCACCGAGGCGCTCAAGATCGATGCTGGGTTTTCGGCTACCGGAGCTGCCGACGCGCGATCGATCCTCGAGAATCTCGAATGACGGGAACCCACCGTCATCCACTCCATGGCCATCTGTCCGAACCGGTTGCAAGGGGATCTCACCATGCGTCGTTTCTCACTTCTGCTCCTGCCCGTGGTGGCCCTGCTGACCGCGGCCTGCTCCACCGGCGGCCCTGCGACTCCCTCTGCATCGGGTCAGCCGAGCGGTGCGTCCGCCTCCGGGGCGCCGATGCGGATCGAGGTCAAGCTCCTCGACACCTTGAGGATGGAGCCCGCCACCATGACCGTGCCAGCAGGCGTACCGGTCACCTTCGTGGTCACGAACAGTGGGTCCACGGACCACGAGTTCTACCTCGGTGATGAGGACGCCCAGGCTGAGCACGAGAAGGACATGATGTCGGGTGGAATGCCTCACGACGAGCCCGAGGGGATCGCGGTGAAGCCCGGCGAGACGAAGGAACTGACCTACACCTTCGCCAAAGCGGGGGAGACCATCGCGGGCTGTCACGTCGCCGGGCACTACGGTGGCGGCATGAGGGCCGGGATCACGGTAAGCGGTTAGGGTCCTTCCGAAGGGCCTCCTCGATCCAGGCGGGGTCTGGGACGCCCCGGAGGCCCGCGGAGGACCGGTACAGGCGACAGCGCGGGGTGTAGTCACCCGGATCGGTGAAGCCCGGCTCGACGTCGACGCCATCGACACGGATCGTGGGCGAGCCCGGGAACCGCAGCGCGGCCGCCACCGCCGGATCAGTGGCGTCGATGTCGTCGATCCGCGTTCCCGGTGCCAGTCGATCGACGGTCGCGGCCAGCAGCTGGCGAGTCGTCGCATGGTTCGGACAGTCCGAGAACCAGAGGAACTCGATGGTGTGACGCACTCGCCGTGCCTCCTCTTCCGCGGTCACCGCCCTGGACCCGGCCACGTGGCCCCGCCATCGTCGGAACGATAGACGTCCGTAGCGCGATCGACGAGGATCACCGTCCGCCCGTCCGGCGATGTGGCGAGCGCAAAGGCCGACCCGGTGTACGCCGTGGCCGACCAGGAACGCCCGCCATCCTCGCTTCGGTACAGCCCGTCCTGCGCGCCGGCGTACAGGACCCGGCCGTCGCCGGAGGCGGCCAGCGCGGTCATGGGGAAGGTCGGCGGCATCGCCAGTGACGACCAGGTCCGGCCGCCGTCGAGACTCTCGATGAGGCCGGTGGTGTCGACGCCGAACAGGCGGGTCCCCGACTCCGCTGCGATCGCCGTCGGAAACAGGACATTATCGGACCGGACCTGGGCGAAGGTCGCCCCGCCGTCCGTGCTCTCCCACAACCCGCCGGTTGCCGGGTAGGCCCACATCCGGGCGGGGTCGGCTGGATCTCGGGCGAAGCCATGGATGTCGAGCGAGGGCAGGTTCGAGGCGATGGACGTCCAGGTCGCCCCGCCGTCGCGGCTTGCCCGGAAGACCTCGTGGCCGGCGATGACGATCGAGCCGTCGGAGGCCGTCGACGTCGACATCGCGTCCTCGCCCACCGGGAGCGCGTCCCACGTCCGACCGCCATCGCCGGACGCCAGGAGCCCGCCGTGGTGCCCGAACAGTATCCGGTCGGTCCCATCGCCGGCGAAGGCCAGGGAGTGGACGTCCTCCGTGTCAAGGCGCGCCCACGGGGTCGCCTCAAGGGGTGCACGCGAGGCGACCAGCCCGGCGACGGCGATACCCGCGGCGATCACCAGCACGACCACGATCAGGCCACCGACGGCCATCCGCGACGACCCTCGTTGCTGGAGCTTTCGTTGTCGGCTCTTACGTCGCGCGGTCATGGGCGTCCAAGCGCAGCGACAGGGCAGGGGGCGAGGTCGACAGCGATGCCACGGCGACGCACCTACGGTTGAGTACGACAGAACGGTAGTATGCACGAGGACCCATCGGACGCTCATGCTCCGCGCCCGGCCCTGCCTGGGTCTCTCAGAGCCGGGGCGCTACCTCGCCAAGATGACAGCCGACCGTCACCGCGATGGCCATCACGAGCGGCAACCACTCGTAGGGCAGGGGGGTGGTCCTTGCGGCGGGCCTGCCGGCTGCGGCATCGACCAACGCCTGGATCCGATGGTCGGCCGCGCCGGAAAAGGCCGTTCCCGACGTGCGATGCGGGTCGACCTTGAGCAACGCGGCCGCGATCGATGCGGGGTGGACGCCGCGCTGGATCGCGTACGCGTCCGCCGCTGCTTCCAGCTGGACGAGTCTGGCAGAGAGCAGGTCGCGGGCCGCTGATGATCGCCCGACGATCCGCAGCCATGCTTCGACGGCCGCAGCACGCAACGGCGCGAGCGTCCGACGATGGTGATCCTCATGGTGGAGCACCGCGGCCAACTCGTCACTCTCGAGGACGTCGATCGACGCATCGCCCAGGTAGACGGTCGGCCGCAGGATACCGAGAACGAAGGCCTCGACGTTGCCACTGCGGATCACACGTACTTCGACGCCTTCGATCATTTCAGTAGAGGACACGAGGTCCAGTCGCCCGCGGAGTCGCCCCGCTCGCCGGAGATCGCGCGCCAGCAAGACGGTCCACAGGGCAAGGACGCCGGCGCCGGCGATCTCGAGGACGAGCATCGGATCGATTCCGACTGGCACACCAGCGGCCGTGCACCACCCGAGGGCGACGCCGGCCGCAAGCATGGTGACGATCCCAGGTCGAGCGCGATCCACGGACATCATCCCGATCGGTCGGCAAGGTCCAGGAGTTGGGCTCGAAGGTCAGGATCAAGATCCGACAGGTGGTGGGCAAATCGCCGGAGCGCCGCCGTCCCGTATTGCTCCAGGAGACGGTCGACAGCCCGCTCGCCCATCGCGGTCAGTACTTCGTACTCGTCTCCATGAGGTCGATACACGAATCCGCGACCAACCTTGGTGCGGTCCAGGAGGCCGCGTTCGCTCAGGCGGGCGAGGATGGTCATGATCGTCGTATAGGCATGCTGTCGGCCGGTCTCCTGCTCGAGTTGGCCGGCGACCGTACGCACCGTGCCCTCGCCCTGTGACCACACGATCCGCATGATCGACGCACCCAGCGGGCCCAGCACGCCTTCGATCTTCGGGTCGACGCCCACGCGAGGCTTCGGGGAGGTCATCGAGCGGCAGGATATCGCACCAGATGGGCGGCCACAATCCACGACACTATCGTCGTGTGTAGTCACACGTGGGTTCGTACGGAGAAGGGCGATCCTGATCGACGGGCATGGTGCGCTCGTCGACCACGCGAGGGCTGATCGGCGCTCGTAAGCTGGACACTCGTCGCCGCGTCACGAACGAGGGAGCCAACCATGCGCATCAACTTCGACCACCGGCCGCATCCGCGCATCGCGGCGCGGGTGAAGACCGGACCGCCGACGACCACCGATGAGCACGTGGGGATCAACGGGCGGATCGCGCTTGCCCTCACCGCGGCGGTGGGCACGATGTGGTGTGCCTATGCGTTCGCCATCCTGGCCCTCATCGTCCTGCCCGAGGCGATCGGAGGTGGGCTCCTCCCGTTCGTCCAGTGGGTCAGCCAGACGTTCATCCAGCTCGTCATGCTGTCGGTCATCGTGGTCGGTCAGAACATCCTGGCGCGGGCCTCGGACAAGCGCGCCGTCATGACCTACCGCGACGCCGAGGCGACGTTCCATGAAGTTGTCCAGATCCAGGCCCACCTCGCCGCACAGGATGCGGCACTCAATGCTCTGCTTGAGAAGGTGGCGGCACTTGACGCGTCGAACCGGCGCCCATGACGTCCACGGGTGCCGGTCGGTGCCCTTGCGGTCATGGAAAGAACTCGCCGAGCGTGTTTGCCGCGCAGCTCTCGGCCAGGCAGACGAGGCCCCACGAGTCTGGATCGTGCGCAGCCATGAGTAGTGCGTGTGCGGCGTGGCCGAGCGGAAGCCGGACGGAACCGTCGGACCAGCGACGATCGTGGCGATGTGGTTACTTGCCTCGGCGCTCTCCGAACCCTCATCGAAGGTGATGAACAGCGCCCCTCCAGACTGGAAGGCCGGCGATCCGAGGATCCGCGCCACGAAGGTCCGAAGCCAGGCGTCGCCATCGATGACCGACGGCCCGGCTACGTGGGCTCGTCGCCCGACTTGTGGCAAGACGGTGCCATGAGCGATCTGCCCCCCGAGGTCGTGGATGCCCTTCCCCATCGCCCGGCGCACCGACCTTCGGGCCGTATCCAGGTCAGGTGGCGGCCGACCGGCCGCCTTCTCCGCGATTATCAGCCGAAGCCGCTGCCCTCGGTCGCCAGTGACTTGGGCATTGACGCCGGGGGTGTCGGAGCCGGAGTCCGAACCGCGGCGACGGAAACCCCCGATACCAGGGGGACGACCGAGCCCGTGGAGACATCGACAGTGACGAGGTCGAGCGGCCCGGTACATCCACCCTTCGCGACGAGGAGCTGCGTCGTGCCCAGCCATCCGACGGCCCGGGTCGGGCTCTCCACATCTGGGAGCGCGCGCACCGTCCCAGTCGGCGTCTGCGCCATCGCCATGCTGTCTGCACAGGACGCCGTCCCGGTCGTCCAGGCGAACATCCCGATCTGGAGCCCAGGCTGGATATCCAGGATCACTCGCCCGCCCGGCCCTTCCCAGATGACCGGCGCCTTTGTCGTGTCGGTCACATCGATCCGGTGCAGCTCCGCGTGGTTGTCCGCGTGCTGCGCCGCGTACAAGAGATGCCTTCCGTCCACATCGAACCAAATCGCTCCGAACTTCGTGCCCTCCTCCGTGAACACCAGCCGCCCGGGGCTCTTTCACGTGTTCGACGACATCCAGATCGACTCACTGCCGTCTCGTTCCACGGTAGTGGCGAAGGCCTCGCCCGAGGGGTGATACGTGACACTCAGGTACGTCGACGACGGGAGCGGAGTCACATCCTGAGTCGTCGTCCCGGCGACGAGCACCTTCGCGAGGCCCGCGTCACTGGCGGGTGCGTACACGATCGACTTCCCGGTCGGCTTGCTCCACGTGACCGCGCCGAAGGTTTGGTCACTCGCCGCGAGGTTGGGCCCGCCGGCCAGGCCCTTCACCTCCAGCCCGCCCAGGAGCACCCGGTCGCCAAGGGGACCCCAAACGAAAGGCCCCGCATCCTCGACCGCGAACAGACAGGTCAGGTGGTCGCCGCTCGGGCTGAGCGCCCACGCTTGACCCGAGGCGACGAAGGTAACGGTGTCGGAGGCCGCCGGCGCGGCAGGCACACACGCGGGCAACGCGACGCCGGACGCCAGCATCGTGAGCGGTGGCTGCGGGGTCGGGCTGATGCCCGGGCTTGAAGAACTCGCTGTCCGGGAAGGAGTCGAGGACGCGATCGTCCCGTGGCTGGGCTCGCTCGGCGACGAGACCACGGGCGCAGAGGTACATGCGGCCAGCGCGACGAGAGCGGAAACCAACACCGCGGCGACGGGCCACCGCACAGGGCTACCTCCCGAACTCCACGAGTGCGATCCAACAGATCGGTTCGTCGGGCCGAGTAAGGTCCGAGATTCACCCCCGCCCAGCGGATGAGCCCGCCGATCGGGCCATTCCGCCGTCACACGTTATCGGGTGGGCGGGCGAGTCGCTCGCGCACGCTGAGCTGAGGGCTCTCGAAGCGCACCTGGCCGGGCGAGGCGCGCCAGGACGGACGGAGCACACCGTCGGGGTGTCGGCAACCCGACACGGTTCCCGGGCGTACCAAGCGGGCGGACCAGACGTCTCTCAGTCACACACGGTCCGGAGGCCATGGGATGCGCTCTTCACACTCACGCTTCGCGACGACGGTCGTCGTGGGCCTGCTCGTCGGTGGCTGCGCCGCAGCTGCGAGCCCGGCCCCGCCCGCGACGCCTTCCCGGTCGCCGACGTCGCAGGCTCCGGCAGTCGCGACGCCGGGAGCCACGAGTGCCGTCTCGACCGCGTCGCCGTCGCTTGCGCCGGTGGCCGCAGCGGCCATGGCCCCGGTCCGCGGATCCGCCCGCGAGATCGGGGAGCGGGTCCTGATGGCGCCGGGTCCGGACGGCACCCTGTACGTCTCGATCCCGAGGCCCGGTGGCTCAGTCCTGGCGCTCCTTGACCGCGGTGGCCGGCCGCGTCCGGGCTGGCCGATCACGGTCAAGGACTCCACCGCGTGCGGGCTGCTGTTACCCGTTGCCGACGGCTCGGTCCGCCTGGTGTGCGACGGCACGGACCTGCCGCGGTTCGACAACGATCTCTCGGACGTGCGCGCCCTCGGGTTCGATGCGGGCGGCGCGTCGATGGCTGGGTGGCCGGTCACGCTCCGGCCCGGAACGGGATCCGTGGTCGGTGCGGAGCTGACGCTGTTGGAAGGGCAGATAGGGACGGACACGGCCGACGTTGGTGTCACGGTCTCGCACGTGACGTGGATGACGACCGTCGCCGCCGATGCCTCGATCCGAAGCGGCACGAAGGTGCCCCTGGTCGAAACATGCTGCGGCGAGCAGTGGGCCGTCGGTCCCGACGGCATCGCCTATGGCACCACGATCGTCAGCGGTTTTGACGAGGAAGTCGACGAGCTGAGCCAGATCACCGCACTCGACCGCGCCGGCGTGCGGGCGGGCTGGCCGGTCTCGTTCGACGGCATCGCTTCAGGACCTGCGTTCGGCCCAGGCGGGCGGACCGTGGTCACGGTCGGCTATTACGTTCGGAAGACGAGCCGAGTCCTCGCCTTCCAGCGTGACGGGGAGGCCGTCGCGGCCACCTCGGCTGAGCTCTCGATCGCGTCCGGCGAGGTTGTGATTTTTGATGGCCCCTACGAGTGCGGCCTGCCCAGGCCCAGGACACCGCTCCTCGCGAAGGACGGCACGATCTTCGTCACCAGCGAGATCGACACCGCAGTCTTCGCTCTCGACCCGTCGCTCGAGGTGATACGTGGCTGGCCATACCGGCCGGCCACGCCGCTCGTCTACCGCTTCAGCCCCAGCGAGGAGCTCAGCTGCGGTTCGCTGGCTATCCCGGCGGCCAGCCCCGACGGCACCCTGTACTTGCCGCTTCGGGCCCGCGACGAGACGGCCGGCGGAAGCCTCGTCGCGGTCGGGCCGGACGGCCGGGTGCGTCCCGGCTGGCCGGTCGAGCTCAAGCGGCCGGGGGCGGAGTTCTGGTCGGTCGTCGTCGGCTCGGATGGGACCATCTATGCGCTGGCCGTCGAGCCGGAAACTGGCGATACATCCTCGGCGAGCATCCTCGCCATCGCTCCGGACAGCACCGTGCTGTACACCACGACGATCATCGAGCCGTAGTCGGCCGAGCCGCAAGGAGACCTGATGCGTTTCTCGCTGGTGACGATCTCGACAACGATCGTGGTAGGCCTTCTCGTCGTCGCGTGCGCGTCCACCACGACTGCGTCCCCGAACACGACGCCAGCGTCCGGGCACGCGTCGCCTCTACCGCCAGCCACGCCATCGCCCACCCCTGGCCCGACCGGCGCAGCGACCGCGTCTCCGACGCTTCCGCCGTTGCCGGCGACGGCCAGCCTCCCGGTGCGCAGGTCGGCCGGAGGGATCGGTGTCCTGATGGCTCCAGGGCCGGACGACACCGTGTACGTCGCCATTCCCAGGCCGGATGGCTCGGTCCTGGCGCTCCTCGACCGCAGCGGACGGCCGCGTCCAGGTTGGCCGATCACGATCGAGGACTCGACTTCATGCGGGCTTCTGTTGCCCGTCGATGACGGCTCGGTTCGAATCGTCTGCCACGGAACGGACCTGCCTCAGCCAGACGACCCATCCCAAGTGCGCGCCTTTGCGTTCGACGCGGGCGGGGTGCCGTTGGCCGGGTGGCCGGTCCTGCTCCCCTTCGGATGGCCGGCCGGGTTTGTCGGGTACATGGTCGGTGATGAGCTGATGCACTTTTCAGAGCAGCGGCTGACGGTCGACCCCGACTCGGGTGCGGTCTCGTACGAGGCCTGGCTGACGAGCGTCGCCGCCAGCGGCACGATTCGCAGTGGGGCCAGGGTAGCCAGGGACGAGACCGCTTGCTGCGACGCTCGCCGGGCCTTCGGGCCAGACGGGGTGGCCTACGGGTCGATCAACGACTATGGTGATTCCCCGGAGGCGCCGAAGTCGTCAGAGCTGCTCGCGGTTGGCTTTGCGGGCGCCCGCGCAGGTTTCCCGATCGCGATCGACGGCCTCGCGTCTGAGCCGTCGTTCGACGCCGCCGGACGGATCCACATCACGGCCAACGATGGGCCCGACCGGAGAGCTCGGACGCTCGTGTTCGACACGAACGGTCAGGCAGTCGCCGGCGGGTCGGACGAACTGGGAATCTCCGCTACGGATGAATGCATGGGGATCGAAGGGAGCTGTGAGGATCCCGCGGCGCCGCTCGTCGGGCCAGACGGTACGGCGTTCGTGATCGACGATTTTCTTGGCACCACCGTCGTTGGACTGAGCCCGTCGGGCCAGGTCATGGCCGGCTGGCCGTATCGTACTCAACTGGGGCCGAGCGCCACTGTCTGCTGCCCTGGTGACTCGGACGCGGTGGTTACCTTCGCCACTCCGGCGATCGGGCGGGACAACGTCCTTTTCCTCCTCCACGCGGCCGCGACGGAGTCGGTCGGCGGCAGCATCGTCGCCGTCGGCCTCGACGGCCGGGTGCGGCCCGGCTGGCCGGTCGAGCTCAAGCGTCCGGGCGCGCAGTTCTGGTCGGTCGTTGTCGGCTCAGACGGGACCGCCTATGCGCTGGCGATCGAGCCGGAACCGGGCGATACCTCCTCGGCGAGCATCCTTGCCGTCGCGCCCGACAGCACCGTCCTCTACATCACCACGATCATCGAGCCGTAGGGAGATCGCGAATGTCCGGGATCTTCGCACCATCGCTGCTTTCCGCCGTCATCCTGCTTGGCTGTGCGAGCCCATCGGCCTCGTCGTCGTCGCCGTCGCCGGCCGCCTCCACGAGCCCGAGCTTCGGACCGTCCGCTGTCGCCTCGCCGACGTCCGCCCGATCGATCAGAACCCCGGATCCTACGGTCGTGCCGTCAACTCCACCGGCGATAACAGCCCCCGCGTGGCACGCCACCGGGAACATGGTGACCCCCCACGCCTTCCATACGACCACGTTGCTGCGCGATGGCCGAGTGCTCGTGGCGGGCGGCCTCATCAATGATCGCCTCGACGGCCAGGTCTCCGCCGCCGCCGAGCTGTACGACCGGAGCAGAGCGTCCTGGACCGCCACCACGGGAATGATCGGGGCCCGCTGGGGGCACACGGCCACGCTGCTGCCCGACGGCAAGGTTCTGGCGGCGGGCAGCTACGTCAACAGCAGCGACCCGCTGGCCTCGGCCGAGCTGTATGACCCGAGCAGCGGGCGATGGACCGCCACCGGGAACATGAACATGGGCCGCGGCGGCCACACGGCGACGCTGCTGCCCGACGGCAGGGTGCTCGTCGTGGGCGGCGGGGCCGAGGACACGCGGCTGGAAGGACCGCCACGCAGTGCCACCGCCGAGCTGTACGACCCGGGCAGCGGGGAATGGACCGCCACCAGGACCATGACCGAGGCCCGCGCCGGTCACTCAGCGACCCTCCTGCCGGACGGTCCGGTGCTGGTGGTGGGCGGCAGCGGCGACTTCCTGCAGGCGGAGCTGTACGACCCGAGTAGCGGTCGATGGATCGCCACCGGGAGTACGTCCGCGGTCCGGGGCTTCGGCCACACGGCGACGCTGCTACCTGATGGCAGGGTCCTGTTGGCGGGGGGCAACCCCGGCAGCGAATGGGGTCCCGCTGCCACTGCCGAGCTGTTCGATCCGGGCAGCGGACGATGGACCGCCATCACGAGCATGGGCACGCCGCGCTCCGGCCACACGGCGACCTTGTTGTCCGATGGCAGGGTACTCGTGGTGGGCGGCGAGCTCTTCGGCGATGCGCCGGCCACAGCGGAGCTGTTCGACCCGAGCAGGGGTGGATGGACCGACACCGCGAGCCCAGCCGGTGCCCGCTTCGCCTTCACGGCGACGCTGCTTCTCGACGCCCAGGTGCTCCTTACGGGCGACTACAACGACAACAGCCGGGCCTCGGCCGAGTTGTACGACCCTGGCAGCGGATCGTGAGACTTCGCGACCAGCGCAGGACGTACCACCAAGAGCCACCACCACGTGCGCCGGCACCTGCATCCGCGGCCCGTCGCCATCTCGTTCACCAGCAAACGCATCCATCATCGGAGTCGACTGCCATGTCCGTTTCGCGAATGATCCAAGTTGCCGGGTTCATCGTCAGCCTGTCGCTCATGGGCTGCAACAGTGCGGCCATATCCGAGTCCTCCTCCAAGTCGCCCCAGTCCGCCGGATCGACTCCGACCGCGTCGACCCCGGCTTCCGCGGCCGCCCAGTCCAGCCGCCCGAGTCCGAGCAACGCGCTCGCGCCTGCCACCAAGGCCGCGGTGTGGCTCCGCGCCGGGGACCTCGTTGAGCCACGCAACATCGCGCACGTCGGGTTGCTGGGCACGGGTGAGGTGCTGGTCGTAGGCTCGGACTATAGCTGCGGAGCCTCGACCAATGGGAGTGATTCGGTCGAGATCGGCGATCCGCAGACCGGGGTCTGGGAAACGACGACCAGCCTGCCCAACCTGCGGGACGAGCCAGCTTTCGTTGCCCTGATGGACGGTCGAGGGCTCTTGACCGGCGGGGCAGCGGGCGAGGACGTCGGTTGGTCTGCATACTCGAGCACATACATCTTCGAGCCCACGACCCGCCTGTGGACCCGATCCGGCCTCCTGAATACGGCGCGCACGGCCGCAGTAGCGGCGGTCCTGCTCGACGGGCGAGTGCTTGTTGCGGGCGGACTGTATATGGACCGGACGTCACCGGAGCCAGCGCGCGCTCTCGACACCAGCGAACTCTGGGACCCTCGGTCTGGAGCGTGGTCTCGCACCGGAGGGCTGGGAGGAACTCACGTCGGCGCATCCGCGGTGATCCTTGCCGACGGCCGCGTCCTGATCGTCGGCGGCTCTTCGAGCCCCGAGAGCGCACCGATCCAGCAGGCCTCCGCCGAGATCTACGATCCAAAGACAGGCAGATGGAGCCCTGCCGGGACGTTGGCAACTGCTAGGAGCGGCTTCGCCTTGGTTGCGCTCCCCGACGGCGGGGCGCTCGCTGCGGGTGGCTTCGGCGGCCTCTGGACCGCGGCCTACGAACCCCTGTCGACGGTGGAGCGGTTCGATCCGGTGTCGAACACCTGGTCGCCGGCTGCAGACCTGCCCGTCCCAGTCTCCGGCGCATCCGGGATCCGGCTCGCCGACGGGCGCGTGTTGCTGGCGGGCGGATCCGTCCGTCCGCCGGAGCTGATCGACCCTGATGCCGGTACGTTCGTCTCGGGCCTGACAGCTGATGCGGAACTGTTCGATCCGGAGACGGGCGCGTGGACGGCCACGACCCCGATGCCGAGTCCACGCGCGGGCGCGTCCGCGGTGCTGCTGGCCGACGGATCGGTGGTTTTCGCCGGCGGCTCCGCGTCCGAGGGCACCTTCTACGAGACCCCGGGTTGTGCAGAGGCCGATCCGCAGGTTGTTCGATATGTTCCGGGATCCTGACCGCACTATGGGTTCGGCGAGGCCAGGAAGCCATTCTCACCGCAGTTGGGTGTGATCGACGGGCCATGGCCACCGTGGGGTTATGGGCCATGGTCCATGGCCCGGGCGTTGGCGAAGACCGCGACGGCGAGTCCCGGCACCAGCCACGCGCGCCGTAGCGCGAGCCGTCGTGGCCGCTCGATCGCGGCCATCGGTGTCTCCTTCTGACGGGCATGGCTGATCGGTCCAGACACGAACCCGCGACCTGCGGCGTTATGCGGCGGCCGCGCTGAATGTCGTCTGGATGCTGCGTCGCGCCATCCATCGACCTCGCGGGGGCAAATCGGCCTCTCGCGACCGGTGGCAGGTCAGAAGTGCCATCATCGACCACCGCAAGGGGCGATATCAGCGATCGTAGGCGTCAGCGCGGCGACTCGCCGCAGCCGCCCGGTGGATGCGCTCCGGATCCGTCGCCGTCAGCATGATCGCGCCGCAGCGAACGCACATTCGCGAGTCCAGGTCGGTCTCGACCGACCGGCCTCGGAGGCTGTAGGCGAAACGCGCCCGCCCAAGGACCCGCGGATCTCGATAAGATCGCCGACGTGGAGCTGCGGCAATACGGCGCGCCCAGCTGCTGGTCGCCGCCGAGCGGTCCGCTCTGCAGCTTGAGGATGCCGACGCCGAGCTCCTCCTCGAGCAGCGTACCGGTCGTACCGGTGGCCACGAGATCGTGCTCAATCAGGAATAAACGGTTGTATCTCGAGCGCGCGGATGATGCCCTGCTTCACCACGTACTGCGACTTGACCGTCGAGTGGGTGGCCAGTTTCGCCTGATCCTCCAGCCAAGCGACATCCTGGTCGGGCGACAGCTCCGTGAGTCTCACACCCATCTTTCAGAAGGCGACGGCGCACCAGCACGTGGTTCCGCATGCCCTTGCCACATCCAGACACCCAGGGCGAGGGTCCACAGGGTGAGAAGCAGGGACGCGCCAAGGAACGTCGTCTCCGCCGCTTGTACCTCTCTGCTGGCGGCGATCTGGAGGACGGCAGCGACCGCGGATCCGACAGCGCCAACGACGGCGATCCACCCGAACCAGCCGGGAAACCGCCGGCCGGCGGTGACGGCGGCGCCGAAACAGGCGAATGTCGCGCCGAAGAAGACGAGCATGCCGATGCTCCAGATCCCGCCGCCGGTCTCCCTCACGGCTACCGCGATTTGCAGCGCCGTCGCCGATTCCGCTGCCGGGGCAGCGGCCAACGAGAGCGCCAGCGCCTTCATGGCGAACCCATCGATCGCACTACTGACGGTTACGACGGCGCCTCCGAGCAGTGCTGCCGCCAGGCCGAGTCGGGCGAGGGACCCGCCAGGCGTGTCCTTCAGCAGCTCGGCCAGCCCGACGAGACCACCGATGATCAGGAGGATGGCGACGATGATCGCCAGGTGAATGGCGACCCAGGCGCCGTTCTGGGCGATCGCCTGGACGGTCGCTGCGGCGTCGGGCTCGGCGCTGTGGGGGTGCAGGGCATTTCCCACCAGGCCGATGATCGCGCCAGCGACCAACATGGCCCCGGACATCCTCTGCCGCACGTGCGGTGGCGGTTGGGTCGACATTCCTTCTCCTTGCTTCGTGATAGGGGTGGTGGTGAGGTCAGCGACGGGTCATGAGGAAGCAGGCGGTGTGCGTCGACGGATCGGGTGTCGCAAGCTGCTCGATCGAGAACGCGTCGCCGAACAGCGCCGTCTCCTCGCCGGGCTCCATGACCGGGATCATCCGCGACGGACCGGTCAGGCTCATCCGCGGTAGGTCAGACCGGCGGGCCCAGAAGCACCAGAAGAGAAACGCGGCACCCGGTCGCGCCAGGTCCGCCACCAGGCTGGCCATGGC
>JANOIS010000171.1:0-2976 GCA_031407755.1 Chloroflexota bacterium | reverse complement strand
CACCGGCTGGACGGAGGCCATCCAGGACACCTTCGGCGAATTCCAGATGCGCACCTGGCTGCGCGAGGCAGGGGTCCGCAACGCCGATGCCACCGCCGCGGCCGCGGGCTGGGGCGGGGATCGGCTGGCCGTGCTGAATGGCCCAGCCGACACCTGGGCGGTCGTCGTGAAGACCGAATGGGACACCGCCGGCGACGCAGCCGAATTCGAGGCGGCAGCCACGCCCGCCGCCGAAGCGGCTGGTGGCTCCGCCGCCGTCCTGCCCGGCGAGGGTGCCACGGTCCGCTGGTTCGTCGTCGGCAGCGACGATGCCACGCTTGCCGCGGTCGCCTCCGCCCTGGGACTCGCCGGGTAGCTTCGGCCTACATCGAATCGGGCGCGGAGATCCCGAGCAGCGCCAGGGTCCGGGCGAGGGTCACCTGGGTGGCCCGCGCCAGGGCGAGGCGTGTGGCCGAGCGCTCCGGGGCATCCACATCCACGACCCGGGCGTCGCGATAGAACGCGTGGAACGCGGTCGCGACCTCCGTCGCGTAGACCGTGATGCCCTGGGTCTCCTCGGCGGTCACGGCGTCCTCCACGACCTCTGGCAGGCGCACGATGGCGCGGGCCAGGCCCGCCTCGGGCCCGCTCGCTAGAGCCCCGACCACACTCGACGCCGGTGCCAGGCCCGCGTCGGCGGCCTTGCGCAGGATCGAGGCGATCCGGGCGTGGGCGTACTGGACGTAGTAGACCGGGTTCTCGCTCGATTGCTTCTTGGCGAGCTCGATGTCGAAGTCGATGGCGCTCGTGTGTCCGCGTGACGCAAAGAACCAGCGCGCCGCGTCCACCCCGACCTCTTCGAGCAGCTCGTCGAGGCTGATGAAGTCGCCGGCCCGCTTGGACATCGAAACGTCGACACCGTCGCGGACGAAACGGACCCACGAGTAGAGCAGGACCTGCACCGCGTCGACGTCGTAGCCCATCGCGGAGGCCGCGTTGCGCACCCGCGCGACGGTCCCGTGGTGGTCGGCGCCCCAGATATAGATCAGGTGATCGAACCCGCGGCTGAATTTCTCGGTCACATAACCGATATCGGCCGCGAAGTAGGTCGGGCGGCCGTCCGAGCGGATGATGACGCGATCCTTGTCGTCGCCGAAGGTCGTCGAGCGGAACCACAGCGCGCCGTCCTGTTCGAAGAGATGACCGGCGGTCCGCAGACGCCCGATCGCCCGCTCCACCCACCCATCGGCATGGAGGGAGGCCTCGGTCGTCCAGACATCGAAGTGGACGCCGAGACGCTCCAGGCTGGCCTCGATCCCGGCCCGCACCCGGAGTGCCGCCCAGTGTCCGACGATCTCGTTCGTGTCGGCCCCGGGCGCGGTCGCTTCGGCGAGGACCTCGTCGGGAAGGTCCTGCGCGAGCTGACCGACGTACAGGCCGTGATAGCCATCGTCGGGGACCGACTCGCCACGTCGAAGAGCGACGACGGACGCCCCGAGATTCGGGATCTGGCCGCCGCGATCGTTGAAGTAGTACTCGCGCGTGACGCGCTGCCCGCCCGCCTCCAGGACCCGGCTCAGCAGGTCACCGATGAACGCGCCGCGCGCATTGCCGACGGTGAGTGGGCCGGTCGGGTTGGCCGACACGAATTCAACGTTCACGGTTCGTGGGCGGATGGGCGCCACCTTCCCCCACGCATCAGGTTCCGCGAGGATGCCATCGACGATCGCGGCGAGCGCGTCCGACCGGATTCGGACGTTGAGAAAACCCGGGGGCGCAACCTCGGCGGCTTCGATCGGTGAATCGTTGGCGCTGGCGTCACGGACGAGCTTGGCAGCGAGCACCGTCGCGATCTCGAGCGGGGCCTTGCGGTACGGCCGGGCGAGCTTCATCGCAAGGTTGGTCGCGAGATCGCCATGGTCCTCATGCGCCGGGCGCTCGACCTCGATCGCGGGCGGGACGACGTCGTCCGCAAGCGCTGGCAACGCGCCGGATTCGATGGCGGCGGTCCAGGCACGCGCGATCGCGTCGCGCACCTGGTGGCGAAGCGGTGCGGGGATCAAGGGTCGGTCGAGCCTCCGATGGGCGCGCGGGGTGGGGCGCTGCACGGCACCCATCGTACCGGTGCTGGTCCTGGCCCGACGGTACCGGGGGTCATGGGGCCCGTTTGTTGCCCTCGCGCACCGCGATCGACGGCCCGTGGTGTGGAGCGTCATGGTCTGGTGCGATGTGTAATGAACATTGGTACTGGACCCGTACCCCTTCGGCATGCCACTATCCGCAAACATCGATCGGTGACGGACGTTCGGGGAACCATTGATCGATACCGGAATCAATCGAGGCGTCTGCCTCTCTATCGGGGATCTGCCACATGTTTGGACACCAGCGCCGTCGAGCCACTCTGGCCCGTCGTTTCTCCTGGCTTCTCGTTGCCGCCATGGCGACGGCGGCCGTGCTTCCCGTTCCGGCGTTCGCCAATCATCCGAACGCGGTACCCAACGAGGCCCCGAACGCGAACTCGCATGAGTTCGTCGCCGAAAACGCCACCTGCAACGACAACCAGTTCTTCTCGTTCAAGATCGACGGAACGCCGACGAACGGCCCGACGGTCGACGACTCCGACGGCAACGGCGCCGGCGTCATCGTCATCAGCAACGCCACGAACACCTCGTTCGACTGGGCGCTGTCGGCCGCGGCCGCCGGCGACTACGACATGGCAGCGGTCATCGTCAAGGCCGGCTCGGGCGCCAACGTGTACTTCTACACGGACATCGGGGACGACTCAGACACGAACCTCCAGTCGCCGATCAACGACGGCGGAAATCAGGCCCAGATCAGCCACGTCGAGTTCTGCTTCGATGAGAAGGCCGGGTCCGAGCCGACCCCGACCCCCTCGCCCACGCCGTCGCCGACCCCCACGCCCACGCCGTCGCCGACCCCCTCGCCCACGCCGTCGCCGACCCCCTCGCCCACGCCGTCGCCGACCCCCTCGCCCAC
>JANOIS010000167.1:0-3378 GCA_031407755.1 Chloroflexota bacterium | reverse complement strand
CGGCCTCGGCCTCGGCACCCGGCTCGGCCTCGGCCTCGGCACCCGGCTCGGCCTCGGCCTCGGCGACCGATCCCGAATGGGCTCGGGATGCCTCGTCCACTTCCGCGACCCCATCCACGCCCGCAAGGACCGACGTAGCCTCAGTCTCCTGGCCCCCCCCGGCCGCATTTTCGAGCGCCTCGAGCGCGGCATGGAGCTTGCCTACCTGGGCCCTCCGCATGGTCGGCTCCTGATCGAAACGCGCGCTCAGCGCCTCCAGCTCCGTTCCGTCGCCCGTCACGAGCTCGGCCTCGAGCTCGACGAAGCGAGCGATCACGCGACCGCGAGCGACGACATCGACTTCGTCGAGGCTCAATTCGACCTGGGTCACGGTTGACTTGAGCATCCGCTTCCGGCGCATCTGGCGAATGGTCACGCGCTCGACGAGCGGAGCGTCACCGGCGTGCTCGAGAACGAGCGACCGGGCATCCGACGCGGGCCACTCGGCGGCGAGCGCCACCCGGTCGGCCGGGCCCTCGAGCTCCTCGCGCCGGATCGCGCCGCCGGGGCCCTCCGTTTGCGCCAGCGACTTCACGGACACGATGGTGGTGCCCCCACTCTGACGAAGCCGGATGGCGAAGCCGGCGCGTTCCAGCGCCCCGTCGGCGGTATCGACGTATCGATCCTCGAGCTGGGTCAGGCGCAGCCGGCCGCCGCCGACGGTGAACGGCCCGAGTCGGTCGGCCGAGATCAGGCGTTCAGCGACGGCGATGTCGCTGACCCGGTACTTGAGCTCGAGCTCCGTCGGTCGGGCGGTGCCGTCCGTCATGCGCGGGGATCCAGCGATCCAGATCCGGATCCGGCGCGCCGGGGGGTCGTGACCACGTGGGCGGATTCGAGCGCGCGTGCCTTGAGCACCTCGAACGTGTCGATCGTTCCGGGTCGCCCGTTCAGCACCTCTGTGCGCACCCACGATGCGTCCGGCTGGAGCTGCCATGAGCGGCGATCGTCGGCCAGCATCAGCTCCACGATCTCGGCGATGCGCGCCCTCGCCTCGCCGTCCTCGACGGGCACGACCGCCTCCACCCGCCGGTCCAGGTTGCGGTCCATGAGATCGGCCGAGCCGATGTACCACTCCCCGTCGCCGCCGTTCTCGAAGCCCCAGATCCGCGAGTGCTCGAGGAACTCGCCGATGATCGACCGGACGCGGATCCGCTCCGACACGCCCGGCACGCCCGGCTGGAGCGAGCAGGCGCCGCGGACGATGAGGTCGATATCGACCCCGGCCTGCGACGCGTGGTAGAGGGCCTCGATCACGGGTGTGTCGACGATGGCGTTGAGCTTGAGCACGATCCGTGCCGGCCGTCCGGCTCCGGTATGGGCGATCTCTCGCTCGACGAGTTCCAGGAACCCGGAGCGCAGGCTGTGCGGCGCAACGAGCAGCCTGCGGAAGGTGCGCTGGCGGGACAGCCCGGTCAGGACGTTGAACAGCTCCGTCACGTCCGCCCCGACCTCCGGCCGCACCGTCAGCAGTCCGAGGTCCGTGTACAGCCGGGCCGTCTTGGCGTTGTAGTTGCCGGTCCCGATGTGGACGTAACGCCGAAGTCCCGAACCCTCCCGGCGAACGACGAGCGATGTCTTGGAGTGGGTCTTGAGTCCGACCAGGCCGTACACGACATGCGCGCCGGCGCGCTCCAGCTTGCGCGCCCAGATGATGTTGGCCTCCTCGTCGAAGCGGGCCTTGATCTCGACCAGGACCACGACCTGCTTGCCACGCTCGGCAGCTCGGATGAGCGACTGGACGATGGGCGACTCGCCGGAGGTTCTGTACAGCGTCTGCTTGATGGTCAGGACGTCAGGGTCGTCGGCGGCCTGGGTGATGAACCGCTCGACGGAGGCGGTGAACGATTCATACGGGTGATGGACGAGGATGTCACCCGCCCGGATGGCCGCAAACACATCGGCCGGCTCGTCCTCGTCGGGCGGGATCAGGCGGGGCGGCGTCACCGGGATCCACGGCTTGGCTCGCAGATCGGACCGGTCGAGGTCGGCGATCCGGAACAGCGCGGTCAGATCGAGCATGCCGGCGACTTCGTACAGGTCGGAGGTTTCGAGGCCGAGGCCGCGCAGCAGCAGGTTGCGCGTGGCGGCGGGCATCGTACGCTCGACTTCGAGGCGGACCGCCTCGCCGAATCGTCGACGACGGAGCTCCTCCTCGATCGCCAGGAGAAGATCGTCCGCCTCGTCCTCTTCGACCGTGAAATCCGCGTTACGGGTGACCCGGAAGAGGTGCGCGTCGACGACCTCCATGCCGGTGAACAGGTGCTCGAGGTTGGCCGCGATGACCTGGTCGATGGGCACGAAGCGGTCCGGTTCCACCTCGAACAGGCGCGGCAGGATCTGCGGGACCTTGACCCGTGCGAATACTTGCTCGCCGGTATCGGGGTCACGCAGGCCGACGGCGATCGACAGGCTGAGCGTGGAGATGTAGGGGAACGGGTGCCCGGGATCCACCGCCAGCGGCGTTAGCACCGGAAAGATCTCGTCGAGGAAGCGCTGGCGCAGGACCGGGTGGTGTTCGGGGATGGCCACGTAATCGACGATCTCGACGCCATCCGCAGCGAGCGCTGCGCGCAATTCGACAAAGACGGCAGAGTGATCCGAGCTGAGCTCGAGGACGCGTTCGCGAGCCGCGGCGAGTTGTTCGGCCGGGGTCTGGCCGTCGGGCGCCGGTTTGACGGCGCCGGCATCGATCTGCTGGCGCAGACCGGCGATCCGGACCTGGAAGAACTCGTCGAGGTTGCCGGCGAAGATGGCCAGGAACCGCATCCGCTCGAGCAGCGGGTTGCGGGCGTCGCGCGCCTCGTGCAGGACGCGGCCATTGAACTCAAGCCAGGACAGTTCGCGGTTGAGGTAGGGCAGGGCCGGTGGGTCCGCTCGGGGCCGCGGGGCACGTGCCGCGGCCGGGGCCTGGGCGCGGGTTCCGTGCTCGACGGCGGCCATCGTAGGACTGGTGCTCCTCGTGGTCTCGTGCCCGCCCGAACCCATCGTGAGCGTGGGGGCGACTGGCCGGCGAGGATAGCACGGCCCGATCAACGGTCAGGCCGGGTGCCGGGCCGTGCGCAGTGAACAAGCGGCAACGGCCGTTCGAGGCCACCGCCCAGCCTGCATCCTGGTCGTTTCTCCACGCGGGTTCATCGCCGGATGTTCACTGAGGCGGAACTCGGGGGCTCGGCTGAGGGCCTGCTGGGCTGAGGTGTCACGCTCAGGCACGAGATTCGGACAGGTTCCTCGTGATCGATCGCTTCGTACGATCGTTTCCGCATCCTGAGCGATCGGTCGTGCACGGCTGTGTGGAAATGGTGCCTGGGGCTGACATCACCCGGTGGCCCGTGCACG
>JANOIS010000146.1:0-3968 GCA_031407755.1 Chloroflexota bacterium | reverse complement strand
CGATCGAAACGAGCCCGATCCTCGGTGACGGCACTCTGTTCGTCGGCAGCGCCGACGGCTTCCTCTACGCCCTCGATGCCCGGACGGGCGCCGATCGCTGGCGTCTAAATCTTGGGGCTCCGTCCGACGTACCCGTGTTCGGCAACGGGATCGTGGCGGTGGCCGACCGGAACGGGATCCTTCACGGCGTCGCCGCCGCGACTGGTGCAGAGCTCTGGCGTACGGAGCCCATCGTCAACGTCAGTGCTCCGGTGCTGTCTGACGGTATCGTCTACATCACGGGCACGGACCATCGCGCCCACGGCTTCGATCTCCAGACCGGCGTCGAGAAGTGGTCGTGGACGACCACGGCCGATCTGAGCGGCGCGCTCGTCGTCGCGGCGGATACCGCCTACGTCTCGTCGCGCGACGGCGTCATCCACGCCGTGGCACTCGCTGGATCACGCGAGCTGTGGTCCTACCAGATGTTGATCGGCACCGACGTCGCCTATCCGATCGTCGCCGGGGACGTCGTCCTGCTGAACTCCCTGCAGGGGCCTGGCGAGCCGTCCGGCGAGCTGTATGCCCTCGATCGGACCAGCGGCGAGCTTGTGTGGCGGTTCCGCGGTCCATCGGGTCTCCAGGTCACGGCCGGCACCGTCCGTGACGGGATCCTCTACGCATCGACCCAGGCCGACGGCATCTACGCTTTGCGGGTCGCCGACGGAAGCCAGGTCTGGCAAGCTCCGGGTCCGCGAGTGTTCTTCCCTGCGGCGCTCGCCGGTGACACGCTCTACGTGACGTCCGACACGCCGCCACAGATCGCGGCGTTCCGGGCATCGGACGGATCGCCGCTGTGGGCTCTGCCGACGTCCGAGACCCCGAAGGGCCATCCGGTCGTCAGCGGTGGGATGCTCTTCGGCACGGACGCCTCGGGCGAGATCCGCGCCTACGGCAGCATGACGACCGTCGCCGCCGGCCCGGCCCCGACCGCGCGGCCCCTGACCAGCCCGAGTGCCGCGCCGACGGTCCCGAACCCGTTCGAGATCATCGGCCGATACGACGCGACCACGCTCGGGCTCGATCGCCCGATCGGTCTGGCCATCGGGCCCGATGGCGACGCCTACGTGACAGAATCGAACAACCGCGTCAGCCAGATCTCGCCCGATGGCAAGGTCGTCCGCCGTTGGGGCAAGGAGGGCTCGAAGGCCGGCGAGTTCGACTTCCTGGGCCCTAACCCCGATGCCGGTCCCAAAGGCTCGATCGCCGTCGCGCCGGACGGCAAGGTGTATGTCTCGGACAGCGACAATCATCGCGTCCAGGTCTTCACGGCCGACGGGACGTTCGTTCGCCAGTTCGGCAGCTTCGGGACCGCGGCCGGCCAGTTCGTCCTGGCGTTCGACCTCAGCGTCGACGCCACGGGCAACGTGTACGTCATTGACGATGAGCTGATGCGCCTCACGAAGTTCGGCCCGGACGGCGCGTTCCTGTGGACGGTCGACGGCACCACGGACAAGGAGCTCGACGGGCACGGCCACGGCGCGGACATCGATTCGAAGGGTCGGATCGTGGTCGGCAACGACGGAACGGGACGGGTCGTCTATCTCGATCCAGATGGCAAAGTCGTGGATGCGTTCAGCGCCGGGGAGTGCGATGTGACGGTCGATCCGGACGGCAACGTCTACTGCAATTCCTTTGTTTCCGACGAGCTCCAGGTCTACGACCCGTCGCACGTCCTGATCGGATCGTGGTCCGGCCCGGACATGACGTTGGCGGCTTCACCGCAGTTCGGTCCCAACGGCCAGATCCTCGCGCTGGATCGGGACGGCGGCATCGTCAAGCTCAAGGTGACCCTGCCGCCGGCCTGAGGCGGCGGGTCGCGGAAAACCCACGCCGGTGACGGCCAACCGTGCGGCCCCGACCGGCGTCCCCCATGCATCGGAGTTCGAAGCGTGGGCGCGCTGGCCACGCTCTGGGAAACAGGCCGGGCCGACGAAGGAGCGCGGGTGGAACTGGACCCCGGCCGTCGATCCGACCGGCCGCATCTGGGCGGCCTCTTCGTTTGACAACGTGTTCTGGATCTTCGATCGGGACGGCACATACCTGGAATCGTGGGGCACCCCAGGCCGCGAAGACGGCCAGTTCAAGCTCCACGAGGGAGGCAACGGTTTCGGGGCCGTCGCCTTCCGCGCCGATGGTGGCTTCTATGTCATCGACACCGGCAACTACCGGGTCCAACAGTTCGACAAGGCCCGCACGTTTGTCCGGGCCTGGGGCTCGTTCGGAACGGACGACGGCCAATTTGCCTTGCCGGTCGGGATCGATACCGACGGCGCCGGGAACGTCTACGTCTTCGACGATGGACCAGGTGCTGTCCGGGTATTCAACGCGGACGGCAAGTTCATCGGGACCGCCGCCGAGGATGTCGGGCCAAGCAGGTCGGCTGCTCCGTCACGCGCGGTGTCTATCGGAGCGCGTAGACGCGCGCGGTGATCGGGGCGTAGTGCTCGTACGTCTCGGTGAGTTCGCGCCCTCCGTCGGCCGGGACAGCAAGGCGGGCCGCGGCCGCCTCCGTGATCAGCGCATACGCGTGATGGCCGATGATCTCGGCCGCATGGTTCTTGAGCAGCCGGTGAGCCATCACCACTTCTGGCCCGACCAGCTCGCGGCCGCCGCCGATCGATTGCACGACATAGCTTCCCGCGTGGAGCACGAATTTGAGGTCGAGGCCGTCGACTCTTGAGCAGGCGGTGCATCGACACGACCAGATATCCAGCGCGCCACCAAGTAGCCCGCGGAACGAGGCGTAGCAGGCCGAGATGCAGTCCAGGAGCGCCGCGCCGTGGGGGATGTCTCCATCGTCTCGGGCGAACGCGAACACCGCGTCACCCTCGATCTTCGAGAGCGTGAAGGGCGGGACGATCCGCTCGATGATGCCGTCGAGCAGGGACGAGACGAGGCCATAGGCATCCGGCACCCGTCCGTCCGCGAAGGCGTCGTCGCGGTGCGCCGCGGAGACGGTCTGAAGAAAACCGGTGTAGCCAGAGATATCCGCGAGCAGCAACGGCCCGGAGGCGGGCCCCGGTTGGATCGGTTGGATCATCGACGCATGGTAATCGCGAGCCCGAAGATCCAGGAGAGTCGCAGATAGGCCGACGCGTCTTGACTGCCCGAACTGGCAAGACGGATGCCCATCAGACGGCCTGAGGATGGCGACGGCAGATGGCATAAGCTGAGTCCCTGCGCAGGCCGCGACCAGCGCGACAGCCCCAGCTGACCTCGGATCCGCGGCGGGCCACGGTACCTCCAGTACCGGAACTCGAACGAACGAGCGTGGTCCAGCGCAGAAACGACGGCGGATCGTCGATTCTGCGCAAGTCCACGAGGGTTTCGTCCGGATTTCGGTACTGCCAGTACCGCGAACCCGGCGCCCGTACCGCCGCGCCGCCGTACGCGACGCAGACTCAAGGTCCGGCGGCCCCGTTCCCCGGGCCATTCGGCCCCACCCACACGGCCGAGCCCTTCCTGGCACCGCACGGCGGTCCGGACCAGCACGCCGATGCCGTCATCTGGCCAGGATCATGGGGATGGCGAGCGCCGCGACGAGGAGCAGCACCCACAACGCCGGACCGGCGGAATGCGCCTCATCGCGCCAGCGCATCATCCGGCCGGCCTCGGCTGCCGTTCGCGTGATCCACCACGGGCTGTGCCGAGCTTCGAGGCGCTGACACGTGATCCCGAGGCCGGCGCCGTACACGATGTGGCCGATCAGGCTCGGAAAGGCGTTGGTGGCTGCCTCCACCGTCCAGGCCGGCACCTGCCCGAGGATCACAGGCACCAGGGTGATCGGGCCGATGACCCACCACACGAGCCCGTAGGAAACGCCCCAGCCGAGGGCCGACCCGACATCCACGGCCTGCCGTCGGAACAGCAGCGCATAGGTCACCCCGATGATCTCGGCGATCGCGATGTGGACGATGAAGCCGGTC
>JANOIS010000145.1:0-1656 GCA_031407755.1 Chloroflexota bacterium | reverse complement strand
GGGCATCGGCGGTCGAGACTTCCACGCCGGGAACGCCGCCTACGAGGGCGATGGCCGGACGCTCGATCCCGAACGGCCCGAGACGCTCGTCTATGCCGAGGCGCCCGATGGTCGACAGGTCCTGGTCGGCGCGATGTTCCTCATGGACGGCATCGGCGAGGCCGGTCCGACCGTGGGCGGGCCGCTGACCATCTGGCATGGCCACGAGCACGTCTGCATCGCCCTCCTGCCGCCGTCCATCACGGCCATCCTCTCACCCCTGGGGAGCTGTCCGGTAGGCTCGTTCGACCTGCCCCTCACCACCGAGATGATCCACGTCTGGACCGTGCCCGGGGCGCCGCAGCCCTTCGGCGACCTCGACGAGGCCTGGCTGATCGACTACCTCGCCGCGCCGGACGAGTGAGCGGAGGGACCCCGGATGTGGCACTTTCGCCGTTCGCCCTGCTTGTAGCGGCAGTCGGGCCGCATCGTTCTGGCGAAGGACGACATATGTAAGCGCCGGCGCTTGTATCGCCGCGAACCCGGGGTCAGTCCGTCGCGGATCCGTCGCTGGTGGGCGCGTCGATGGCGATCCTCAGGCTGCCGTCAGGTTGTCGCCGGTGAACGACGACGTACTTGCCGCGACCGCCGGCCACGATCGTGTGCCCGATGTCGATCACGAGGTCGCCGTCCGCCAGGACTTCCTCCGTCTCGAACCGTATGGAGACCGGCCCGTCCTTGACCCACTCACGGAGGACCGTCCCGATCGCCGGACCCTGGATCACCGGCTGCCCCGCCATCATCAGGCGGGCGTCCTCCGTATACATCGCGATCAACGCCTCAGCGTCCTGCTCCGCGAGGGCTCGTTCGAACGCGTCATTGAAGGCGCGAACCTCCTCGTCGACCGTCACGGACAGACCTCCCTCGTGGCGCCGGACACGGCTGGCCCGACGGAATGCGCATGCTACATCTGCGACTCCAAGCCTTGGGCAACCTGGACCGACTGGCCGACTGATGCGCGGCGACCCATTACGCTGACGTTTGAGCCCATGCCCAGCCAGGTGGTAGTCCGCCTTTGGCGGAGAAGGAGCGCGCCGGATGAGTCAGCGGACCAACGAGGCGGACATCGCGGCGGTGACCGAGATCGTACGCACCTACTACGACGGGATGATGGCGGGCGACGAGGCGAAGCTCGGCCGCGCGTTCCATCCCCGCGCCTGCATCGTCGGCAACGAGCAAGGCGAGCTGTACTGGGCGACCCTCGACGAATTCGTCGCCGACTGCGCGAAGGCGGCCACGCGAGCGGGACCCAACGAATGGCGCATCGATGGCCTTTCGTTCGAAGGCGATACCGCCCTGGTCAGGGTCGGCGGCCAGTACGCCGGCGCGTGGTACAGCGACGATCTGTCCATGCTCCGGATCGACGACGCTTGGCGCATCGTCCACAAGACGTTCTACCCACATCTCGGAAGCTGACATCGACGAGGCTCGATATCAGCGATGGGCTACGTGTAATCAGGTGACCCTGAACGTCGGGTCAGTCAGCGTTCGTCAATAACCCCAGAGCAGGAGTCGGCGGGTTAACGAAGGTGATGCAGGCCTCGCCTAGATCGGTGCGGCTCTACCGCACTCCCATCTTCACACCGCGCAAGGTCGCGACGCCAACTGCGACCCAGC
>JANOIS010000127.1:0-3190 GCA_031407755.1 Chloroflexota bacterium | reverse complement strand
CGTACAGCACGTCGTCGCGGCCACCAAACGAGAGCGCCTCGAGCGCCATCAGCCAGTCGGGCGCGAAGTCCTGGCCCTCATCGACCACGATCGCGTGGTAGCGCGGGCCCAGCCGTTCGCCAGCCTCGACCAGCGCGTCGGGGAGGGTCTCGTCCCACCAATGCTGCGGAACTGGGGATGGCCGCTCCCCGAGGACACCGGCCTCGCGGCCAAGGTTCTGGCACAGCTGATGGAACGTCGTGACGTCCAGGAGCCCGGTCGCCGCGGCCACATCGGCCGTGGCCTCGGAAAGCATCCGGGCAAGCGGGGCGTTGAAGCAGATGAGCAGCGTACGGAAGCCCTCCCGGGCCAGCCTCCGCGCCTTCTCCGCGGCCAGCATCGTCTTGCCGGTCCCGGCACCCCCGACGATCGCGGCCCGCCGCACGCCGCGCAGCAATGTGCAGCGTCTGGAACTGGCCGTTGGTCAGTCGGACGACGGTCGACTCGCCGCCCGCGATCTCGTTGCGGAGCATGGAGCGCAGCTCGATCGGCTCGGTCAAGGTGGAGATGAGGAGGTCGATGGCGGCCCGCCCAGGCGGCTGCTCCCCGGCGTGCCCGCCCCACATGTCGAACGCCCCGTCGACAAAGGCACCGAGCTCGCGCCGACCACCGTCGTCGTCGAGGAACATCGACTGATCGGCGATGAGGGCGGGCTCCACGTCCGGACCCAACAAGCCGAGCCGTCCCCGCATCGAATCGAGCTCCACATCCGGGAACGCCACTGCCTGTCCGGAGATGGGCTTGAGGCCAGCGGTCCAGTCCGGGAGTTCGCCGAGCTTGCGGATCAGCGAATGCCGACTGTCCGCAGCCTGCTCGAACGGGCTGCGCGGAAGACGCTTTCCGGCCCACCACGAGCCCGTGGCGTCGCGGCGGACCTCGCCTGACTTCACCTCGATGACCAGGATCCCTCGAGCCGGATCGCCGATCACGACGTCCGCCTCGCCCTCACGCACGTACCCGCGTTCGCGCACCAGCCAGCGAACACCATGCAGCAGCGCGACATCGCGTGCAAGCACAGCTCGCAGACGGTCCACGACGAGCCGCTCTGCGGCCTCGCCCCGGGTCGCGACACGCTCGGTCATCGCAGCTCCCCCCACCGACCCTGACGAATCCTGTCGGTCGGTCTGGCCATCGTACATCCGCCGACGGCCCTCCTCCCCACGACGGTCCGAGCGGCGGCGACGCGCGATCAACCCAGTTCCATCGGTGCCGTCACGGCTCGCGTAGTAGGCGCGTTTGCTGCTGCAGGTGGCTCGATCCACAGCGTTCCAGCCTGGCTGGTGTAACCGACCCGTGATGGCGCCCGACGTCCGTTCGGACGGCACATCGCCCGTTCCGAGACTCTTTCCAGCACTCATCCGGTCGTCGATTCCAGGGAGACGGGAATCCAGGGTCGGATCCTCCTCAGGTGGACCCTGGCCGGCACGCCTGCCGCCGAGGACGGTCGAATCGTGTCGCTTGCTCCAGCCTGGCTGGAATGGGCCAGCCGGTCCGCGTCTCAGAACCACGGCGAGTAGCAGGTCAACCACGCCGTCACCCAGCCGTCGCCGAACTTCGGCGTAGTCGCCAAGTTTGCTGCTGCAGGTGGCTCGATCTACAGCGTTCCAGCCTGGCTGGTGTAACCGACCCGTGATGGCGCCCGACGTCCGTTCGGACGGCACATCGCCCGGTCTGAGACTCTTTCCAGCACTCAGCAGGTCGTCGATTCCAGGGAAACGGTAATCCAGGGTCGGATCCTCCTCAGGTGGACCCTGGCCGGCACGCCTGCCGCCGAGGACGGTCGAATCGTGTCGCTTGCTCCAGCCTGGCTGGAATGGGCCAGCCGGTCCGCGTCTCAGGGCTGGGATGCGCGAGGGGTGCCGGTGCGCATCTATGATGTCCGCGTCCTGATGTACCGATAAGGGAGGGGAAATGACGCAGCCGCCGGACGACCGACCGCTGATGCCTGAACAGCCAGGCACCGGCGACGAGCTCGTGCCCGAGGAACAGCCGACGATCGCCTGGACGCCACCGGTGCCGCCGAGCGAACCAGCATCCGCGACCGAGGGTGGTGTCGGGTGGGCCGCGATCCCGTCCCAGGGCGACGGCCCGTCAGCGACGCCGCCGGGGGTCCCAGCGGAACCCGTCGCGATGACGCCAGATGCCACCGAGTCGGAGGCGCCAAACCCCCCGAGCCCGATCCTGAGCGCGACCCCGTCCGTGCCGCCGCCCGATGCCGGCGGGTGGCAGCAGCCCGCGTCCCCGGTGGCTCAGTTGCCGGCCCCGATCGTCGGCTGGGAATTGCCCCGACCGGCGGCCACGGCCCCGGCGACCGAGGGCTTCGTGATCGCCGGCGCCGGCGCACGGACCGTCGGCTACCTGATCGATTGGCTGCTCGTGGCCGCCATCCCGGGCATCGCGTCGTTGTTCTTCTACGACTTCGGACCGCTGTTCCGGCAGGCCATGGAGGATGCGGCCGCGGGCGTGACTACGGCGCAGATAATCATCCCCATCACCACCGAGATCGTCCTGATCACGGTCATCTCGATGGCCTTCCAGTACCTCTACTTCGTGGGCTTCTGGACCAGCAGTGGCCAGGCGACACCGGGCATGCGCGGCCTTCGGATGCGGGTCGTCGACCAGGGAACCGGCGCCACGCTCTCGATCGTGGCGGCGACGAAGCGCTGGGCTGTTTTGGGCTTTCCGCTGAGCCTCCTGGGCCTCGTCGGGCCGCTGCAGTCCGCCGCCGGTCTGATCCAGATCGGGGTCGTCGTCTTCCTGTTCTTTACGGTCATCACCAACGACCGACGGCAGGGTCTCCACGACAAGGCCGCAAACGCGGTCGTGATCCGAGCCACGACCAGCGGCGACGGCGCCACGGTCGTGGGGTGCCTGATCTTCGGCATGCTCGTGATCGCCATCGGCCTGGTCGCCGCGGTCGCATTTGCGGCAAACCTGGGGCCGGAACTCCAGCAGATCATCCTCGATGCCGGGACTCCGGCCTGAACGACGCGACTCGGTCGATCGATGCCGCCCAGCGGGACGGCCTGACGGACATGGATCCGACGGCCTTTCGGGCCGCCGCCCACGCCGTGGTCGACGTCATGGCCGACTACCTGGAATCGGTGGAGCAGTACGCCGTGTTCCCCGCGATCGAGCCCGGATCGTTGCG
>JANOIS010000072.1:0-2908 GCA_031407755.1 Chloroflexota bacterium | reverse complement strand
TTCTGGGACTGCCCCCGGATCACCCGCAGGTACGCTCGATGGCCCTGCGCGCCTACTACGGCTATGGCCATTACCTGGTCGAGTTGATGCGCCTCCCGACGCGTTCGCGCGACGAGATCGCGGCGCTGGCCGTGGATCTGGACGTCGTCGAGGTCACGCGACTGTGGCGCGAGAATCCAGGCGGCGGAGGCATCATCTATACGGTCGGCCATGTCGGCAGCAACGACACCGTCGCCGCGGCCATCGCCGGTCACGGCATGCCGATGAGCGTCGTCGCCGACGATTCGGCCTTTCCCGAGGTGTTCGAGATCCTGCGTCGCCAGCGCGAGGCGTGGGGCGTGAAGGTCATCGCGTGGCGCAACCTGCGCGCGATCTACGGCGTGCTGCGCGCCGGGGAGATGCTCGCCCTGCTGATCGACTGGGGCTACCGCTCGGATGGGATCCCGGTCAAGCTGTTCGGACACTGGACGGCATTGCCCGCCGGGCCCGCGACGCTGGCGGCCAAGACCGGTTCACGCATCCTCCCGATCCGGGTCCGACGCCGGCCGGACGGCACCTACCACATATCCTGGCCGGACCCGATCGACCTCGCCTCGGCAGCGCCAGCCGAGCTACAGCGGGCGACCCAGGCGATGGCCGACGCCCTCGCGTCCTCGATCTCCGCCGCTCCCGAGCAGTGGTACAACTTCAAGCCGATCTGGCCGGCAACACCGGAGGAGGCAGCAGACCTGGAGCGACGGGCGGGTCTTATGCAGTCCGGTATCGCCGACCCGGGTCCGGCCCCCGAGTTCGTCTGATCGTGGCCGGCATCGTCGATCGAATCGGCAGCCTGTTGCGCGTCCGACTCCTGGTAGCCGCCTCGTGGCTGGCCTGCCGGCTGCCGGAGGGACCGCTGGTCCGCCTGGCCGAGTTCGCCGGCGATGTGTGGTATCGGGCGACGCCGGATCGCGCCGCCCAGGCACGCCGGAACCTGCAGCGCGTGGCGGGGTGGCTCGCGGCCAACGACCGCGGCAGCTCCCCTGTCCGTGCCGCGGCCACCGACCCGCGGGCACTGGAACGCCTCGTCCGCAACGCCTACCGACACGCCGCGCGTTACTACCTCGAGGTCGCCCGGACCCCCGGGCTGCGCCAGCGGGACCTCGACGAACGGTTCAGGGTCGACGATCCGGACCTCGTTGCGAGGGTCTTCGCGGGTGGACCCGTGATCATCATCGGCCTGCACTTCGGCGCCCTCGAGCTGCCCGCCCTGTACCTCGCCAGCCGGGTCGGGGAGGCCGTCGTCCCGATGGAGACCATCGCCGATCGAGGGCTCCAGGACTGGTTCGTGCGGACCCGAAGTGCGGTCGGGATCACCCTCGTGGGGCTGAACGAGGCACGGCGCGCGCTCCAGGGCGCCCTGCGTGCCGGCACCAGCGTCGGGCTCGTCGGCGATCGCGACCTGACCGGAGGCGGCACGACGATGACCCTGTTCGGGGCACCGGCCCGCCTGCCCCTTGGCCCAGCCATGCTCGCCGTGGAGAGCGGAGCGCGACCGTACGTCGTCGGTGTCCGGCGCACCTCGAACCGGCGCTACCATGCCCATGTCGAACCCATCCCCGTGCCGCTTGATGGAACCCGCCGCAAGCGCGTCACGACCACGGCCGAAGCGATCGCGCGCGCCTTCGAACGCATCGTCGAGGACGCCCCTGACCAGTGGTGGGCGGTCTTCTTCCCGATCTGGCCGGATCTCGAGGGCCAGCCGTGATGTCGATGCGCCCCGGACGGGCCGACCTCCATATCCATACCCTCGCCTCGGACGGCACCGCGGATGTCAGCACGATCCTGGACCACGTCGCGGCCCGGGCTGAACTTGACGTGATCGCCATCACCGACCATGAGCGGATCGATGCGGCCCTGGCCGGCCGGTCGATGGCGGAGGATCGCGGCCTGCCGTTCGAGGTCGTGATCGGCGAGGAGGTCACCACCCGAGGGGGGCATCTGCTCGCGCTGTTCATCGATCGACGGATCCGGCCATACCAGAGCCTGCGCGCGACGATCGCCGACGTTCACGAGGCGGGTGGTATCGCCATCCCGGCTCATCCTCTCGTCCCGTTCCCGCTGTGCGCCCAGGGTTTCGCCCTGCGGCGACTGCTTGACGACCCCGATGAAGCCGTTCATCCCGACGCCCTCGAGACCTTCAATCCGACGGCGCTCGGGCGGCCGTGGCACGCACAGGCGGTGCGCTTCGCCGAGCGCCACGGTCTGGCCGCGGTCGGGAACAGCGACGCCCATGCCCTCGACGCCATCGGCTCCGGCTGGACGACCTTTCCGGGTCATACCGCAGCTGACCTGCGCCGGGCCATCGAGACCCGGGAGACCCAGTCCGGCGGCTCGTTCCATGGCACGCGCGGTCAACTCGGCGTGCTCGGGCGACAGCTGCGCAAGCGCGCTTTCGACGCCCGGGATGAGGTCCGTGGCCGGGTCCGGCGCGACGGCACGGGCCGCGACCACGGCTATCCCGGCGGGCGCGCCCGTCCCCCGCGCTTCGACCGAGCGGACGAGCGCCGATGAAGATCGGTCTGGTCTGTCCGTACATCTACCCGGACAGCGGCGGTGTCGCCCAGCATGTCCGGTTCCTCTACGAGAACCTGCGCCTGCGTGGCCACGACGTCCGGATCCTGACCGCCAGCCACGGACCGCAACGGGCGTCGGAGGGCGACATCGTCCGTCTCGGGGTCGGCGTATCCGTGCCCATCAACGCCTCCGTCGGCACGCTCACGTTCTCGCCGCGCTACCTCGGCCAGATCGGCTCCATGCTGGACCGTGAACGGTTCGACGTCCTCCATTTCCACGAGCCGTTCATCCCGTTCCTGTCGCTCTTCCTGCTGCGCGAATCGAACAGCGTCAACATCGCCACGTTCCATGCCTT
>JANOIS010000071.1:0-1957 GCA_031407755.1 Chloroflexota bacterium | reverse complement strand
GGGGGGATCCGCGTTGGTGACGGTCATCGCGTTCAGCCTTGGGGAGCTATCGACGACTTCCTGAGGAGGAATCACGATGACCGTCCCTTCGATGATTGACGCTGGTGGCTGGTTGGGCAAGTTCCTGACTGGGCCGGAGGCGGATGGGGATGTGCCCCGCCAGATGTTGCAGGCGTTCGCGGAGGTGTTGATGTCCGCGCAGGCCTCGATGCAGTGCCAGGCCGCGTACGGTGAACGGAGCGAGGAGCGGGTGAACTCGCGGAACGGGTATCGGACCCGGGATTGGGACACCAGGGTCGGCACGATCGAGTTGGGGATCCCGAAGCTGCGGGAGGGCACCTACTATCCGCAGTGGCTGCTCACCCCCCGCCGCCGCGCCGAGCAGGCGTTGCTGGCGGTGGTGGCGCAGGCCTATGTGGAGGGGGTGTCGACCCGGCGGGTCGATGATCTGGTGAAGGCGATGGGCATCGAGGGGATCTCCAAGTCCGAGGTGTCCAGAATCGCCGGCGAGTTGGATGTGAAGGTCGGCGAGTTCCGTGAGCGGCCGTTGGACGCCGGGCCGTATCGCTACCTGTGGATCGACGCGCTTACCCAGAAAGTTCGTGAGGGCGGCCGGGTCGTGAACGTGTCCGCCGTGGTGGGGACCTCAGTCACCGCGGAAGGACGTCGGGAGATCATCGGGTTCGACGTGTTCACGTCGGAAACCACGGAGTCGTGGACGGTTTTCTTGCGGGGCCTGGTCGAACGAGGGCTCAGGGGCGTTGAGCTGGTCATCTCCGACGCGCACGGCGGGATCAAAGCCGCGATTGGCCAGGTGCTGGGCGGGGCGTCGTGGCAGCGTTGCCGAACGCATTTCATGGCGAACCTGGCGTCGCGGTCTCCGAAGGGGAACTGGCCGATGATCGCCGCCCTGATCCGTTCGATTTTCGAGCAACCGGACCGGGACGCTACCTGGGCCCAGTTCGCGGTCGTGGTCGATCGGCTCACCGAGGCGGGGTTCGTGGATCAGGCCATCATCCTTCTCGACGCCGCGGAGGACATCTTGGCCTTCGCGGATTTCCCGGTTGAGCACTGGTCCAAGATCCGTTCGAACAATCCTCAAGAACGGTTGAACAAAGAGATCCGCCGCCGCACCGACGTCGTGGGGATCTTCCCGAACCGCAAAGCCGTCATTCGTCTCGTCGGCGCCCTGTTGGCGGAACAGACCGACGAATGGGCCGTCACGAAACGCTATATGTCCGCCGAGACGCTCAAGACACGGCGGGTCGACCAGCCCTCAGCGCTTGACCCCCGACCGGGGATGGATGCCGCCGGCGGCGAGCTCACCGCCTGACACCACCCGGAAACCGTTCATCCAGCACCGTCGCCGTGTGAGGGCACGATGATCCGGGCAGCGTCGCGCTGTCACCCGGCCAGCGCCACGCGCCCCGAAACCGTGGATCGCATGGGGCTTGCGCACCCGCACTATTCATGCTAAACATTCACCGACAGAGCAGATAGACAACACGTCGAATCAGCTCCAGGTTGACGAGATTGATGTCAAACACGACACCTCGTTACACCACCAATTGGGACTTGACCCGGCGAATCGAGGGCGTGCGGGTGCGATAGAGGATCGACGACGTAATTGAGCAGGCCCTATCGCGTCGGTACCTGGCAGTGTTTCCATGGAGTCATGTCCGCCGTCCACGTCTCCTGGTTCGACAAGCCGCGCGACGACTGGAGCGGGAGACGTGTCACCAACTTGCGGCCGGCTCGCAGTCGTCGAAGGCACGTAGTCGTTGGTGGCTCTTCCTGGAGACCTCCCCGGCACAAGGTCATTGATGTGAGACCGAACGTTCTGCGCCTTGACCTAGCGTTGCTGCCCGCCGATCTCTTCGATCAGGTCAGGTTCTCGGTCGGTCCTGGGGAGGCGACCGAGCCCGCCGCCGCCGTGCTCCAGGTCTCAGTCAGCGTG
>JANOIS010000049.1:0-24894 GCA_031407755.1 Chloroflexota bacterium | reverse complement strand
CACGGGAGCCGACCAACCGCCGAACCGTACGCCGCCCGGCCGAACCCGCCGAAGTTGGTCCGCGTCTGGCGGACGCAGCGGGCGCGCGTCGTCGAGTGGTGGCTGTGGCCGCAGACGATGCGCGGCTGGTGGGCGACGCTGGCCCGGGATCTCGCCCCAGCGGACCTGTACCACGCCTGCGGGACGTTGCCGATCGCCGCTGCCCTGGCGGCAAGGGCGCGCGACCGCCGGGCGGGTCGATCGTCGAAGGTCGTCCTCGATGTGATCGATATCACCCTCGAATCGAACAACGTCGCCCACATCCCGACCCTCATCCGCCGCCTGCTGGCCCGGCGCGAACGCCGTTGGGCACGTGCCGCGGATGCCGTCACGGCCATCAACGACGCCTTTGCCGACAGGGCGGTCATGCGCTGGGGTCTGGCTCGCCGGCCGGCCGTCGTCCCGAACTACCCGGAGCCGACCGGGCCGGGGCTACCCGGTGAGCCGCAGCCAGACCGGATACGGGCGGCCACCGGACTCCCCCCCGAGACCAGGATCTGCCTGTTCTGGGGCCGACTCGGACCGTATGTCGGCCTGGACGAGGCGGCCGAGGCCGTCCTGTTGATCCCCGATGCGGCGCTGGTCCTGCTCGGTTTCGGGCGGGGCTGGGAGGCAAGCGTGGCCCGCGACAACGATCCCCGCTACGCCGGCCGCCATTTCACCCTGCCGGCCGTCCATCCCGACGAGCTCGCCTCGTGGGTCGCTTCGGCGGACATCGCCCTGTGCACCCTGCCGCCGCTGTCCTACAACCAGCGCTACACGACGCCCAACAAGTTCCTCGAGGCGATGGCGGCCGGTACCCCGATCGTGCTGGGCCCCGATTTGCCGGTCATGGAGGAGATCCTTCGGCGCGAGGACCTGGGTCGGGTCGCTGCCTCCATGCGTCCGGCCGACATCGCCGCCGCCATCGGCAAGATCCTGGATCTCCCGTCGGAGGAGCGCGCCACGTGGGGCGAGCGCATCGCCACGACTGCTGGGGAGCGCTACTCGTGGCCGATCGCTGCCGCAACCTACCGCGACCTCGTGACCTCGCTCGGCACGCCCGGTCCGTAGCGGCCGCTCGGGCCACCGCCGGATGTGACCGTCAGCCGACGACCTCGTCGGCCGCGGCTCGGAGCAGATCGAGTGTGGCCACGTCCGGCCCGAGTTCGACGAGGACGGACGGGTGCAGGATGGCGCGAAGCAACGGTTCGGACAGGGCCGGGCCGTGGTCGGCCAGGCCGGCCAACACGAGTCGACGGGGGCTGCCCGGGTCAGCCCTCAGCTCCCGATCGAACGCATCCAGCCGACCACCGAGCCCGCCCGGATCGCGGTCCGCACCCAGGATGACCAGAACGTACTCGTCCGGCCACAAGCCAAGTTCATGGCGGGCGGCCAGCCGCGCCCCGTCGCCGCGTGGCGCGCCGACGTTGCCGAGATCCGTCGCGGCAAGTACAAGCCGGGCGCCCACCGAGCGCACGACACCCTGGGCCGCCGCGGCTCCCTCGGCGGTCGCGACGCGGACCAGGGCGATGCCGTGGTCCCACGCCGCGGCCGCATCAAATCGGGCGCCCCGAGCGACCCACACGGTCGGCGCCGACACGCCGGCCGCCTCGAGCGAGCGGAGCGCGGCCGCCGCCGCCCGCGCCGCGGCGGCCGGGTCGGCGGCCATCCCGCGCCGCACGAGGTTCATGAACCGCTCCGGCGCGCGGTCAGGACCGAGTCGTACACCTCGGTCCAGCGCGGCCCATTGGCGGCCCACGTCCGCTCCCGGGTGACCCACGCCCGGCCCGCCTCACCGAGCCGAGCCCCGAGGGCAGGGTCGTCCATCAGCCGCTCCACCGCGGTAGCGAGTGCGGTCGCGTCCTCGGGCCGGTAGGCCAACGACCGCTCGCCATCGGGCGCGATCTCGGTCAGGGCCGGGAGGTCGGCGACGATCAGCGGGCGTGCCATGGCCATCGCCTCGAACGGCTTCAGTGGCGTGACCAGGCGAGCCGCCCGCTCGTTGCGTCGCGGGACGACGAACGCATCCAGGAGCGCGTACATCGCCGGGACCTCGGCGTGCGGCACGGCACCGGTGAAGACGATCCGATCCGCGGCGCCGGACGCGGCAGCGATCGATTCAAGGGCCTGGCGACGCCGACCCTCCCCGACGAACAGGCACGTGATGTCACGTCCGGCGGCGGCCAGGATCGCGGTCGCCTCGATCAGCGTCTCGTGGCCCTCGCGCGGGTGGTCGAGGTTGCTGATATAGCCGATCAGAAATCGATCGCCGAGGCCGTATCGCCCGCGAAGTGCCGGATCCGCGGGCCGCGGCTGGAACGCCACCGGGTCCACGCCGTTGGGCACGATGAAGACATGCTCCGCAGGTACGCCCCGCGCCATGAGGTCCGCCTTCATCGTCGAGGACAACGTGACCACGGCGTCGGCGGCGAGCATGCAGCGGATCTCGGTGGCCTCCCGTCGGCGATCGCGTTCGCGTGGGGACGTGGCGTCCGACGCCGGGCCATCGAACAGCGAGCGGACCTCGTACACGACCGGCACGTCCAGGTGCTCCCCGAGTGCCAGCCCAACGAGTGCGGCCTCGTAGCCACGCCCACCGGACGACGCCTGGACGATGGCCGGCCGCTCCGCGCGGGCGACGACCGCAGCCCGCCAGGCGTAATCCTCGAGGTACAGATCGACCGGTCCGTCCTGTGGATACCCGGGGCCGAGGTCCAGGCGATGGTGGCGGATGCCGTCGATGTCCTCCACCGGCACGACGTCGCGGCCCATCCAGCGCGGGAAGCCGAGGCCCGTGACGACCACCGGCTCCCAGCCGGCGTCCCGCTGGACCAGCAGATTGTCGTGGCTGCGCATCGTGAAGCCGGTCTGGCGCTGCGGTCGCGACTCCTTGAGCAGGTGCAGCACGACCCGCTCGGACCGGGGCTCGAGCGGGTCGTGCGGGCCAGCGATTCGTGGATGCCAGCGCGGATCGGTCTCGACGAGGTCGCCGTGGAGGCGTCGTTCGGTGGCGGCCAGGTCGTCCCCGCCCCGCGTCCGGCGGAGGCTGGCGATGGTGGCCGCGACCATGGTCTGGTCGCCGCGCGCCGCGAAGGCCCGACGCCGCAGGCTCAGCAGCGCACGATCTCCCGGGTGGGTGCCGATGGGGCCATCGGTCAGCGCGATGACCCGGTCGGCGTCGCCGCTGGCGAGCGCCTCCTCGGCCACGCGGACGATCGGCCGGAGCCCGGCCAGGCGGCGGGCCACGGCGGCGCTCACGACCCGTAACGACGTCATGTGCTCCTGACCAGGTCCGGCCCGACTCAGATCCCGGTGGATCCGAGACGCGCGGCCCGCTCGACCTTGCGCTGCATGGAACGCTCGATGTGGGTCCGCACGACCTCAGCGGGCGCGCCCTCCACGATGACCCGACCCTTCTCGAGCAGGACCGCGCGATTGCAGTATTCCTCGACCCAGGCCATGTCATGGGTAACGAGCACGATCCCCTTGGCGGCCTTCACGAGCTCGATCACCCGTGTCTTCGACTTCGCACGGAACTCCGCGTCGCCCGTGGCCAGGACCTCATCGAGCAGCAGGATGTCCGGATCGACCGACGTCGCGATCGCGAACCCGAGTCGGGCGCGCATGCCGGACGAGTAGGTCTTGATCGGCGTATCGATGAACTGGCCGAGATCGGCATAGTCGACGATCGATGGCAGCAGCTCGCGCACGAGCACGTCGTCAAGGCCCATGAACGCACCCGCCAGCAGGATGTTCTCGCGTCCGCTCAGGTCCTGATCGAAGCCGGCCCCGAGGGTCAGCAGACTCGACACATGGCCGTACACCTCGACCGACCCCTCGGACGGCAGGATGATCCCCGCGAGGACCTGCAGCAGGGTCGATTTGCCGGCGCCGTTGGGTCCGATGACTGCCAGCGACTCGCCGCGGACAAGCTGGAACGACACATTGCGCAGCGCCCAGAACGGCTCGGATGTATCGCGCGAGAACATCTGCCCGAGCGACTGGCGCAGGGTGGTCTTGCGCGTGAAGCGCAGCGAGTAGCGGACGCCGAGGTCCGTGGCGTCGATGGCGTTCGGGCTGGTCGTGGAGACTGGCGGCGGGGTCGCGATGGCCATCGGACTACAGGACCTTGGCGAAGGTCGGCTCGAGCCGCTTGAAGATGATCGTGGCGATCGCCACGAGCATGAGGCTGGTACCAAGGAGCGCCACCAGGGGCAGCCAGTCGGGCATGTGTGGAGGTCCGTCTGGTGTCCCGTAGATGACCGCGCGGTAGGCCTCGAACAGGACCGCGAACGGGTTGGCGTGGGCGATCGTGCCAAGGAGCTGGTTCTGGCGGAACGTCTCACTCTGGTCGAGGACGGCCATGCTGTATAGGGCCGGGGACAGGTAGAACCACAGGCGCAGCACGTGGCGCAGGACGTTGCCAAGGTCGCGGAAGAACACATTCACCGCGGCGACGAGGAGCGACACGCCAAGCGTGAACACGTACTGGACGATCGCGATCGCCGGGATCAGCAGGAGGAACGGCGAGATCCGGTCCGCGTAGATCAGCATGATGCCGGCGAGCGGGATGAGCCCGAAGGCGAAGCCTGCGACGCCGGCCGTCGTGGCCGCCACGGGCAGGACGATCTTGGGAAACTGGATCTGCTTGATCAGCTTCTCCTGGCTGACCACGGACGACGCGGCGTCTGTCACGCTCGAGGTGAACCACTTCCAGGGCAGGATCGCAGCCAGGATGAAGAGCGGGTAATCGTCCGTCTTGACGGCCAGGATGAGTGACACGAACACCACATAGACACCCATCTGCAACAGCGGGTCCATCACCCACCAGAGGTTGCCGAGGAACGTGTTCGCGCCTTTCTTGCGGATGTCGGCCTGGACGAGGTAGCGGACCAGACGGCTTCGGGAGCGGATGTCCTCGATGGCCTCGGCGAGCAGGCGAAATGGACCTGGGCGGGCCGCCGCATGGCGGAATGCTGCGGGGGCATCACTCGGGGCGGACATCGCCGCGAAGGGTAGCATCCCGGCACCGCGCCACCCGCCGGTGCCGCCTCCCGACCCACCTCGACCGCGCGCCCGGTATCCTCTTGCCGCGAGCAAGCAGGACACAGCGGAGGGATCGTGACGCAGGACCGTCGAGTGGCCGTGATCGGCCTGGGCTACGTGGGCCTGCCGCTGGCCATCTCGTTCGTGGAGGCGGGTCTCCATGTCGATGGTATCGATGCCCACGCCGCCCGTATCGAGGAACTCAACGCCGGCTCCTCCCCGATCGACGACGTCACGAACGAGCGCCTGGTCGCCGCGCTGAACAACGGCCTTCGCGTCATCTCCCCCGATGATGCGGACCTCGCCACAGCGGACGCCATATTCGTCTGCGTCCCGACCCCCATCACGAGCACCAAGGACCCCGATCTCGCGCCGGTCCTGTCCGCCGCGAGGATGATCTGCGCCGGTCTTCGCCGAGGCCACCTCGTCATCCTCCAGTCCACGACGTTTCCGGGCACGACGACCGGTCCGTTCCGCGCCGCGCTGGAGGCAGGCGGCCTGAGTGCCGGCACGGACTTCGACCTCGCCTTTGCGCCCGAGCGGGTCAACCCGGGTGATCCGGCCAGCGCCAGCAAGGGGGTGCCGCGTCTGGTCGGTGCCACGAGCCCCGAGGCCACCCGTCGGGCCGCCGACCTCCTGCGGACCATCAACGACCACGTCATCGAGATGTCCTCCCCGGATGCCGCGGAGCTGGCCAAGTTGCTCGAGAACGTCTTCCGCAACATCAACATCGCGTTCGTGAACAACCTCGCCTTGCTATGCGAGCGGATGGGCCTCGACGTCTGGGAGGTCATCAACGCTGCTGCGACCAAGCCGTTCGGGTTCATGAAGTTCACGCCCGGACCCGGCGTCGGTGGTCACTGCATCCCGGTGGATCCGTATTACCTGGCTTGGCGCGCGCGCGAGTTCGACTTCATCGATCGCTTCATCGAGCTGGCCGGCGACATCAATTTTGCGATGCCACGCCACGTGGTGGATCTCGTGGCCGAGGCGCTCAACGACCGCAGCAAGGCGCTCAAAGGCGCCCGTGTCGGTGTGCTCGGTGTGGCTTTCAAGCCGAACGTCCGCGACGCCCGCAATTCGCCGGCCGCGGACGTCATCGCCGGTATCGCCGCGCGTGGCGCCGAGGTCCGCTTCCACGACCCGCACGTCCCGACATTCACGGACGGCAGCGGCACCGTGCTCCAGGGGACCGGCCTCGAAGCGCTCATCGACTGGGCCGACGCCATCGTCGTCGTCACTGCCCACCGCGCCATCGATTGGGCGGTCGTGTACGAGCGGGCCGACCTCATCATCGACACCGTCAACAGCTCCGCCGGTCGATCGACCCGCGAACGCCAGGTCCTGCGGCTGGGGGCGGGCTGGTCCGCCTGCGCGTGACGACCCGCACGGACGCCCCGCGCCCGGTCCTGATGATCGTCCACAGCTACTACGAGGAGGACCCGCGCGTGCGGCGCGAAGCCGAGTCCCTGGTCCGTGCCGGGCGCCCGGTCGTGGTTCTCGGCCTGCGCCGGCCGGGTGGGCCGGCCACCTCCGACGTCGATGGCGTGCAGGTCCGGCACCTCGACGTGCAGCGCCACCAGGGTGCGGGCCTCGGGGTCTACCTGCGCGAGTACCTGTCGTTCCTCGGCCGGGCCATGGTCGCGGCGATCCGGCTGCATCGGCGCCAGCGGTTCGGCCTCGTCCAGGTCCATTCGCTGCCGGACTTCCTCGTGTTCGCCGCCCTGCCGCTGCGTATCGCCGGCGTACCCGTGCTGCTGGACCTGCACGAGGCGATGCCGGAGTTCTTCCGGAGCCGCTTCCCGAGGGCGTCCAAGTCACTCGTCCATCGACTGCTGGTGCTCCAGGAGCAGTTGTCCGTGGCCGCCTCGACGGCGACGATCACCGTCAACGCCTCGATGCGTGACCGGCTCATCGGGCTGGGTGTGCCCGCGTCGAAGGTCGGCGTGGTCGTCAACAGCCCGTCGCTCGGTCGGTTCGATTCCCGGGCATACCCGCGCCGGCCGTTCCGTGCGGATGGCCGCTTGCGGCTCGTGTACACCGGGGCGCTGACCCCGACCTACGAGCTCGATGTCGCGGTGGCGGCGGTCGCCCGCATCGCGGGGACACGACCGGACCTCGACGTCATCTTCGAGGTCTACGGTCGTGGCGACTCCGAGCCGGCCCTGCGAGCGCAGGTGGCGTTGCTGGGCGTCGAGGATCGGGTGACGTTCCACGGCCGCGTCCCGATCGAGGACGTGCCCGCCCGGGTCGCCGCCGCGGACATGGGCCTCGCCCCGACCCGGCACGACCAGTTCACGGACATGAGCCTCTCGACCAAGGTGTTCGAGTACGCGGCCATGGGCAAACCCGTCGTCGCGTCACGCTTGCCGATGGTCGCGGCGACGTTCCCGGCCGGGACGGTTGCCGCCTACGCACCGGGCGACGCGGCCGCCCTGGCCGAGGCGATCCTCGCCTTCGCTGACGACCCGCTCGCCCGCGAAGCGGCCGTGGCCCGGACCGCGGATATCGTCCAGGCGGGCTCCTGGGAGCGCGAATCAGTGGGCTACATCGCCCTCGTGGACCGGCTCATCGGTAGCTGAACGATTGATTCACACCCGACCGAGGGCAGACAGGACGTCGCGGCGCAGCCTGCGGGCCACCCGCCGGGCGAACGAGACCGGCGGGCGTGGCGGCTTCGGCGCCTTTGGTTGCGGTCCCACCGTCGCGGCGGTCTTCTCGATCGGGGTCAGCCAGGCGGTGTCCACGTCGGTCATGTGCAGCGACGGGTCCCCGAACAGGCGCAGGAATTCCGACACGATGTAGCGCACGGCGTGGCGGTGGACGTGACGACCGTCCTCGCGGAAGAAGTCACTCTGGCGCTCCGCCGTGACCACCATCTCGTACGAGTGGAAGTAGCGGACGTCAGGGTGGCGCTCGACGAACTCGGACACCGCGGCCCGTATGCGGCTCTTCGATTCCATGTTCGCGACGCGGACGTCGAGCTTGGTGAACGTGGCATGGAGCGGGACCGGCGACGTCGTCAGCACGAGTGTCGCGCCGAGGGTGTCACGGACCACCCGGCGGATCCGCTCGAGGTCGTCGAGCATGTCGGCCACGGTCAGTCGATGGAAGTTGGCGCCGAGCGGCCCGAACACCGCGGGATGCGGGATCTGCCGAAAGGTGTTGCCGGTCGCGTCGTTGCGCCACGTCTCGATGAGTCCGAGCGTCACGACGACGACCTCGGCACCGCGGTACAGAGCGTCGGCGTCGGTGTCGGCGCTGGCGCGGGCCGCCAGCAGCGTCGGCTCGTCCGGGTGAGCGAGACCGTAGTCGCGGAACGGATCCACCCGGCCACCGTCGACGGACCAGCTGGCCTCAGCCGCGCGCTCCGGCCAGCCGCCGGCCACACGCTCGAGCTCCTGGCGGATCGTGGCGGTCGAATAGAACAACCCATCCGGGTGCATCCCGCCGACGATGCCGACCTTGCCCATCATCGAGGCGAGCTCGGAGGCGAAGCAGCTCCCGATGGTCGCGACCTTCGTGGTCGGACCGATGATCGGATCAGCGGGTGCCCGGATGAGCAGGTCCCGGTCCGACCATGCGTGCAGGTCGTCCAGGTGCCACTCGCCGAGGCGGCCCTTGAGGGTCGGCATGACTGGAGCATAGCGCGCCGTCCCGCGACGGCCGGCCGGCTGCGGTCGACCGGGCGACCCGATATCCTCACGTCGATGGGAGGCATGGTGGGCCCGGTCCTGCGCTTCGAACCGGTCGCGCCGGCTATTTCGATCACGCTGGCGCCCGAGTCAGGCGGCGGCCTGCGGATCGCCGTCCTCGACACGACATGGACCCCGACCGCCGGACAGGCGGCGAGTGGCCGATTCATCTCGGTCCGTGACGTCGCGGCGCCGATCCTCGCCGCGGTGGACCTGCTGGCCGATGCCACTCGCCTCCTGGACGCATGGGTCGGCGCGACCAGCGTCGTGGACGACATGACCATCGATGGCACGTCGCTCTGGTTTTACGTGCGCCTCCACGATCACGGCTGGCTCCAGCAGCGGATCCTGTGGCTCCTCGTGGTCGACAGCGTGATCCGAGGCGTGGCGCCATCGCGGATCGAGATCGCGTCCGGGGCCGATCCGGTGCTGGTCGAGGTGGCGCGCCTGCTGGCAGCACGGGACGGCGTGCCGTTCGAGGCGTCCGCGGCTGCCTCGCCAGCGCCGACCGGTCTTGGGATCGGCCTCGGTCCCGATGCTGGGTCCGCGAACCGGGCACGGTCGGCGTCGCTCGCGGAGCGGATCTGGCGCCGGGTCCGGGCGATGTTCGGCTGGTCCGGCTCGTCGACCCGGTCGAGCGACCGAGCAGAGCGCCGGCGTCTGGTGGCCGAGCGGCTCGAGTATCTGGCGAGCGAGCCGGACCGGCGCCTGCTGGTCGTGCTTGAGCACGCTCGTCAGCGAGTCGAGACGGTCCGGGGACCGCGCGACATCAACCCGTATCTCGGTCCCATCGTGGATCGGCTGCGCGGCGGTCCCCTCGACCCGGTCCAGGTGGAGTTGAAGGCCCGGATCGATGACGACCTCGCGTGGTCCCGTCTGGTGGCACCCGACGGCGAGCGGCTGCTTCCGGCGTCGGTCATCTGGCAGGCCGGCGGCGACCTCGACGGGGAGGATGAGCGCGATGTGGCCACCGGGGACGTGGAAGCGATCGCGAGTCGGATCGCCCGGGCTGACGCACCCCTGGTCGTGGCGGGCGTTGATCTCGGGCCCCTGCTGGCCGCTCACGTCGCCATGCAGGCTCGAAACCTGCTCCCACGGAAGCGCCGCGCGGTCGTCCGCATCCGGGCGCTCATTCGCCGGCTGCACCCCGCCGGGATCCTGCTTGCGGACGAATACCATCGCCAGGACTGGCTCATCGCGGCCGCCGCCGAGGGCGTTCCGGTCGCGGCCGTCCAGCACGGCATCCTGTATCCGGCCCACAACGGCTACATCCACACCACCCGGCCTTCCACCCTTCGACTGCCGGATCGGACGTACGTCTTCGGGCAGTGGGAGCGCGATGTCCTGGTGGACCACAGCGTGTTCCGGCCTGAGGAGGTCGTCGTCGGTGGCTCGCCGCGGCTGGATCTCGTCCGGCCCGGGGCCGTTGACCGCGAGGCCGTCCGGGCGGAGCTGGGTGTCGCAGCGGGAGACCGGATGGTCGTGGTGTCCGGCACGCACGGCCCGATGCAGCGCCGGTTCCACGTGCCGGTGGCGCTCGCCATGCTCGTTGATCGGCCGCTCCCCGGTATCCACCTCGTGGTCAAGCAGCATCCGGGCGAGGCGGACGCCGGGCCCTACCGCGCCGTCATCGAGCGGGCAGCGGCGGCGCGCGGCTATGTCGCCCCACCGATCACGCTCGTCCAGTCGATCGACCTGTACCGGCTGCTCGCCGCCGCGGACGCACACATCGGCATCTACTCCACGGTGCTCACCGAGGCCGTGATGACCGCCACCCCGAACCTCATGTTCGCGGCACTGGCCACGGCTGACCTGCTGGGGTATGCGGCGGCCGGTGTGGCCGTGCCCGTCCGCTCGGGTGGGGACGTCCTCGCCGCGCTCGAGGCCGCCGAGCGGCAGCCGGTCGACGACGCCACGCGACGTCGATTCCTGGATCTCCATTTCGAGCCCGGCGCCGCCAGCCAGCGGATCGCCGACGATCTCGTGGCGTGGCTGGCATGACGAAGGACGTCGTGCTCCGCCCGGTCGCCGCGGCGGACGAGGCGACGCTGCTCGCCTGGGCCAACGACCCGGCCACCCGTGCCGCGTCGAGGATCCACGCAGCGATCGCGCCAGCCGACCATCGTGGTTGGCTGGCGCGGCGGCTGGCGACGCCGGACCAGTGCCGCCTGTGGATCGGGGAGACGGATGACGAGCCGATCGGCGTCGTTCGGTTCGAGCGGCGGACGCCGACCGGGCCGGCTCTCGAGGTCAGCATCAGCGTGGCGCCGGTCGCTCGAGGCCGTGGGTTGGCCCGGCCACTCCTGGACCAGGGGATCGCGGCTGCACGGGAGGCTTTCGGACGGGTGACCATCTTCGCCGCTGTCCTGCCGGGCAACACGGCCTCCCTCGCCGTGTTCGATTCGGCGGGCTTCGTGCGCGTCGCTCCTGCCGTCGGCGCCGTCGATGACGACGGTGTCGTCGCCCTCGAATTGTTGTAGCGGCGGATCAGACCAGCGCCCGTCCCGCCAGCGCCAGGATCGCGGCGGCGACCCGTCCGGCACCGCGACCATCGACGATGTCTGTAGCGACGCGCCCCATCCGAGCGCGGCGGCCGGCGTCCATTGCCAGCGCGCGCACGGCGGCCAGGACTCGGTCGGGCTCGATCGTCCGGCCGTCGCCCAGGTAGTCTGCTGCTCCGGTCGACGCGAACGGCGGTCCGACGGCAAGTTGATCGTCCGCGACCGCGACCATGAGCGCCGGCGTTCCGACGCACGCAACCTCGAATTTCATGGTCCCGGCGCCGATCACCACGAGGTCTGCACGAGCCAGGCGGGCCGCCAGATCGGGTGGATCGCGCACGACCCCAGGGCCCAGGCCCTCGAGTCCACCCGCGTAGTCGGCACCCACGATGATCGTCGTTCGCCACGACCCGCCCGACGCGATGATGGGTGCCAGACGACTCGTGACCAGCGCCGGATCACTGCCGCCAAAGCACACGAGGATCTCGACCTCTGGTGCCCCAGCCGCCGGATCCACCCCCCGCAGATCGACATACTCGCGCGCGACAGGAGCGTACCCAAAACCGGCCAGGACCCGACCAGCGCGCCCGTGACCTGTCCACGTCGGCATCGACGGCTGGATGACGAGCGCTGCCTCAGCGCGGAAGGCGTCGCGGTCGTCGAACACGACCAGCTGCTCGATCGGGACCCGGGCCGCGACGTCGTCCAGGTCCGGAAGATCGATGACGACCAGCGCGTCCGGCGGGGTCACCGAGGAGACCTCGACACCGATCCGCCCGGCGCGGGCCGCCACCTCGCCCTCGAGTCGGCCCTCCGCCAACTCGAGCGACACCCGGCCGGCCTGCCGCACAAGCGCCTCGGCGAGCGTCAGCGTCCGTGACAGATGGCCCCGGCCGACCCCCCCGCCCGCCGTCGTCAGGAGGTGGATGGAGCGTCCTGTATGCAGCGCGGTGCCGGTCAGAACATCTCCCAGGTGAGCGGCTCGTGGCGCTCGATCCGCCGGCGCGCCGTCCGGCCCAGGACCTTGGGAAGGTCGCGGACCTCGAGTCCGGTGCCCGGTCGCAAGATCGTGATGTCGTCCTCGCCGAGCACGGCGCCGGCCTCGATCGAGCGCGCTGCGAAGAGCGATCGCCGGGCGGTGACGTACAGGTCGTCCTCGGACGGCGGGCGCCGCTTGATCCCATTGCCCAGTGAGGATTCCGTGTCACGGATCGCCCGAACCATCGTCGTGAGCTCGTCGGGTTCCAGGGCGAATCGATGGTCTGGCCCCGGACGGCTGCGGTCTGTCGTGAAATGTTTCTCGATGACCGCCGCGCCGAGGGTCGTCGCCACGACCGGCGCAAGCCATCCCGGCGTGTGATCGCTCCAGCCGACAGGGACCCCAAACGCCTGGCGCATGGTCTCGATCGCGCGCAGATTGAGGTCGGCGAACGGCGGCGGGTAGTTGACGACGCAGTGGAGCAGGATGAGTTGTTCGTTACCGGTCTCGCGCACGACGTCGACGGCGTGCTGGACATCGGCCATGTCGGCCATGCCGGTGGAGCAGATGATCGGTTTGCCGCGCGAGGCGATGTCGCGGATCAGGGGCAGGTGCCACAGCTCATAGGTGGCGACCTTGAACGCTTTGACCCCGAGCCGATCCAGCAGATCGACTGCCTCATGATCGAACGGGGTGGACAGGAAGTCGAGGCCCCGATCGATCGCGTGGCGAGCCAGCGGCTCGTGCCAGTCACGGGGCAGCTCCAGCTGCGCGAACAGCTCGGACATCGTCTGGCCTGGCGGCAGGATGGCGTCGAGGTACTGCGCGCGGGTCGGGGTCTCGGCCACGATCGCGTCGGCGCGAAAGGTCTGGAACTTGACCGCGTCGGCACCGGCCTCCGCCGCGACATCGATGAGCCGGCGAGCCTGGTCGAGGTCGCGATCGTGGTTGGAGCCTGCCTCCGCGATGATGTAGACGGGCGCGCCCGCGCCCACCGGCCGGTCGCCGATCCGCACCACATCCATCAGTTGCCCTCCGTGGCCTGGGCCACCTGCCACGACTTCTGAACGACCGAAATATTCAGGAGCCCGAGTGCCGGGTCTGCCGCCATGATCGCATCGAGTTCCTCGAGGTGGACCGGCGGCCCGTGTCCCAGGCGAGCGGCCAGCATACGGGCCAGCGCGAGATCGGCGGGCGCGTCCACCGTGTAGCGCCAGGGATGGCCAACGCCAGCCTGGCTCGTCGTCGCGCGGGCCAGCGTTCCGATCCGGAAGCGATTCGGATTGGTGTACAGGTACGGCATCACATGCTCCCGATGCGCCGGATCCGTCGCCTCCCGTCCGGCTGTGACGAGCGCATCCATCCGGCACACCTCCGCGGCTATGCCGATCGGCCACCCGGCGATCCCGATGTAGTCCAGATCCTGGGCCAGCAGCGCCTGGACCTGGGCCGCGGCCACCAGCGGATCGGCGAACGGATTGTCGGCGGTCTGGCGCACCACGAGGGTCGGCTGGAACGGCGTGACGGCGTCCAGGCACCGAGTCAGCACGTCATGGATCGGTCCGCGATGGACGCGCGCACCGAGCGCCGCGGCCGCCTCGACCAGGTCATCGTCGTCAGCGTCGGTGGTCGTCGCCACGACGACATCGGCAAGGCCCGGGATGGCCCGCACGCTGGCGACGGTCCAGGCCAGCAGGGACCGGTCGCCGATCGGTTCGAGGACCTTGCCGGGAAGGCGGGTCGATCCCATCCGGGCCTGGATCACGGCGATCATCCGGGGCTGGACCCGCCCGCTCGCGGCAGACGATGCGGTCATGGCACGAGGTAGTGGTCGGCGACCTTGTCGAGCGCGGCCACGACGTCGTCCACGTCGCGGTCCTCCATACCGGCATGCAGCGGGAGGGTCAGAAGTCGCTCGTAGGCGGCCTCGGCCACCGGGAAGGACAGGCCCGGGAACCGCTCGCGGTAGTACGGGTGGGTATGGACCGGGATGTAGTGGACGTTGACCCCGATGTTTTCGGCGCGCAACGCCCGAAAGACCGTGCCACGGTCCACCCGCAGACGATCGAGCCGCAGGCGGCCGAACAGGAAGTGCCAGGCGGGCTCCACCCCGGGCCCGACCTCCGGGAGCGCTACCAAAGCGTGCCCCGCGAGCCGCTCCAGATAGCGCGCGGCCAGCGCTCGGCGGCGTGACACGAAGGCATCCAGCCGGGCGATCTGGCTGCTGCCGAGCGCCGCCGCGACGTCCGTCAATCGATAGTTGTAGCCGAGCTCGACCATCGCATAGGTCCAGTCACGACGCGCAGCGAGCTCGCTGGATATGCCGTGGTTGCGGAAACGTCGCAGTCGCTCGGCGAGGTCCTCGCGATCGGTCAGGACGGCGCCACCCTCACCCGTGGTCAAGATCTTGGCCGGGTGCAGCGAGAGCACGGTCAGATCAGCCAGCGTCCCGACCGACCGCCCGTTCAGCGTGGCCCCCAGCGAATGGGAGGCATCCGCGATCACCATCAGGGGGCCTCCCGGCGCGTCATCGGCGATCGCCCGGAGTGCCGGGTAGTCCGCGGGATGGCCGGCGTAGTCGACCGCGATGATCGCTCGCGTCGCAGGTCGGACCGCCCGGGCCACAGCCGCCGGATCGATCAGCAGGTCGCCGGGCCGGACGTCGGCGAAGACGGGCGTGGCCCCCGCGTACAACACCGCGTTGGCGGTGGCCACAAAGGTCATCGGCGTGGTGATCGCCTCGTCGCCCGGCCCCAGACCGGCAACGACGACGGCGCCGTGAAGGGCGGCGGTGCCGGAGCTGAAAGCCACCGCGTAGCGGGCCCCGGTCGCCGCCTCGAGCGACCGTTCGAAGGCCGGTACGCGCGGACCGGTCGTCAGCCAGTCGGAGCGGAGTGCTTCGCTGACGGCCGCGACGTCCGTGTCGTCGATGACTTGGCGGGCATACGGCAGGAGTGTGGGCCGGACCGGCGTGCCGCCATCGATGGCCAGGCGCATCGCGGACGGCGAGGCCATCAGCGGACGGTGACCCCCGTGGCCAGCTGCGACGTCATCCAGTCCCGCACCAACCCGAGCCCGGACGGCAGGTCCACCTGCGGGTGCCAGCCAAGGATCGCAGCCGCGCGTCCCGGATCACAGCGCAGGACCGCGATCTCACTCTGTGGATGGATGTGCGGGACGTGAACGATGCGGCCCGAGTCGGGCTCGACGAGGGCGGCCAGCTCGTTGACGCTGACGTCATAGCCGGTCCCGGCATTGAGGATCCGCCCGGTCGCGGCGTCGGAGAGCAGCGCCGAGCCCACGAAACGGGCGCAGTCCTCGACGTACAGCAGGTCACGCGTCTGGGTCCCGTCGCCGTAGATGCGCAGCTCCTCGCCCGCCAGAGAAGCCCGGGTGAATATGGCCACGACCCCGCCTTCGCCGACCGAGCGCTGGAATGGCCCGTAGGTGTTGAACGGCCGGACCACGGTGGTCGGCAGGCCGTAGGCGTGGTGATACGACAGGGTCAGCGCCTCGCCCGCCAGCTTGGACGCCGCGTACGGCGAGGCGGGCCGCGTCGGGTGATCCTCGTCGATGCCGGCGTCCCCGGCCCGGTCATAGACCATGCACGTGCTCATGAACAGGACACGTGCCCCGACCGCGCGGGCCGCCTCGAGCACGTTGAACGTGCCCACGACATCGTTCTCGAACGTCGTCGCCGGGTCGTCGATCGATTCCTGGACGGAGATCGAGGCCGCCAGATGGGCGATCGCATCGACCCCGCCGGCCCACCGTCGGCACGCCGCAGCATCGCGGACATCGCCCTCCTCGAACGGGCGCAGGTTGGGATGGCCCCGAAACTCGTCGAGGGCCGCGACGTCGCCCGCCACGAGGTTGTCGATCGGCAGGACCTCGTGACCCTCCGCCAACAGCTCGCCCACGACCCATCGCCCGATGAAGCCAGCGGCGCCGGTCACGAGGATCCGCCGGGGATGCCCGGCCTCCGCCGCCGCGTCGATCCTCACGGCGCGCCGGCCCACCGATCCACCTGGAGCGCTTCCGCGACGAGCCGGCGAACCGAATCCAGATCGAGCGGCACCACCCCGTCGGATCGGTAGGCACCGACCGGCGCCGGCGGTCGCTCGCCATACGCGGCGCGCACGCGTGGCTCGATCTCGATCGAGGGCAGGACGGCGTACATCTCGCCGATGTCATGGGCCCGGGTCGACTCGTCCTCCGTCATGAGCTCCTCGTACACCTTCTCACCGGCGCGTGGCTCGATCGACTGACGGGTTATGGCCAACGGCTCCAGATCGTGCAGCGGAGCGACCAGATCGATCGTTGCCGTGATGAGATCGTCGAGGCGCACGGTCGGCATCTTGAACACGAACACCTCGCCGCCCCGGGCGATCCCGGCGGCCGCGATCGCAAGGTCCACGGCTCGGTCCGCGGTCATCACGAAGCGGGTCATCGCAGGGTCAGTCACGGTCACCGGGCCCCCGGCCGCGACCTGGCGTACGAACAGCTCCAGCGCGGAGCCGCGCGAGCCCAGGACATTGCCGAACCGAACGCTCGCGAAGGTCGTCGGGTGGGAGCCCCGGTAGTTCGTTGCCGCGCTGACCAGCTTCTCGGCCAGGAGTTTGCTCGCGCCCATCACCGAGGTCGGGTTGGCGGCCTTGTCGGACGACGTCAGGATCATCGTCTGGACCCCCGTCGCGAGGCAGGCGTCGATGACGTTCTGCGTGCCAATGACGTTGGTCTGCGTCGTCTCGAACGGGTTGTACTCGCCCGATTCGACATGCTTGAGGGCCGCACAGTGGAAGACGATGTCGATGCCCTCGCAGGCGCGCATCATCCGGTCACGATCGCGGATGTCACCGATCAGGAAGCGAACGGTGCGCCCGGAAACACGATGGCGCTGATAGAACTGCTTCGTCTCGTCTCGTCCGAGGACACGAACGACGTCGGCGCCGTCCGCGATGAGGTGATCGACCAGACGCGCGCCGATCGTCCCTGAACCGCCGGTGACCAGGACACGACGGCCGCTGACGTGCGAACGGTCGTTGATGGGTTTCCTCCTACGCCGGGTCGACCGCTGCCGATCGCCGCTTTCCGCTCGCCGGGGCCGAACCCGACGTTAGAGTACGATACCCGCCGCCCGGTCGATCTCCTGTCGACGCTGCGGCCGATCTCGCTGACAAGGACCCAACCATCCGATGACCTTTCGAGCCAAGCCCGTCGTCAAGCGTGCGCAGAAGCCCTCCTGGGAGAGCCGCGACCGACGCAACTTCTACCTCAACCTGGGCTTCGGCCTGGTGACCGTCGCCGCCGTGTTGATCCTGGCGATCGCGGTCGCGCTGACCTACTACAACGAGCACCTCGTTCCGGTCGGGAGCGTCGGCGGCAAGGCCATCACCACGGATGACCTGCGCGACAGGGTCACCGTGGAGGAGTGGCGCCTGGGCGAGGCGGTCAACCGGATCCAGACGGACGCTGCGGCCGGCTACCTGACCACGGCCCAGGCGGACCTCCAGAATCAGATCATCGGTCAGCAGGGCCAGCAGGTGGTGGCCATCGCCCTCGAGCGAATCATCGATAACCGGATCCAGGCGGACCTCGCCGCCGCCGAGGGCATCGCCGTCACCGATGCGGACATCGATGCCCGGCTGATCGAGGAGGCGACGATCCCGGAACGACGCCACGCGTGGGTCATCGAGGTCGCGCCGGAGGTTGCGGACGGCGCCGCCGAGCCGACGCCCGCCCAGATCGCGGCCGCGCGCACGACGGCCGATTCCGCACTTGCCGATATCCAGGGCGGCAAGACGTGGGACGACATCGCCAAGACCGTCTCGACGGACACCTCGACGGCGGCCCAGGCCGGCGACCTTGGCTGGCTCCAGGCCGACGATGGCCAGGCCGACGAGGCCTTCCTCGCGGCCCTGTTTGCCGCTGCCACGGACACACCGACCGCGGTCCTCGAAGGCGAGGACGGGATCTTCCGGATCGGTCGGGTTACCGAGATCGCCATGGAGGCCGTCGACGCGGCATACACGGACAAGATCGTCAACGACGGCGTCGATCTCGCGCTGTATCGGACCGCCGTGCGCGGCGATGTCGTCCGCCAGCAGCTCGAGGAGGTGGTCGTCGCGGACGCCACCAAGGCTGGTCCGCAGCGCAGGACGGCCGAGATCTACCTGTCCGCGGCGACGGCCGCCCTGCCTGTCGAGGCGGTCAAGGTCCGGCACATCCTGTACTCGCCCAATGACAGCCCGGAGGCGGCCCAGGCAGGCACCATCCCGGACACGGACCCGGCCTGGACCAAGGCAAAGGCGGACGCCGACGGCGCCTACGCCAGGCTCCAGGTGGACCCGACCCTGTTCGACGCCATCGCCCGTGCCGAAAGCGACGAGCAGAGCGCCCTCGGCGAGGCCGGGTCTGGTGGCGCCCTCGACGGGTACGTGAGCGCGGACAGCAACTACGTCCCGTCGTTCTCGGGGCCCATCATCGCCGCGAACGCGGCCGACGACCAGATCCTGGCGCCGATCAAGACCGAGTTCGGTTACCACATCGTCCAGGTCCTCAGTCACGTGCCGGACCTCGCCGCGATCAAGACGCAGATCGCCGGGGGCGCCGATTTCGCCGCGTTGGCACGCGCGGTATCGGAGGGCCAGGAAGCCGAACAGGGCGGCGACCTCGGTTGGATCGCCCGAGGCCAGCTCGATGAGCAGCTCGGCGCGGCGATCTTCGCCACGGAGATCGGTGGAACCTCGGCGGTCGTGGTCGTCCCGGACGACGGCGAGTACCTGTACGAGGTCACGGCCGAGGAAGAGCGCACCCCGGTGGGCCGCCAGCTCGAGGAGATCCGGACGCGGGCCTTCGCCGCCTGGTATCAGCCCAAGAAGGACGCCGTCGTCATCGAGCGCGACTCGACCGTCACCGAGTCGATCGGCTAGGCGGCCGCGGTGCTGGACGCGCTCGTCGCCGAGGCGCGGCTCCGGTTCGGGCTCGATCCGACAGCCGGACTCCAGGTCTTCGCCGCGGAGCGGATCGTCGCCACCCCGTTCGAGGCGTCGCGGCCGGTCATCGTTGCGCCAGCCGCGCTGCTGCGTCCCGGGCTACCTGGGTCCGTGCCCGAGCCTGGGTCCGCTGCGCCGTTGCCCGGCCGACACGGGCCACGTGGTGCCACAGCGCTGTCCGTGCTGGCGCGGGCGTACCCGGCGGATCACCCGGTGGGTCGGTTCGGGACGGGCGCGCCGATGCACGTGGCGGACCTGCGTGCAGACGATCTGACGGTCCCGTTCTACCTCGCCCCGGTCGCGCCGGAGGTCGCTGTTGCCGGCCCATGGGCGATGCCCGTGATCAGCGCCCGGCTGCGTGCCCCGGGCGGCTGCCCGTGGGACCAGGAGCAGACCCACGCCTCGCTGCGCAAGCACCTGCTCGAGGAAGCCTACGAGGTGTACGACGCCCTGGACGCGGGTGCCACCCCGGAGCTGGCTGGCGAACTCGGCGACCTGTGGCTCCAGATCGTGCTCCACGCCCAGCTCGCGGCGGAGGCCGGCGTGTTTGACCTTGCTGATGTGCAGGCCTCGATCGCTGCGAAGATCGTCCGGCGTCACCCGCACGTCTTCGGCGATGCCGAGGCGCGAACCGCCTCGGACGTGAACCGCCAGTGGGAACGGATCAAAGCGGCGGAACGCGCCGAGGCCGCCGCCACGGTTGGCGCCGCGGTTGGCGCCGCCCCCACCGCGGGCACCGACGGTGACCGCGCGGCCCCGGCCGCAAGCGCGCTCGACGGCATCTCCCGCTCCCTTCCGGCACTGGCGGCCAGCGCGGAGATGCAGGAACGGGCCGCCAACCTCGGCTACGACTGGCCGTCCATCGATGGCGTGCTTGACAAGGTCGTCGAGGAGACCGAGGAGCTGCGTGAGGCCCAGGCCGAAGGCGACCCCGTGGCCTGGGCCGAGGAGTTCGGCGACCTAATGTTCGTGCTCGTCAACGTCGCGCGCAAGCGCGGCATCGAGGCGGAGGCCGCCGTGCGAGCCGCCAACGCCAAGTTCCGCCGGCGGTTCGGCAGCGTGGAACGACAGGCCGCCGAGCGTGGCGTCGCCCTGCGCGACCTGGATTTCGCCGCCCTCGACGATCTGTGGGATACCGCCAAGGCGGAGGAGAAGATCACGTCATGACCATCGGCAACAGGCCACCCAGCGCCCGCAACGACGGCCGCGGTCCGCGCGACCTGCGCCCGATCAGCTTCCAGCTCGGCGTCCAGAAATGGGCCGAGGGGTCGTGCATCGTGCACTTCGGTGACACCCAGGTGCTATGCGCGGCGACGATCGCCGACCGCGTGCCGCCGCACCTGCGCGGCAAGGGCACGGGCTGGGTCACCGCCGAATACTCCATGCTGCCGCGTGCGACCGCCGAGCGCACGGACCGTGAATCGGCCAAGGGTCGGATTGGTGGGCGCACGCACGAGATCCAGCGCCTCATCGGTCGGTCGCTGCGCGGCGTGGTCGATCTTGGGCGGCTCGGGGAGCGGACCATCACCGTCGACTGCGACGTGCTCCAGGCGGACGGTGGCACGCGGACAGCCTCGATCACCGGCGGGTACGTCGCCCTGGGCGCGGCGCTCATCACGTTCGGCATGGAGCGTCTCCTGACGTCGCGCGTCGCGGCCGTATCCGTCGGCATCGTCAACGGGCTCGATTACCTCGACCTCGATTACAGCGAGGACTCGCGGGCCGAGGTGGACATGAACGTCGTCGGCACGGACGCCGGGACGTACGTCGAGATCCAGGGCACCGCCGAGGGCAAGCCGTTTGATCGGGCGGCCGCGAATTCCATGCTGGATCTCGCAGACGAGGGTCTCGCACACCTGTTCACGGCCCAGGCCGAGGTCCTCGCCACGGTCCGTCGCTGACCGTGAGCGGGTTGCGGCCGCGGCTGGTCATCGCTACAGGCTCGGAGCACAAGCTGCGCGAACTGCGCGAGGTGTTGCGGCTGAGGCGAGGGGAGCTCGTGTCGCTGGCGGACCTGGGCGTGGATGGCGACCCGGTGGAAGACGGCGCGACCTTCGAGACGAATGCTGCGATCAAGGCCCGCTTCGGCGTCCGGGCGACCGGTCTACCCACACTGGCTGACGATTCCGGCCTGGAGGTGGATGCACTGGGCGGTGGTCCAGGTGTGCGGACACGACGGTACGCCGGTGAGGACGCCACCGATCAGGACAACAACGCGAAACTCCTGCTCGAATTGGCGGGGTTGGCGTCCGCGCTGCGCGGCGCTCGCTACGTGTGTGTGCTGGCGCTGGCTCTGCCCGGCGATGCGGGGGGGCGCGGTGGGCAGCCGGTGACGTTCGCGCGGGGCACCTGCCGCGGGCGGATCGCCGTCGCACCGCGCGGGACCGGCGGATTTGGTTACGACCCGATCTTCGAGCCGGCCTCAGAGGCCGCTGGCGGACGGACGCTCGGCCTGTGGACCCCGGCTGAAAAGAACGCCATCTCGCACCGTGCCCGAGCCGCCCGGCGGATCGCGCCTCGACTCGCCGCTCTGGGGTTCTGAGCGGCACGCCTGGGCTACGGCGTCGGCTTCGGCGTCGGCCACGGCTCCGGCACTTCACCCGGCGCCGGAAACAGGGCAGCAGCCACCTCCCGGATGGCTACGAGATCAGGCACCAGCGACGACCCGTAGCGCGTGTCCTCGGAGCGGACCAGCGGGTGGCGGATGATGGCCCGGGTGACGGCGCCGTCCTCGACCTCGTCCGCGATGGCCGCGAGTTCCGGCAGGGCACTGGCCGGGACGTTGGTCCGCACCGTATCGCCGGCCGCATCGAGCAGGTCCGGGAGCTCCCAGAGCAGACTGCCATCCCGGGTCACGGCATCGCGCAGCGCAACCAGGACCTGTTGCTGACGGATCGCCCGGGTGAAATCACTCTCGCCCGCGCCCTTGCGCGATCGAACGTAGTCCAGGGCCGCGAGACCGTCCAGGTGGTGGCGGCCCTTGCTGATGCGGTAGCCGTCGACCCCGTACTCCGGATCGTCGATGTCGGCCGCCACCACCACGTCCACGCCACCCGCAGCATCGATCATCCGCCGGAAACCGGCGAAGCTGATCTGGGCGTGGTACGGGATCTCGATGCCCAGCAACGCACCGATGGCGTCCCGCAGTGCGCGCAGACCACCGTTCGGGAACTCGCCGCGATGACTGTCCGCGTAGGCCATCAGGGAGTTCAGCTTGGGCCCGAACTCGTCGCCATCGCCGAGCGGGACGTTGACCAGGTCGCGCGGGATCGACACGAGACTCATGGTTCGGCCGACCGGATCGAGCGAGGCGACCATCATCGTGTCCGTGAGGATGGCCTCATGATTCGCCCGTCGGTCGACCCCGACCAGCAGCACGTTGATCCGGGCCCCAAGGTCAGGGCCAGCGGACGGTCGACTCGGGCCGCCGCGGAGACTGGTCTCGAAGACCCGGCCAAAGGTATCGCCGAGCGCCGTGCCGTACCACTGGACGAGGACGTGCGGTGCGCCTACGAGGATCGCCAGGAGGACGACGCCGGTGACCCCGAGCCGCCCGGTCGGGCCGCCACGACGGGTATCCAGGAAGGCTTGCGCAACGGCCACCAGGCGCCACGCCAGGAGCAGCCCGTTGAGGGCCAGGAGTGCTCCGAGCACTTCCGGCGCCACGATCATGGCCGTCAGCCTGGCCGGTGACTGGGAGCCGACCACGAGAACGACGGCGAGGACGAGGACGACTGATGGGATCAGGAACAGCGCGGTGAGCCGGCGTCGCCGGTTGAAGGCCTGACCGAGACCCGGCAGCACCGCCGAGAGCCCCGCCGCGGCGAGGCGGCGACGGTCGATGGGTCCGGGTTCCGGCCGGATCCGGCGGGCGTGCACGATCGGCAAGGTCCTCATCGATGGGGTGGGCGAGTCTCCGCGGGGCAGTTTACCGTGGTCGCCCGGACATGGGGACGCCGAGCGATCTGATCAGCCTGCCAGTGATCGCCCGGCGTCTGATCTGTGACGACCAGGGCCCCATGGCCGTGACGCGGTAGGTGCAACGCACGTGCTTTGGGAGCCTCCAGCCCGGGAGCGGCGAACGGTGGGGCACCCTGAGCGTGAGCGATCGAGCGCAGAAGGCGCAGGAGGTCGCGCCCTATCTCGCCGAGGGAGCTCGCCGAGCGCTCCTGGTCGGTGAGGCGACGGACCCTGAGGGACCGAATGCTCCAGGACTCGTGGTCCTCTCACCTCAGTGGGACGTGGAGTCGACGACGCCGGGCGTCGAACACTGGCTGTCAGACCTGCCCGACGGCGATTGGCGCGCAGGCAAGCTGCCGTCCGCGGTTCTCTCGGTCGCGGGTCGGGCACGCAGGACGGCGGAACACCCGGACGAGCCCGGTGAGATCGCCGTGGCGCGTGTGCTGTCGCGCTCGGGCATGTGGGTCGTGCTCCATGGTGTCAGTCTCATCTCAAGCGGTTCCCGACGCGTCGCCGTGATTGTGGAACCGGCGCACCCCGCGCGCATATCGGCGCTCCTCATGTCGGCTTACGGGCTGACGGAGCGCGAGCAGGATGTGACGCAGCTGGTCCTCCAGGGCAACTCGACGGTGGAGATTGCCGAGCGCCTGGTCGTCTCCGCTCACACCGTCCAGCAGCACCTCAAGAGCGTGTTCGACAAGACCGGTGTGCGCAGCCGGCGCGACCTGGTGGGGAAGGTCTTCTTCGCTCACTACGAGCCGCGCGTACGCGACAACGAGAGGCGCGTAGTTACGGGCCAGGCGATACGCGGCGGTCCCATCAGCGGCGCAGCATGACGGGCCCCGCGACCTCGCGGCGGAAGCAGCGTAGGGCCGCCCAGACGCCGGGCGGACTGCTCTGACGTGGGACCGAGGTCAGCACCGAGGGGGACGCCCGTTCGCCGTCTTCTCCGCGCGCGACGCGGGGGCTGCGGCAAGCTGAGGCGCAACGGAGCTCGCTGCCGCTCCCTGGCCCGAGGGGATGAACGTCACGGTTCGGATGGGCTGCGCGAGTTCCCACAAGTCTCCTACCCGGTGCCGAGGTCGACCTTGGCGGCCTCGAGAAAGCGCTGGCGCGCCGCCTCGAACTTGGCGATGTCCGCGGTCAGGGCCTCAGACGAACTGCGAATCCACTCGTTCACGTCCGACAGAGTCGGCGTCCCAGGCGAAGGCATCGAGCGCGACGACTGCCGCGTACATCTCGAGCAGGTCGGTTTCATCCGGCGCGTCATCACAGACGGTCTCGAACGGCCGATCAGGGAGGGCGCTCCGTAGAACTGGCAGAGCCCACAACCAACGTAGCCGTTCAAGCCGACCTTGCCGCTTGGACTTGATTCACGATACTCGGCTCGACCCGAACGTTTACTTGGATAGTGAAGGGTTGAGACCTCTTGCCCGGCGACTCGCGGGCACTCAGGACTGCATTCCTCGGGCTGGACCTGCGTGCGCGGTCGACCCTCACCACCGCGCAGCTGATCTACGCCGGACGAGCTGCCGGGTGGCTTGCGATCCCGAGTTTGGAGCCAAGTTGACCAGACCAACCTGGGTTCAGACGGTGTTGGAATCCTGGTGGTCGCCGATGCAGGACCCGACCACGCTCGCCCGCGGGCGCCACGCCTGGCCCACGGCCCTACGAGCCCGGCCGAAGCGCGCTCACCG
>JANOIS010000046.1:0-2984 GCA_031407755.1 Chloroflexota bacterium | reverse complement strand
CGGCCCGGATCCTGGGCCGGTCCTCCGCAAGGATCGTCGCGATGCACGAGCCCCAGACGTCGCCACAGGCGCGCATGTGGGCGAGGATCTCGGTCGCGGACCACTAGCCCTCGGCCGGCGCCGCGCGCAGGTGGGCGGCGTCCACGCCGGCGGTCGCGGCCGCGATCCGCGCTGGCGCCTGGGTGAGCAGGGTCAGGATCCTATCCCTGGGCAGGAACACTCGGCCACGATCCGTCACCTGCCCGCGCGGGCGAGCTCTGGCCGTGGGGAGGCGCCGAGCTCGGGTGTCCGGTGGGTCATCGTTGCCTCTCGCTATGTGTGCGGTTCCGCCGTGGTCATCGCCGCGCCGCTTCGATGATAGTGAGAGTCCGGAGAGCTGGCGCGAGCAGAGGATGACGCGATGGCCGATTCAGTTCTCCGCCGCTCCGCTGTTACAACAAGTCTGGGGACGTGACCGGGCCCAATGTCGGTAGTACCGACGTTTTCGGCACAGGTGAGCGTGATCGATCGCTTTGTAGGCCCGGATCCGCACTCTGGGCGGTGGGTCGTGCACGGCTGTCTCGAATGTGTGGGTGGCACCGACATCGCTTGGGCGTGCGTGCACGGCTGTGCCAAATGTGTAGGTGCGGCCGACACGCGCCCGGGTGGCCCTGAATACCGCGCCCAAATGGCCCGGCGGTGAGGCGGCCCCAACAGCACGCGTCAAGATCGGCACCTGGGTCCTGTCGGCCCTCCACCGGAACCCGGGGATCACCGCCAAGGCGGTCGAGACCACCACTGTGCGACGCTCGTTCGGTCTTTCAAATCTTACCCAGGTCAACACGGCCTCGACCGGCGACCTTGACGTAGACTGCGGGGATGGAAATAGCCGTTGGGCCCACGCTCGCGCTGTACGGCGTGATCGTCCTGGTCATCGTTGTGGTCGTCTGGATCGCACGCCGTCGACGGTAGGCTACCGCGATGAGAACTGGACTTCGCCCCTCGACCATTTGAGGCGTTCGAAGATTGAACTACTTCCAGCGAATGTCGCCCACCCCCGAGTCGCTCCGGAACGGTCGACTGACTTTCGTCGCAGTAGCCGTGACCTTCGGAGTGATCCTAGCCCTCATCCTTGTCGTCCCAGATTTCGGCGATACCGTGATGCTGACGGTCATGGCGGCCAGTCTTCTGACCCTGGTTGGAACGGGCATCCAATATCTCGGTCAGCCAACCCTCTTGCGATATCGCATCGGCATGATCCTGACGGCTGTGGGGATCGTCGTCAGTATCTGGATGCTGGTCGCCAACCCGTTCGCGCCAACGGCTTCCTGAGGTGCGTGCCGGATGGGCGCCCACGCGTACCACCGGTCAGCTCGCCCGGACGTGACCTTGTAGTCTCACACCCTGCTCGTCGGGTGCCGGACGGAGCCGGCCGGGCTCGCGGCCGCGACTCGGAGGCCCCATGCGTCACCTTGAGATCGGACTCGTACTCCCCATGGGAGAGTCCTTCGTCGACGGTTCGACCGCACGCTGGGTCGAGATCCGCGACCTCGCCGTCCATGCCGAAGCGATCGGGTTCGACACCGTGTGGGTAGCCGACGAGCTGCTGTGGCGCCCGCCCGACGGTGAGGCGCAGGGCTGGTGGGAGTGCGTGGCGATGGCCGGCGCCGTAGCGGCCGCAACGTCACGCGTAAAGGTCGGCACGTGGGTCCTGTCGGCCCTCCACCGCAACCCGGGGATCACCGCCAAGGCGGTCGAGACCATCGACGAGATCAGCGGCGGCCGGTTCGTGCTCGGCCTCGGCTCCGGGCATGCCGGCCGCCAGGCGCACGCCTTCGGGCTCCCCGAAGACCACGTGTTCGGGCGCTTTGAGGAGGCGGTCGAGATCATCGTGCCGCTCCTGCGACAGGGTCGAGCGGAGTTCGAGGGGACCTTCCACGCCGCCCGCGACCTGGAGCATCGGCCGGTCGGACCCCGGCCCGGCCGCATCCCGATCATGATCGGCGCCAAGGGCCCGAAGATGCTCCAACTGGCCGTGCGCCATGCCGACGTGTGGAGCTGGTACGTGGAGGAGCGGAGCGACCTCACGGAGTTCAGACCGCGGCTCGAGGGGCTCCTTGCGGCATGCGAGGCGGCCGGGCGGGATCCCGCGACCATCGGACGCTCGGCGGGCATCGTCGTCGAGCCCACGTCGATCACGGGTGCGGCCAGCGTCATCGGCGTCCCCGTCCGCGGCACGTCCGAAGAGATCGCCGATGCGTTCCTGGGGTTCCATCAAGCGGGATTCACCCAGCTCGAGGTCGTTCTCTGGCCGCCCACGCGCGCGAGCCTCGAGGCGATGGCGCCGGTGATGCAGCTGCTGGAGCGCGACTGATCATTGCTTCTGGCGCCCCCGGACGGACTCGAACCGCCGACGCAGGCCTTAGGACGGCCTCGCTCTGTCCACTGAGCTACGGGGGCGCGACCGACATCGTACAGGGTGATCGATTCGGTGCAGGTCCGGGCGCGAGCCCGCATTCCTGACAGATCGCCATGGTGTGGTGCTTGGGCCCGATTCTGAGCCCTGCGGCGTGCCGGCCCTCGCCGGACTCCGCGGGTTCGAGCGTGAGCCGGGTCGTCGCGAGGCCCGGATGGGAGTCGAAGGTGCCCAAGCGCCGCTGGGTGGTGATCTGGCAGGAAACGGGTCCGGCGCCTGCGGCCGGAACCCGGCCCGCACCACCACCGTCCCGAGGACATGGCCGTCGCGCCTCCCTGCGGCGGCCATCCACGTTCTCGGGTCGCGACCCATACCCACGTACAATCCGAGCGCGATGTCCGTCACTCCCCTCCCCGACCTGATCCTGTATACCCGCCCCGGCTGCGGGCTGTGCGACGAGGCCCGTGATCTCCTCCGCGCGCTCCTTGGCCAGCGCACGAGGGCCGGCCTCCCGACCGCCACCCTCCACGAACGCGACATCGGATCTGACCCGGACATGGAACGCGCGCTGTTCGCGCTGATCCCGGTC
>JANOIS010000008.1:0-2512 GCA_031407755.1 Chloroflexota bacterium | reverse complement strand
AAGGTCAGCCATGGGGGCACGTACGCCGGCAACCGGGTCGCCGCCGCGGCCGCGGTCAAGACGCTCGAGATCATCCGCGACACCAATGCACTCGAGACGATCCACGCCACGGGCCGTACGATCCAGGACGGCCTGCGTGAGTTGCTCAACCCGGTCGGCATCCCGTACCACTTCACGGGACTTCCGTGCATGTTCGGGATCATGTTCCGCGAGGAGGAAGCGACCGAGTACCGCGACTGGGCCACCACGGACCACGAACTGTACGACGCCATCGCCATCGGCATGCACGCTCGAGGTGCGATGCCGGAGCCGGATTCGCGGGAACCATGGTTCATGTGCGAGGCGCACGCCGACGCCGACATCATCGATCGGGTGTTGACCGCGTTCTCCGATTCGCTTGACGCCGCACTCGAGGCGAGGGCACGGCACGGTCAGATCGACCCGTTGGGTGCGATGTCGCACTCAGCGGGCGGCTGACGCGCGGGGGAGGGGTCCATGGTCCTCGAAGGTAACGCGGTCCGCTCCGTGGATCGTGCGGCGGCTCTCCTGCTGGCGCTCGGCGATTCGCCGGCCGAGGCGGGCGTGACGGAGCTCGCACGGCGGCTTGGGCTGCACAAGTCGACCGCCTCACGGCTGCTCGCGACGCTCCAGAAGCGGGGTCTGGTGGAACAGGACGCCGAGACCGGCAAGTATCGACTCGGGCTCGTCGTGATCCGGCTGGCCGAGCGAGCGGAACGCACGCTCGATCTGCGCGGGATCGCCGCGCCCGAACTGGAGCGGCTCGCGCGTCTCACGCACGAGACGACCGGGATCGGGATCCTGCGTGGCGATGCACTCCTGACGGTGGCCCAGGTGGACGGGCCGAACCTCATCGCGGTCGGTGACTGGACCGGTCGGGCGACGCCGCTTCATTGCGTGGCGTCGGGCAAGGTGCTCTTGTCCGCTCTGGCCGAGCGCGAAGTGCTGCGAATCGTCCGCCGTGGGCTCAACTCCTACACGGAACGGACGATCGTGGAGCTGGAGCCGCTGCTCGAGGAACTGGCCCGCATCCGTCGCCGCGGGTACGCGACGGCCATCGGCGAGTACGAGATGGGACTCAATGCCGTCGCAGCCCCGATCCACGACGCGCGCGGCAACGTGATCGCGGCGGTGGACATCTGGGGGCCGGCGTTCCGCCTCACCCCGCGACGCGTCCCGGAACTCGCGGCGCAGGCCCGCGAGGCCGCGGCGGCCATCACGGTCCGTCTCGGGGGCGTCGCCCCGGACCGTCAGCCGACCCCGGTCACTGCCACGGCCTGACAGGGCTCGCCGCCCGGCCCCCGCGACCGATCACTCGAACGAGCTCGCGCTTCGCTCCTATGGCCCGACCGGCAGGTTGGGGCATTGCTGGGACCCGGCCTGGCCCGCGGACGGCCTCGCGCGCATGGCCTCGATCATGGCGAAATACGCCTCGACGCCACCCGCTTGCTCAAAGGCTGCTTGCGGACCGACCGCGCCCGGCTCGCCCGTTGACGCCGCCGCCTTGGCGGCGATCATCGCCTCGAAACCCACGAACAGGCGATCCATCTGGGTCATCGCGGGCGCGGCCGGTGGCCACCCGCCGGCGACCGCGGCATGCCGCCGACCCGACTCGAGCTCAGCGGTGATCTCGGTCGCCAACCGCTCGGCCTCCTGACCGTTCTTGGCCGTGACCGCCTCATCGAGGGCCTTGCTGAGCACGGATCCAGCGGCCGTATCCGGGTTGCCGACCGCCCGGAACAGAGCCTCCCAGGCCGAGCAGAAGCTGACGGCGTATTCCTCGAAGGAGGTGGCCGCGGGCAGGGGTGATGGGCTCGGTGCCGCGCTTGGCGCGCCCGTGCCACAGGCGGCTGCAGCAGCCACCATCAGCGTGATGAACGCGATCCGCAGATGACGTCGACCCATGCTCATCGCTCCCGTCTCGGTGTTGGCTTCATGGCCAGGCGTAAGCGTCGGCCGTGCATTCGAGCTGCTCGCCGGGGAGCGGCGACACGCGGCGTAAGGTGACGCGACTGTCAGCGGCGTCCCAGGCAAGGTCCGCCGACGACTCGCCGGCATTCGGGTCATCGGCCCAATGTCGTGCGCCGATCGCCCGCTGCACCGCCAGTCCTTCCAACAACTCGATCACGCCACAGCGTCCGATGGCCGAACTGTAGGGCGATTCGAACTGCACGCCGAACGTATCGATCCGGCCGGGCAGCGGCCAGTCGACGTCGGCGACGTCGAGGGCTCGGGGTGGATAGTCCACCCCCGCTCGATTCGCCTCGACCGTGACCTGCATGAGGAAGTGGGATGGGGCATAGACCGTTGCCGATGCCGGGCCTGCCGCCCAGGCATCGGCGGGCAGCCACGACTCATGATCGATCAGTCGCTCCGCCAGGGCGAGGATCCGCTCGGCTTCGGCTCGCGTCGCCTGGGCCATCGCGAGCGGCGTGGAACGACGGATGATCGCGTCGCCCCGCCGCAGCTCGATGAAGACCGTTGCCGCGCCGCC
>JANOIS010000492.1:0-8083 GCA_031407755.1 Chloroflexota bacterium | reverse complement strand
GTGCGCCAGCCTGACCCCGGTCGAGCGAATGGCACGCGAAGCGGACGGCCGAAGGGGCGCGCTGCGCTTTCGGGTTGGCGAGGGCGTCGTCGCCTTCGATGACATCGTCCGCGGACACGTCGAGATCGATGTCGCCAACCTCGGCGGCGATTTCGTCATCGTCCGCGCCGACGGCACCCCGCTCTACCACTTCACGGTCGTGGTCGATGACGCCGCGATGGAGATCACCGACGTCATCCGCGGCGAGGATCATCTGTCCAACACGCCCAAGCACATCCTGCTGTTCCGCGCGCTCGGCTACGACGTACCGCGCTTCGCGCACCTGCCGCTCATCCTCAATCCGGACCGCTCCAAGATGAGCAAGCGCAAGAGCCAGACGGCCATCGATGCCTATCTCGCCCAGGGCTTCATCCGCGAGGCGCTCGTCAACTACCTCGCCCTGCTGGGCTGGGCGACCGGCACGGAGGACGAGGTGTTGTCGCTCGATGAGATCGTCGAGCGCTTCGATCTCACAGCGGTCCACAAGGGCGGTGCCGTGTTCGACCGCGAACGGCTCGAATGGCTCAACGGCCAGTGGATCCGGCGGCTGTCGCCGGACGAGCTGATCGATCGACTGCGGCCGTTCGTCGAGACGGAGCTGGCTGCCGGCAGGATCGACTGGATGCCGTCCGACGACGAGCTGCACGCGCTGCTCCCCGTGGTCCAGGAACGGCTGCCGACGCTGGGCGCGATCGGTGATCTCGTCGGGTTCCTGTGGGTGACGGACGTGACCGTCGATCCGGCCGTGCTCGTGCCCAAGCGCTGGGACGCGGCCACGACCCGGGACGGCCTGGCCGCCGCGCGCGCGACGATCGCCGAGGTGGGCGAGGTGACTTTCGAGGCCGACGAGCTGGAGCCGCCGTTGCGTGCCCTGGCCGAGGCCCGCGGCTGGAAGGCCGGTGACCTGTTCATGGCCATCCGCGTCGCGGTCACCGGCCGGACCGCCACGCCCCCGTTGTTCGACACGCTCGTGGCCCTCGGGCGGGACCGGGTCCTCGCGCGGCTGGACCGGGCCATACAGGTCCTGGCGGACGCTTGACGTGGACGCGCTCCAGGCGTGGGCCGAGGACGTGAGCTCGTGACGGTTATCTCGCGAGCCGAGGTGCAGGCATGGCTGGACCGCTACATCGCGGCCTGGACGTCCTATGACCAGGCCCAGATCGGTCGCCTCTTCACGCTGGACGCCGAGTACCGATTCCATCCGTCGGACCCGCCGATCGTGGGACGCGAGGCGATCGTGGCGGCGTGGATGGACCCGACCGGCGATGCGAGCAGCCGGGACGAACCCGGCACCTGGGACGCGCACTACGAGACGTTCGCGGTGCACGGGGATCGGGCCGTCGCGGTGGGCTGGAGTCGCTACTACACGGACACGTCCCGGACCACGGTCCGCGATGTGTACGACAACGCGTATCTGCTGGCGTTCGGACCGGATGGCCAGTGCCGTTCATTCACGGAGTTCTTCGTGGAGCGGCCGGCCGATCGTCGCTGGCAGGCCGTCCACTCGATAGCCGGCCGTTCACGCGGCGTTAACAGGCGCGCCGCTATGCTCGCGTTGCATGGCACGAACGATCCTCGTCGTAGAAGACGAGCCGACACTACGCGAAACGCTCGTCGACGCGCTCGAGGCGGACGGATTCCGTGTCGTTGCCGCGGCCGACGGGCGTGAGGCCCTGGCCCAGTTCCGGGGGGAGCGTCCGGACCTCATCCTGCTCGACATCATGTTGCCTGAGCTGTCCGGCATCGAGGTCTGCCGGATCATCCGGGCGGAATCGGGCGTGCCGATCGTCATGCTGACAGCCAGGGACTCTGAGCTGGACAAGGTGGTCGGTCTGGAGCTGGGCGCCGACGACTACGTCACCAAGCCATTTTCGCTGCGCGAACTGTCCGCTCGGATCCGGGCCCTGTTCCGCCGGTCGGAGGCGGCTGTCGCGACCGGCTCGCCGCCGCCGATCGTGGATCTTGGGGGAGTCCAGGCGGACCTCGCCGGCCATCGACTGTTGCGCGACGGCAAGGTCCTGCCGGTAAAGCCGAAAGCGTTCGAGCTCCTGGCGTTTCTCATTCGCAATCCGGGTCAGGTATTCACCCGTGACCAACTGCTGGAGAAGGTCTGGGGCTACGACTACGCTGGCGAGACACGAACGGTGGACGTCCACGTCCACTGGCTGCGCAGCCAGATCGAGGAGGATCCGGGCGTGCCCGTGTTCATCCACACGGTCCGTGGCGTGGGCTACGTGTTCCGCCGACCGACATGAGGCGTGGCTCGGACGGGCGTCGCCGTTTGGCGGAACGTTGACCGGCCGGTTATCGTCCGTTGACCGGGTCCACTGACAGTACAGCCATGCCGAGCCTGACTCGCCAGCCCGAGGCCGATGACGCACCCGCGATGTACGTCGCCCCCGTCGAGCGCTTCGGCGGCGTAACGGTCGGCAGCGTTCGACCGCCCGAGGACCTCCTCCCGTCGGGCGGTTTCCTCGCTCCAGCTCCGGTGCCGGCGCCCCCTCGGGCGCTGGCGCTGGATGCCCTTCGACTCCTCCGTCAACTGCGCGACCCGGCACGCCGACCGGCCCGCTGGTCGGAACCGGCATTCACTCGCGAGATCGAGCTCGTTCGCCTGCACCTCGAGCCGCTGCGCAGCCGCAAGGCTCTGGCGACCTCCTTCGGTCGCGAGGCGTTCCACATGACCCTCGACGAGTCCGCCCGGGACGACCCAGGCGCGGTACGAGTGGCCTATGCCCTGCGCTGGCTCGAGCTGGGCCGTGGCGCCAAGAGCGAGAGTTGGCCCGCGCTGCTCGAGTCGCCTCCCGCCTGAGCGGTCCTCGCGGTCGGGCCCGGTCGGCCGCGGCCGCGTCACGCCGCTATCCTTACGCGGCCATGCGACTTTCCCGACTCTTCTTCACCACGCTTCGCGACGATCCGGCGGAGGCCGAGATGCCGTCGCATCGACTGCTCCTGCGGGCCGGCTACCTCCGTCAGCTCGGCTCGGGCATCTACTCGCTGTTGCCCCTCGGCAAGCGCGTCAGCGACCGCGTGGAGCAGGTCATCCGCGAGGAACAGGATCGGATCGGCGGCCAGGAGATGGAGATGCCGGTCGTCCACCCGGCGGACATCTGGCGGGCGAGTGGGCGGTACGACGTCATCGGTCCGGAGCTTGGTCGATTCAAGGACCGCAACGGACGAGACATGGTCCTGGCCATGACCCACGAGGAAGTCGTCGGTCTGCTCCTCGCCGACGTGGTCCGCTCCTATCGGCAGCTGCCGATGCAGGTCTACCACTTCCAGACCAAGTGGCGCGACGAACCCAGGGCGAGGGGCGGCCTGATCCGCGTCCGCGAGTTCGTCATGAAGGACGCGTACAGCTGCGACCGCGACGATGCGGGTCTCGATGCCAGCTATTGGGCCCAGCACGGGGCCTATGTCCGCACGTTCCAGCGCCTCGGACTGGACACCATCGCGGTCAGCTCGGACGTCGGGATGATGGGTGGCAGTCAGGCCCACGAGTTCATGGTCCTCAATCCGGCCGGTGAGGACGTCCTCGTGCTGTGCGAGGCGTGTGACTACGCTACCAACCGTCAGGTCGCCATCTCGCCCAAGCCGGACCCCACGCCGGAGGCGCCGGCGCCGCTCGAGGAAATCGCGACCCCGGGCACCAAGACGATCGCGACGCTCGCCGACTTCCTCGGCGTCGGGGCCGAACGGACGGCCAAGGCGGCCTTCTTCGTTGCCGGCGATGGCCGCCTCCTGACCGCCATCGTGCGCGGTGATCACGAGGTCAACGAGACCAAGCTCGTCAACGCCGTCAAGGCCACCGGCGGTATCCGGCCGGCCACGGTCGAGGAGATCCGGGCCGCCGGGATGGAGCCCGGGTACGGCTCGCCGGTCGGTGCCCACGACACCGTCGTCGTCATCGATGACCTCGTCGCGCGCTCGCCCAACCTCGTCGCCGGCGCAAATCGCGAGGGTTTCCACTATCGCAACGTCAACCATGGTCGCGACTACACCGCCGATGTGACGGCGGACATCACCAATGCCCAGGAAGGCGATCCCTGCCCGACCTGCGGCAAGCCCGTCATCCTGCGCAACGGGATCGAGGTCGGCAACATCTTCAAACTCGGCACGAAATACACGGACGCGGCGGGCGCCAGCTACCTCGGCGAGGACGGCCAGGCCCACCCCATCGTCATGGGCTCGTACGGGATCGGCGTCGGGCGGAACGTCGCCTGCATCGTGGAAGCGCACCATGACGACAAGGGCATCGTCTGGCCGGCCGAGGTCGCGCCGTACGCCGCGCACCTCGTCTCGATCGGGGCCGCGAAGGAGCCGCGCGTGACCGAGATCGCCGAGCGCCTGCACGCCCTGGCCGCGGAAGCCGGGCCGCGCCACGAGATCCTGTGGGATGACCGTGACGAGTCGCCGGGTGTCAAATTCACCGATTCCGAGCTCCTCGGCATGCCCTGGATCCTGACCGTCTCGCCGCGCTCGCTGGCCGCCGGCGGCATCGAGGTCACCGAGCGCGCCACCGGCGACCGATCCACGCGCCCCATCGAAGAGGTCGAGGCGTTGCTGGTGACCAGGTTCACGGCCTGACGACGGCCGGGCCTCACTCCGCCGCCTCGGGCCGGGTCAACTGCGACCGATCGCTGTGGTAGATCAGATCGGGGCTGGCCACGAGGAGCTGGTGCACCAGACTGACGTTCCGGGACCCCAGCCCTGCACGCTCAGGGCCGTATCGATCAATGCAACCGATCACTCGCAACGGTTCGGTGGAATGGACCGGCCCCAGCACGCGAGTTGACGCGGCCCACCCTGAAAGCGCCGCCTACGCCGTCAACCGCACAGCCGTCGAGGTCCAGCATGCCGACCGGCTCCGCTCGATCCGCGCCGTGACCGATGGCACGGGCACAGGCACGTCCTTCGCGGCCGCGGACTACCCGCCCGAGGAGATGCCGCTCGGTGGCATGGCACCGCGAGCTTCGGCGTCGGCCGCCGCGGCCGCTGCCTCATCGACGGTCGTCCCATCGAGCGCCAGCACGAGGTCACCGGCATCGGCGGCCAGTTCGACCAGCTCACTGGACGACACGACCTCATCGCCGACTGCCTCGGGTTCGTCATCGAGCCGACTGATCGCGAAGCTGACCGCCGGCGGGATCGAGGCTGAGATGGAGATCTCGGCGATCCGGTAGGGCGAGCCCTTCTTGCGCAGGGCCTTGTTGGTCATCTCCTGGAGCGCTGTCGCCTTGATGATGACTTCCGCGAGCGTTCCGGATCGATCCTCTCGATGACGGTCGAGACTCCACGGCGGGCCATCCCGGCCACGTCGCGGGTGGTCGCGCTGGCCCCCGCGAGGCCTCGATTGATCTTGTCCATCGTGCTCGGGTCGCTGGCACCTCGGCCGGCTGCCTGCGCCGCGGCCGCTGCGTGGGCCGCTGCCTCCTGGGCTCGCTTGATGAAGCTCATGCCCTCGCCTTCCTCCCCACGCCTCCCCCGCTGGCCAAACGGCCGCCTGTCCGGAGCATAGCGAGTCGCCGAGACCGTGACCACTACGATGTCGCGGTCATGCCGCCTCGTTCGCCATTGCCCGCCGACGACCTCTATGTGCGCCTCGGTGTCCCGCGCGACGCGAGCCCTGAGGCGATCGATCTGGCCTGGCGTGGCCTGCTCCGCAAGCACCATCCGGATGTCGCGGGCGATGAGGCCCTCGAACTGGCCAAGCGGATCAACATCGCCCACGACTGGCTGGCGGACCCCGATCTGCGGCGGCGCTACGACCGCGAGCGTGGCAGCAGCATCCGGAGCGGGCGGTCACCCCGTGGCGGCCAGGGTCACGATCCGCCACCGCAGCACGTCCATCGGAGCCCCCCGACGACCGCCGAGCAGGTCGCGTCCGTGGTGTCCCGGGTGGGCCGGCTCAGTGCTGACGAGCTCGATAGGCTGGCTCTCGCTGAGCCCGCGCCGATCGCCTTCCTTGCAACACTCCGGCGGTTCGTGGTGCCCGAGCTCCAGGACGTGCTCGACGGGGCGGAACGGGTCGCGTTGGCCGGTCTGCCGCCGCTCGCGGCGCGACACGACCTCGCGACACGCGACGCGATCGTGGGTCGCCTCGCTGACATCGTGCTCGGCGACGTCCTCGATGAGATCCTCGGCGATCCCGCCGGACCGTGGGCACGTGAGCGACTGACCCGCGGCTGGGACGCCGCCGTCGGGCAGCCGCGCTACGGGCCGGCAACCCTGGCCGTCGGTGCCTTGCTGGAACGATTGCGTGACCTGACCCGGGACGATCTCCGGGCGCTGGCGCTGACCGGAACCCGCGACCGCCTCGGGCGGACACCGTGGCCGCCCGCGACGTCGCCGGATGAGGACGACGCCCTGCGCGTCTCGAGCGAGCTCGCGGTGCGGGATGCGGCCGCCGCGATCAAGGCCAGCGACGGGGTCGGGGAGCGGCAGCTCGGTGCGGCCAACCGCGCGGCCGGCCGGATCGCCCACCTGCTGGTCCTGCGCCACGCCTTCCCCGTCGCCGTGTTCGAGCGTCACGCCGCCCCGTGGCTCGGGGTGCTGATCACCAGCGTGGCACCCTGGGGTGCGCGGCGCGGTCGGGGCTGACAGGCCGACCGTCGACATGCGATGCTCGCCCACATGGACCCATGGGTCGCGATCACTCTGGCCCTCGCCATCGGCCTCGTCGCGGCCGCTGCCGTCGCGGTCCGGCGCGACCGGGACCTCGGCCGAGCCCGCGCCGCGCTTGATCGTCGAGGCGCAGCGGAGGCTCGTCGGGATCTGTCTTCCGCCAAGGCTCACGACGAGCTGGGTGACCTCATCGCGGGGCTTGACTCCGGGGTGGTGCGACTGGACTCGCGCCTGCGCATCCAATCGGCCAATCGCGCCGCCCACGGTCTCCTCGGCCAGGGAACAGGCACGCTCGTCGGTCGATCGATCATGGAGGCGTTCCTCGACACGAACGTCGAGTCGATGGCGCAGGCGGCGCTGACTGGAGGTACGGCGAGCGCGGAGGTACGGCTGGCCGATGCGGACGGACCGACGCTCATCATCCGGGCCAGACGAGCGCCGCCAGAAGGACTCTGGCTGGTCATCGACGACGTGTCGGAGCTGCGCCGGCTCCAGCGTATCCGGACCGAGTTCATCGATAACCTGTCGCACGAGTTGCGGACGCCGTTGACCACGGTCAGCCTGTTGTCCGAGACGCTGTCACGCGAGGCTGACGCTGCAGGGGATGTCATTCCGGCCAGGATGCGCGACCGGATCGCCAAGATCGAGATCGAAACCGGGCACCTCGTGCAGATGGTCAGCGAGATCCTGGACCTGTCAAGGATCGAGGGCGGGGGAACGCTCGATCGGCGCGAGGGTCTCGATCTTGGTCGCCTCGCCGCGGAGCACGCCGAGCGGCTGCGCCTGTTCGCCGAGCGCCAAGGGGTGAACCTTCGGATCGAGGCAGGTCAGGGGCTACCGCATGTGCGCGGCGACGGGCCGCGCCTCGGACAGGTCGTCGTCAATCTCGTCCACAATGCGGTCAAGTTCAGCGCCGACGGCGGTGAGGTCGTGGTCCGGGCGCGGGCTGCCGGGGAGGAGGTCGTCATCTCCGTCGAGGACAAAGGGGCGGGTATCCCGCGTGCCGCTCGGGACCGCGTGTTCGAGCGGTTCTACAAGGTGGATCGGGCTCGACTGCGGGACGGGGCGGGTGGCGGGACCGGCCTTGGACTGGCCATCGCGCGGCATGTCGTGGAGCAGCACGGCGGTCGCATCTGGCTCGAATCGGAGGAGGGTGTCGGCTCCACCTTCTCGTTTGCCGTGCCGATCGCCGGCGCACCCCCGGGCTGAGACCCGGGCTGAGATCGGAGGACCCATGGACCGGCTGCATGTCGCGACGCTCAACATCCTCAACCTGGCCGATCGCTGGCCGGAACGCCTGCCACTGATCCTGGCCGATATGGCCGCATTGCAGCCAGATCTGCTGGGACTGCAGGAGGTCGTCTACCCGATGCAGCAGGACCGGCTCATCGGCGCGGCCGGGGAGGGCCACTACGCTGCG
>JANOIS010000488.1:0-2913 GCA_031407755.1 Chloroflexota bacterium | reverse complement strand
GGTGCAGCGTCCCGGGGGCCGGGGCGGGCGCGGGGGTGCCCCGCCCCGCCGAGCCACATGGTCTAGGCTGGCCGCCGCATGCGAATGTCTGGGGTCGGTCGACAGCTTGCGCTGGGCGTCGTCGTATTCAGCGCGGCGCTGGTCATCCTGCTTGGACTGACGGCCATCCTGGATCGATCCGGCACGGGCGCATCCAGCGCGATACCTGCGACGCCGGCGTCATCCGCGGCATCGGCCCCTGGACCCTCGTCCGCGTCACCTGCTCCAACCACGTCGGGACCCCCCTCTGCGGTCGCGGACCCCGTCCTCGTCGGTGCCGGGGACATCGCCGATTGCGGATCGGACGGCGATGAGGCCACGGCCGCACTGCTGGACACGATGGATGGCACGATCTTCACGGCCGGCGATAACGCCTATCCCGCCGGGACGACCCGGGACTTCCAGGACTGCTTCGCGCCATCGTGGGGCCGACACCGGGATCGGATCCGGGCGGCCCCGGGCAACCACGACTGGGAAAGTGGCGACCTGGAGGCCTATCGCGCCTATTTCGGGGCCGCCTCAGCCGGCGTCGATGGCGCATCGTGGTATGCCTACGAACTTGGTACGTGGCAGATCATCGTCCTGGATTCGGATTGTGACCGCGTCGACGGATGTGGCCCGGACTCCCCGCAGGGTCGCTGGCTTGCGGCCACGCTGGCCGCCTCCCAGGCCCGCTGCACGCTCGCCATCTGGCATCACCCGAGGTTCAGCTCCGGGATGCACGGCGACGACACGAACGTGGACCCGTTCTGGCGGGCGCTGTACTCGGCCGGCGCCGACGTCGTCATCAACGGCCACGATCACGACTACGAACGCTTCGCGCCGCAGGACCCCGACGGCCGGGAGGATCGGGCCCGTGGGCTGCGCGAGTTCGTGGTCGGAACCGGCGGGGTAGCGCTCCGGGATATCGAGCGCACGGCGCCCAACAGCGAACTCCGCGTCTCCGTCGTCCACGGCGTCCTTTCCCTGACCCTTCGCGACGGCGGGTACGACTGGCAGTTCCACCCGACGACCACCGACTTCAGCGACAAGGGAACGGCAAGCTGCCACTGAACGTGTTCGGCGGTCAGTCGCCCGCGGCTTCGCGGAGGGCGCTCTCGAAACCCGGGGTCGATGCGTTCGCCAGCAATCGATCAAAATGCTCGCCGGCGTAGGCCACGAAATCCACGTCGAGCGTGCTGATCCCCTGCTGCAGGACACCCCACATGGCCTCGCGGAAGTCGGACACCACCCGCATCAAGGTCAGTCGGGCGAGACGGTCCACCCGAATCGGGCCTTCGTAGGACGACAGCAAGAAGGCATCCTCGTCTGCCGTGAGCTCGTGGTTGATGCTGAAGTTGCCAAGGTCGAAGAACGGGTCGCCCATCCCCGCGTACTCCCAGTCGACGATCCGGATGCGTGTCCCGTCGTCGATGAAGTTGGCGTTGAGCAGGTCGTTGTGACACGGTCGAAGGTCGATCGGGTTGGCCAGACAGGCGAGTTCGATGCGCCGGCCGATCATGGTCGCCTGCTCGTATTGGGGCGGGATCGGGACTCCGCGAGCCTGGGCCAGCGCCTTGTACGCCTGTACGATCCGCAGCGGCACGAACAGCCCGGGGATGGGTGGACCGCCGTGGATGCGTCGGAGTGAATCGGCCACCCGGACCAGGGTATCTGGCTGGCGGACCGCCTCGTCGCTGACCGGCCCGCCCTCGATGAAGCGGGTCACGAGGTAGCCTTCCGGCCGGATGAACGCGACGACCTCCGGCCCGACGCCGACGCCGGCCGCCGCCACGGTCGCGGCATGCTCCACCTCCCGACTGATCCCGAGCAGGTGCGTGTCGTTGCCGGCGAGGCGGATCACGTACCGCTCGCTCCGATCGGCGATGGTCACGAGGAAGTTGCGGTTGGTGATACCGCCCGACAGGACGGTCAGGGTCACGTCCCGACCGGCGAGCTCCGGGATGCGTTGCATCGCCAGGACCAGGTGGTCACGGAGCTCCCCGTGCAGGATGTCGTCGGTCATCGGTTCCCTGCCGTGTACGCGTGTGACGCCGTGCGGTGCGGTGCGGCGCATGGATCGCCGCGCCGCACCCTCCTCTCGTCCGTAGTCGATCGGCGGGCGCCTAGCCGATCGTGGTCTCGCCGGTCACGCGATCGCTCTCGATGTCCGAGGCCCGTCCGCGCACCGATACGACGTAGTACAGGCCGCCCAAGAGCAGCAGCGCGCCAACGATGGTCTCGTACAGCGGCCAGGACGGGAGACCTTCAAGCGGTTGGCCGAACCACTGCAGGAACGAGTCGATGAACGGGTTCCAATAAGCCCGTCCTTCGCCCCCGAAGTCGCCGAACAGACTCGGGTCGTTCCACAGGGCGATATTGACGATCATCACCCCGCCATAGATCAGGGCCAGGATATTCACCGGCATTCCCCAACGCCCCAGGCTGAACCAGGCCGTTTCGCGCGGCCAACCGCGGCGGCGAGCCAGGAGGACGCCGAGGTTGCACATGAAATAGGCCAGGTAGATGAGACCGGTGGCCGCGATCGAAAGCACAAAGCCCCCGAACGGCCCGGTCACGAGGATGGGGATCGCCGCCAGGACGCCGACCGCGATGGCCGCATTGGCCGGCGTCTTGAACGTGCCGTTGACCTGGCTCCAGATTCCACCGAGCGGCAGGTGCCGATCGCGGCTCATGGAGAACATCATCCGGGTGGCGGCACCCTGGATGGCGAGGGTGCAAACGAAGACCGAGGCAAGGATAACCAGCAGGTAGACCTCGCCCAGCGTGATGCCGGCGGCGATCTCCGTCGTCAGACTGCCGGTGATGATCGTGGCGATCGGGAAGCCCCCGGCCAATCCTTCGGCGATGGTGTCGGGAACACTCGGCATGGCC
>JANOIS010000464.1:0-3611 GCA_031407755.1 Chloroflexota bacterium | reverse complement strand
TTGCGGGGCCGCGTCGCGGACCGGGTGACGGCGCTCCGCGCGGACCCGAGTCGGACGGCTGGCAGCAGCTCTGGATCGGTGGCGGGCGGCGCGCCGGCCTGCGTCCGGGCGACCTCGTCGGGGCCATCGCCAATGAGGCCGGCGTGCCGGGTTCCGTGGTCGGTGCCATCCAGCTATTCGACGACTTTGCGCTCGTTGATGTGCAGGGTCAGGTCGCGGACGCGGTCGAACACGCCCTGCGCGGGGCCACGATCCGTGGCCAGAAACTGCCCGTGCGTCGGGAGCGCGCGCCCGGCCGCCGCTGAACGAGCGGCCAGCGACCAGCCTGTGCCCGGCGCGCCGTCAGCGGCCCAGCAGCTGATCGACCGGGGCGAAATCGTCGGTCAGGACCGGGGCATCACCGATGAACGCGGCGACCTCGGCCGGGTCGGCGAGTATCCCGGTCGGCGCGGTTTCGCCCCACGTCGCGATGCGCGACGTGACCGCCGCTACGTCCAATGGCGTATCACTGGCCACCAACACGACGTTGCCGCCGCTCTCGCCGGCGAGGGTGGCGCGGCCACTGATGATGGCCACGTGCCGGAACCGCGTGGCCGCCGTGGTCGCCTCGGCCCGCACGAACCCGAGCGGCGGGTAATCGATCAGGTTCGCGACGTACGTGCCACCGGGCCGGAGCACTCGCTCGATCTGGTCGAGGAACTCGACGGTGGTCAGGTGCCACGGCACGGCCAGCCCACCGAAGGCGTCGCCGATCACGAGGTCAAAGGCGTCATCTGGCAGCCCTTCGATCGAGCGGCGGGCATCGCCGACGATGACCTCCATGGTGTCGTCGCGCTCGAATCCGAGCTGCTGTCGAGCGACCTGCAGGACGACCGGATCGAGCTCCAGGACGGTCTGTCGAGCGACAGGTCGGGTTGCCTCGAGATAGCGCGGGAAACTGAACCCGCCGCCCCCGACGTGGAGGACATCGACCGGGCGGTCGAGGGAATCGAGGTACGGGGCGCTGACGTCGGCAAACCGTCGGACGTACGCGAACTCGATCGCGGTCGGATCGATCAGGTCGACATAGGCGTGGGTCAGCCGATCGAGGATAAGGATCCGGCCGTTGGAGTTGGCGGGGTCCACGCGGACCGCGATGCAGTAATAGGCGCTTTCCGTGTCACATACCGAGGGACCCGTGAGCGCGATGCCACCGGACAGCAGCGCGGCCAGTGCCAGTACCCCGGTCCGTGGCCCGCCACCGGCCCGCAGCGCGACGGACAACCCAAGCCCGATGACCACGAGCAGCCCGCCGACCGCCACGATGAGCACCCGTGTCGGCACGATACCGAGCAGCACGAACCCGGTCATGAACGTGCCACTGATCGCACCGGCCGTGCCGATCGCGGATAGCCGGCCCACGATCGAGCCGCTGGTCGCAACGTCCGTCAATGTGGCGCGCACGAGCATCGGACCGACCGCAGACAGGATCGCCGCCGGGGCCACGAAGGCAACGGTGGCGAGGGTCACGATGGCTACGAACCCATCACCGAGGCCAAGCGGCCCGAGCGCGGCCACGATGGGGACGGCGGCGATGGACGCCAGGCCACCGAGTACGAACGTGGGGCCGAGCAGGGCCTTCGGACCGACCGCGTCAGCCGCCCGGCCACCAAGCCAGGCCCCGAGTGCGATACCGGCCAGGATCGCGCCGATGATCCCGGTGTAGGTGGTGAGGGACACGCCGACGTACGGGGCGAGGAGCCGTCCGGCCGCGATCTCGAGGACCAGCACGCAGGCAGCCGCGACGAAAGTCAGGGCCGCGGCAACCGGCGGGGCGATGTGGTCGCGGTCGGTCGGTCGGTCCATACGGGGATGGTAGGGGAGAGGCTCGGGGGACAGCACGGCACGGCACGGGCCCGTCCAACCCCGACCCCCGACCCCGGCCCCACCCCGGCCCCACCCCCGATGTCGGCCCCACCCACGTTTTTGGCACAGCCAAGCGTGATCCGGCGCTTCGTAGGCCCGATTCCCCCATCTGAGCGGTAGATCGTGCACGGCTGTGCCGGAATGGTAGGTGGGGCCGACAACCTCCCCTGGATCGTGCACGGCTATGCCGGAATGGTAGGTGGGGCCGACAACCCCGATCCTGGCTGCCGCCGACGCAGCCCGGGTCGCGGGTCAGAGAAGCGGCGCGACCTCCCGGGCGAACCGCTCGGCAAGGGCCGCGATCGCGCCCGGATGCGTCGTTCCGAACGCCAGCGCGAGGTGACTGACCCCGAGTGCCTCGAACGCACGGACCTCCGCCGCCATCTCCTCCGGTGTCCCGCGGATCGCGTGGTGGTCGTCGGTCGCATCGCCGAACTCCACACGGGTTCGGGCGCCGAGGGCTGGCATCGGCCGTCCGGCGGCGTCGGCGGCCGCCCGGATGACCGGCACGCAGGCGGCGTACTTCGCGGCACTTGTGGCACTCGATTGATACCCGTCGCCGAGCGTGCCGGCTCGCCGGAGCGCGGCCTCGGCCCCGCCACCCACGACGATCGGCAGGTTCACCCCCTGGTCGGGCAGGGGAGCGAACGCGAAGTCGTCGATACGGTGGAATCGGCCGTGAAATGGCTCGTCAGATCCGGACCAGAGGTGGCGCCACAACCGGATCGTCTCATCCAGGTAAGCGCCGCGAACATGGAATCGGTCCGCCATGCCCAGGTTCGCGAACTCAGGTTCGCTCCAGCCCACGCCGACCCCGGCGACGACCCGACCGCCGCTCAGGGCGTCGAGCGAGGCGAGTTCCTTGGCGAGGATCACGGCGTTGCGCTGCGGGACGACGATGACGCTCGTGCCTAGGCGAACCGTCGGGTAGCGCGCGCCGATCCAGGCGAGGCTGACGATCGCGTCGTAGATGCGCCCGTAGTCGAGGGCGTCCTCCCGGGCGACGAGCACGTGGTCCGTCGTCCAGACGGTGGACCAGCCGAGGCGCTCGGCCGTCTCGGCCGCCGCCTCCATGCCCTCACGTGAGGCACCATCCGGGAAATTCGGGAGACACAGTCCGTAGTCCATGGCCGCGATGGTAGGGGAGGGTGGGCGCAACCCGCCACGCCACGACCCGGATCCGGACCAGACCCGCGTGCGCGATGGACAAACAGAGGACTGGACAGATGATGCACAATCCGCCGTGAAGGGGAGGTCCTGTGGTCCTATCGGAACGTCGAACCGTGGTCGACTTGCTGACGGCGGCACGGGCACGCCTGGCGCGACTCGAGCCTGCCGCTGCGCACGAGGCGATCGCTCGGGGTGCGCTGGCGGTCGACACCCGTTGCACAGACTCGCGGCGGACGACAGGCGTCATCCCAGGTTCGGTCCACATTCCCCTGTCCGTCCTCTACTGGCGCCTGGCTCCTGGATCGGGCCGTCGGAATGTCCGGCTGGCCGATCGAGACCGCCAGGTGATCGTGGTATGCGCCCATGGCTACTCATCGAGCCTGGCGGCCGCCACGCTCATCGACCTCGGTTTCACCAGGGCGACCGACCTCGCGGGTGGTTACGAGGCCTGGGCTGCCGCCGGCCTGCCGATCGAGGCCGCCCCGGACTGAGCGCGTCAGTTCCGGGTGATCGGCCCGTGCATCCGTGCCTGCACG
>JANOIS010000451.1:0-1747 GCA_031407755.1 Chloroflexota bacterium | reverse complement strand
AGTCGGTGCGATCCCGCCGGTCCGTATCGTCTCCACCACGGCCAGGACGTCATCGCGGGTGATCCGTCCCCCGCCCCCGGTGCCGACGATCTGCTCAGAGGCCAGGGCGTGCTCGCGCAACAGGCGTCGTACGGCCGGGGTCATGCGAGCGTCGGGGTCGCCGATCGCTGCGGGCGCGGTGGCCACGGGCGCTGTGGCGGACGCCGCAGGCGCCACTGCCACAGGCGCGGGCGCCGCAGGGGCCGTTTCCGCAGGGGCCGCAGGGGCCGCGCCCGACGAGGCCGGGGCAACTTCCGCGGCGGGGCGCTCGTCCGAGCCGGCCGGTCCCTGGGCGGGTGCCGCCGCAGCGAGATCACGCGGCTCGAGCTGGACCGTGCCCTCGGTTGCCGGGCTGCCGGCTGCCTCCACGGCGGCTGACGCCGGGGCCTCGCCACCGGCCTCCTCGGCCGTCTCGATGATGGCGATCTCGGCGTTGTTGGGGACCGTGGCCCCTTCCTCGGCCAGGATCTCCTTGAGGACGCCCGCGAACGGCGATGGGACTTCGGCGTTGACCTTGTCCGTGATGACCTCGAGGAGCGGCTCGTACTTGGCGACATGATCGCCGGGCTGCTTAAGCCACTTGCCGATCGTCCCCTCGGCGACACTCTCGCCGAGTTGAGGCATCGTCACCTTCGCCACGTTCGCTGCTCCTTCGGGCCGTTGTCCACGGGTCGTGGCGCCTAGTGTCGCCCATCCGGAGCATCGGGTCCACCGGCGGGGCCGCGTGGGCAGCGAACGAGCCGCGCGAACGACTCTGTCAGCTACGAACACCCGTCGTCATCGGCAGCGGCGACGCCTCACCGCGTCGTCATCGACGACGGTCGGGGCGCTGCTACCCTCGGGCGCGATCGACCGAGGGACCCGGACCCGCTTCCTGCCGCCGGATCCTCGCCTAGCACGACGGCCAGTCGTAGGTGACACGAACATGAGTCCGCTCATCGGCCCAGTGGGCCGAAGCATCCACTGCCGGACCGCAGCGGTCCGCGATCGGTAGGTCCGCTCGAACAGGGTCGAGTGGCGTTCGACCTGGCGACGCGGCGTGCGCTCATCGGGCAGCACGAGCAGTCGACCGATCGCGCGAACATCCCAGCCGAAGCGGGCCCGGGCGATCTTGGGCGCGAGGCGGCATTTCATATCGTGGATGCGCAGCGTCGACTCGACGCCCGCGATCTCCGTCTTGACCTCCACGACCAGCAGTGTGCGTGTCGCCGGATGCCAGGCAAGCAGGTCGATCGAGCCGCGCTCGCCGTACTCCGAGAAGGACACTTCCGGGTCTCTCAATGATCGCCGGTACTCCCAGTACCGGATTCCGCATGAACGCCTCATGGACCACCACAGGATCGGCAGGATTCTGTCGTTTCTGCGCTGGACCACGCTCGTTCGTTCGAGTTCCGGTACTGGGAGTACCGGAGTCGGGCCGAGGAGCTCTGAGCCAGGCGGCTGAGTCGATCCTGGGTCGCCGAGTGGCTCAGTAAGCCGCCAGCGCCCGGATGCCGTCCGCGATCTTCTCGGGCGAGACCATGAACCAGTCCTCCAGGACGTGGTTGTAGGGCACCCCCGGGACCTCTGGGCCCGCGATCCGGGTGACCGGCCCGTCGAGGTAATCGAACGCCTCCTCGGCGACGATGGCCGCGATCTCCGCCCCGTAGCCGCCGAACTTGTTGTCCTCGTAGACGATCAGGCACTTGCCGGTCTTCTTGACCGATTC
>JANOIS010000450.1:0-2238 GCA_031407755.1 Chloroflexota bacterium | reverse complement strand
CTCGATCGCGGAGGCGCGCGGTCGTAACGTCACGTGGGCGGAGGAGACGGTTCGCGTTGCTCGCTCGTCACCCGCGTCGGAGGCCGTCGCGCTGGGTGCCGTCGACGGGATCGCCGACAGCATCGAGGCGGTCCTCGCCTTCGCCGACGGCCGGACCGTGACCGTCGCCGGACAGGCGCAGACGCTGGCCCTGGGCAGCGCGAGCCCCGAGGAGCTACCGATGAACCCGTTCCAGGAGTTTCTCCACCTGCTGTCGGACGCGAACATCGCCTTCATCCTGTTCACCATCGGGTTCTACGGCCTGCTGTTCGAGCTCCAGAGCCCCAACTTCGTGACCGGCATCCTGGGCGCGCTGGCGATCGTCCTCGCCTTCATCGGGTTCGGCAGCCTGCCGCTCAATGTCGGCGGGCTCCTCCTGATCGTGCTGGCGATGGTCCTGTTCGGGTTGGAATTGACCGTCACCAGCCACGGCCTGCTCGGTGTCGGCGGTCTGATCTCCTTTGCCCTGGGTGCATCGGCCCTCTTCACCCAACCGGGCGATCCGTTCGAACCGCTGGCCAGCGTCGCCGCACCGGTCATCGCGACCACGACCGTGACGGCCGGGCTCTTCCTGGTCCTCGTGATCTGGGCGGCCGTCGGCAGTCGTGGCATGGCGTCGCCGGCGGGTGTCGTCGGCGGTGCACTTGCGCTCCCGCCCGGTGCCGTCGGCGTCGTCCGCCGCTCCATCGAACCACTCGGCTCCGTCCATGTCGCCGGTGAGGAGTGGTCGGCCAGGACGGCGGACGGTCGGCCGCTGCAGCGCGGAGTTGCTGTCCGGGTCGTCGCCACGGACGGACTGATCGTCATCGTCGAACCCGACCCGTCATCATCGTCGCAGTCCTGAGCAACGGAGGTCCTGATGGAAATCCCGGTTCTGGCCGCGCTCGCCGCGTTCGTCGTCGTGGTCCTGCTGGTGATCGTCTACCTGTCGATCCGGGTCGTCCAGCAGTACGAGAAGATGGTTGTCTTCCGGCTGGGCCGCACCAATGAGAGCATGGTCCGCGATCCGGGCCTGCGCTTTCTCGTCCCGATCATCGACCGACCGGTCAAGGTCGACGTTCGGGAGCAGTTCATCGAGGTCCCCAGCCAGACCACGATCACCCGGGACAATGCCCCGATCAACGTGGACTTCCTGATCTACTGGCGGATCAGCGATCCGCTCAAGAGCGTCGTCAACGTCGTCAACTTCCCGGGCGCGCTCCAGGGCGTTGCCACCACCACACTGAGGGCGGTCATCGGCGACATCCTGCTCGACGAGGTGCTGTCCAAGCGCGAGCAGATCAACGAGGTCCTGCGGGTCAAGCTCGACGAAGTCACCGAGCGCTGGGGCGGCAAGGTCACGACGGTCGAGATCCGCGAGATCACGCCGCCCGTCGCCGTTCAGGACGCGATGAACCGCCAGCTCTCCGCCGAACGCACGCGGCGCGCGGTCATCACCGAGTCGGAAGGGTCGCGGCAGGCGGCGATCAACGTGGCCGAGGGCCAGAAACAGGCGGAGATCCTCAAGGCCGAGGGCGATCGCCAGGCGGCGATCCTGCGGGCCGAGGGCTTCGGCCAGGCGCTGACCCGGATCTACGAGGCGGCAACCGCGGTCGACCAGAAGACGATGTCGCTGCAGTACCTCGAGGCGCTCAAGGCGCTCGGGGCGAGCCCGGCCACGAAGTTCGTCATCCCGATGGAGTTCACGCGGTTGCTGGATCCGTTCGTCGACTTCCTTGCGCCGAGCTCAGCCTCGGGCCACACGGGGAGCCGCGCCGGCGGTTCGGCAGCGTCGCTCACCACGGAAAAGCTATGAGGGCTCGGAGCCAGGGTCGCCCGATGCAGACGAAGGCATGGCCGAGTCGGGCTGGCGCACCACTTGTAGCTCGACCACGGGCCGAGCCGCTTCGCGGGCGCCGTCGGCCGCCGCAAGTAGCGTGCAGAGTTCGTCGATCGAAGCCAGGGATTCGGGCACAAATAGGATTGGGCTCCACTGGGCCACAGCTCCATGGCTGAGGAGTAGACCCACTTCTAACACAAACGATCGCAGGAGACGTTCGGGCGAATGCACAGTTCGGGTCGTGCGATAGTCCGTTCAGCCCCGAGACGCCAGTTCCACCTTACTCGGGACCTTGGAAAGGAGTCGGGACGAGATGTGCCTGAATTGTGGCTGCATGAGGGCCCACGACGACATGGGCAAGCCTGAGATCAATATCACCT
>JANOIS010000442.1:0-6367 GCA_031407755.1 Chloroflexota bacterium | reverse complement strand
CCAACACTCGCTACTTCAAGGCTGAACTCGCCGGACTCGGGTTCGACACGGGCCGTTCCGAGACGCCGATCACGCCGGTCATGATGGGCAACCCCGAGACCGCCATGCGCTTCAGCGATCGACTTCTTGGCGAGGGCGTGTTCGCTCAACCCGTGGTCTTCCCGACCGTACCGGTCGAGGGCGCGCGGCTGCGGACCATCGTCACCGCCGCCCACGCCCGCGAGCAGCTGGATGTGGCGCTTGCGGCGTTCTCGACCGTCGGGCGCGAGCTCGGGGTGATCTCGGGGTGACAGCTTGACGGGGGCGGCAGGGGGATGATCGATCGACAGGCGCGCGACCTGCCACTCGACGCGCACGTCCACACCGATCTATCCCCGGACAGCGATGTCCCGATCGACGAATTCGCGCGCCAGGCGGTCGAGCGCGGCATCGCCGAGATCGCGATCACGGACCATGTCGACTTCGACCCTGCGGCGCCAGCCTTCGCGTTCACCACGTTCGAGCAACGGGAACGGACGGTGCGCCAGGCGGCCGAGCGTTGGGCGGACCGCGGCGTCGCCATCCGATTCGGGGTGGAGATCACCTGGGACCGACGCTGGGCCGATGAGGTCGGCGACCACCTGGCCCGGCACGCCTACGACTTCGTGATCGGTTCCGTCCACATCTACGAGGATTCGCCATATGCGGCGGCGTCAGTCGCCAGCTGGGTGGACGGCCGACCGCTGCCGGACATCATGGCGCCGTACTTCGAGGAGGTCGAGTCGGCTGCCCGCTCCGGCCTGTTCGATGCGCTCGGGCATCTCGATTTCGTCAAGCGCTACCTTGCACCGCACGTCACCGCGGCGGATCTGGCAAGAGCTCCGGAACTGTACGACCCGATCCTGCGGGCGCTGGTGGACACCGGAACGGCTCTGGAGATCAATACCAGCGGCCTGCGCCAGGCCGCCGAGGAGACCTACCCGTCGCCGGCCATCGTCGCGCGGTACCAGGAGATGGGCGGCCGGGCCGTCACGGTCGGTTCCGACGCCCACCTCGCCGGATCGTTCGCCTGGGGCCTGGCCGATGGGTACGCGGCCGCGGCCGCGGCCGGATTCGACGCGCTCGCCTTCCGGCGCGGAGCGGACCGCGTGGCGGTGCCGTTGCGCTACACACCTAACGCCGTCGCCGGCCGTTCGTTATGACCCTCGACGACAGCGCGATCGATCGGCTCGTCCACGAAGCCCAGGCGGGCGACGCGTGGGCCTTTGGACTCATCTTCGATCACTATCATCTGCCGATCTATCGCTATATCGCCAGCCGCGTCCAACGCCCGTCGGACGCGGAGGACCTGACGCAGCTTGTCTTCGTGAAGGCCCTGGAGGCCCTGCCGCGCTACGAGTCGCGGGGCATCCCGTTCGGGGGCTGGCTTTTTCGGCTGGCCAGGAACACGGTCATCGATCATGTCCGGACCCGCCACGACCACGTGGATCTGGACGCCGCCGCCGGCTATGCCGGACGGGAGGCCGGACCCGACGAGGTGACGGTCGCTCGCCAGGAAATGGACGAGGTGGCCGCCGCGCTCGCGGTGTTGACCGATGAGCAACGCGACGCCATCGCCCTGCGCTTCTTCGCCGGCCTCTCGGCCCGCGAGGCGGCCGCGGTGATGGGCAAGCAGGAAGGGACGGTCCGCGGACTCCAGTTCCGGGCCCTTGCGGCACTTCGGCGCCAGCTCGGGATCGATGAGGCCCACGTGTCGCCCGGCGACACCACCACATCGCGCCGGCGGATCCGCTGATGGACGACGACATGATCGATCTGATGGCCGGGGATGCGCAGCTGCGGCGACGCCTGGAGGCGTACGCCGATGCTCGACTATCGCCCGACCTCGCGGCGTCGAGCCGCCTGCGCGCGCGGGTCCTGGCGGTCGCCCACCGGCAGGCCGACCTGGCGCGGGCAGATGCCGCACTGACCGTCCTGCACGGGGCCGAGCGCGCCACCAGCAGATCACGGCGCGAACGGCTGACGGCAGACACGAGCCGTTCCAGCCGCGGGAGTCACGTCCGGCGGCGGCGCGTCGTTGCGATGCTGCTGGCGGCATCTCTGGGTCTCGGACTCATCACCGGCACCACGCTCGCCGCTCGCGCTGGTGGGCCCCTCTACGCAGCGCGCGTCTGGGCGGAAACCCTGACGTTGCCGAGTGAGCCATCGGCCAGAGCGCTCGCCGAGCTGGAGCGGCTCCAGGAGCGTCTGCGCGAGGCAAACGAAGCCAGTGCGGCCGGCGATCCGATCGGGGCCGCGGCGGCCCTGGGTGCCTATGACGCGATCGTGGACCAGGCGTCGGCAGCGGCGATCCGCTCCGGCGATCCGGTTGCAGGCGCCGTCCTGGAAACCGGCGTCGGCCACAACGTGGAGGTGCTCGTGGCCCTTGCCCGGGACATCCCGTCCGCGGCCGGCGCCGCGATCGAGCGGGCCATCGAGCGGGCCATCGAGCACAGCAGCAACGCCATCGAGGCCATCGATGCGGCAAGGCCCGGTTCGGGCGGATCGAACGTCCCGGGCGGCGGCAACGGTGGGCCGGAGGCCACCCCGGAGCCCGTCACTGAGCCCACGACGAAGCCGACGAAGGAGCCGACCGCAGAGCCGACGCCCAGACCGACCAAGGAGCCAAAGCCGGAGCCCACGCCACGATCCACCGATCGGCCGAACCCGCCGGATAAACCCGCAGGACCCGACCCCACGCCACGCCGGAGCAGCGAGGGCGGCTGATCGGGGGCCCGGCGGCGTCTCCGGCGCGCAACGACGTGACCGTGACGCCCGAAGGCCGTTACCCTGCGCGGATGGCGCGTGAGGGGTTACGGCTGGACGTTCTCGGAGCGGGGCCGGCGTATTCGGATCGGATCGGCTCGTGCGGAGCGGCCTATCTCGTCCGGAGCGGCGGGACATCGCTCGTCCTCGACCTCGGGCAGGGGGCGTTCCCGCGTCTGGCCACGGCGCTGGAGCCGAGTACCCTGACGGCCGTCGTGGTCAGCCACCTGCATCCCGACCACTTCATCGATCTCGTCGCCTTGCGCCATTACCTGCGCTGGGAGTTCCACCCCGGCCGCCGCGTCCGGGTGATCGCCCCGGCTGGTCTGACGCGGCGGCTCGATGCGCTGCACGACGATCCGGGGTTCACGGCGATGGCGCTCGATGTCGAGGACGTCGTCCCCGGGAACCGGCGGATCGGCTCGCTCGACCTGACCGCGGCACGGGTCACCCACACCGAGGACAGCCACGCCTATCGGGTCGCGCCGGCGGACAGCGACGGTCCGGGGCTGGTCTACTCGGGCGACTGCGGCCGGGCCGAGGACCTCGACCCACTCATCCGGTCCGGCGACACGTTGCTCGCGGAGGTGTCCTTTGGGCCCGGTCCGATCATGCCCGGTGCGAACCATCTCGACGGACCGGCCGTCGGCAACCTGGCAGCCCGGACGGGTGTCGGGTCCGTCCTGCTGACGCATCTCCAGATGGGGTTTGATGAGGCGGCCACCATCGACTCGGTGCGCGAGCGATTCGACGGCGCGGTCCGGCTGGTGACGCCCGGAGACCGCTTCACGATCGACTGACGTGCCCCCGGGCATGGCCGACCGGGACGCACCGCGGGGAGGTGGCGCGACCCGGTCGATGGCGGTGCGCGGTTGGCGCACCCGTGATCGGCGAGGAGAAGAGACGTGAGCGGAACGCGCCACGGACAGCGGCACGTTCCGCCCGGGTCTCGGGGACCCCGAGGGGATCAGCGGCGGGTTCGCTCCCGGACGGAGGCCGGCACCGGAGTGACGAACCCGACCGTGAGGACGACCGCAGCGATGGCGAGCAGGGCGATCATCAGGGCGAAGCCCGGATTGGTCGGAGCCTGCGGGACGGTGTTCAGGACATCGGTCGGGGGCAGCGTGATCCGCGGCGTTGCGGTGGCACCGGCCACGGGCGCGGGCACAAAGACCTCCGAGTCGTCGTCATCGGGCGCGGTCTGATCCGAGTCGATGACGGCAACGTTGACGAGTGGCTGGATCAGCTCCGCGGCGCCCAGGTCGACCTTGGCCTTGTACGAAAGCGAGCCGCTCTCGTCCACGTTCGGTGCGGTCCAGGTGAGCGTGCGAGTGGCTGCCGTGTAGCCCGTGAAGGTGAATTGCGGATCGTTGGTCGCGGACCCGAAGACGTACGTCACGCCGAGCGGGAGGACGTCCCGGATGACCGCGCCGGTGACCGGGTCACCGGAGAAGGTGTAGGCCAGGGTATAGGTGACGGTCTCGCCCTCGCGGGCCGTCGGGAGGTCGGCGGTGGATCCATCCGGCAGCTCCAGCTCCTTGATCGGGGCGTTGTTGGTCTTGTCGATGAGCAGGCCGTACTCGAGGATCTGGACCACGGCCGGGTCATCGTCCTGGACGGGGTTGCCCCCGACCGTGACACCACGGGCGACGGCCACGTTGGTCGTGTCCACCGCGACGGTGACGGTCCTGGTACAGGTCATCGAGGCACTTGGTGCCAGCGTCGTCTGCGGGCAGGTGGCCAGGAAGTCGTCACCGGCGACGGCCGGCGTACCGGCGTCGTCTGTGACCGTGACATTGAGCAGCGTCAGCGGGCCCGTGTTGGTGACCCGGTAGGTGTACGTGACCGGGCCGGCCTCGGTCGCGAAGACCGCTCCGTCGGCCGCCGTACCCGCCGTCTTGATGAGCAAGATGGTCGGGAACTGTGGCGTTACCAGTTCGACGGCAGACACGCAGTCCACAGCCGCCTCGGCGACGCACAACTCAACCCGGTTCTGCTGCGGAGCAGCGCTGGCGCCCGCATCGATCTTGACCTGATAGGTGATGGTGGTCGACGGGTCACCCGTCGCCAGGCTGGTGTACTGCCAGACGATCGTGCGGCCGTTAGCCGACACGGACAGCGGCGCCGGGAAGGCACTGCCGGCCACGTACGTCTGCCCGACAGGCAGCGTATCCGTGACGACCGCGTTGGTCACCGGACCCTGAACGACCTTCACGTGGATCGTGTAGGTCACGATCTGGTTGGGCTCGACGAAGTCATCGTTGGCGGTCTTGGTGATGTCCGTGTCAGGGCAGCGCACGGATTCGCTGGCACTGGCCGGGGTCGGGTCGATGCTCGAGTGATCGAGCACGGCTGTGTTCGGGACGAGGCCGCAGTCGTTGGCGTCGCCGATGGTCGTCGGCGCCGTGACATGAACCGCGGATGTGGCCCCGGACGCGAGATTGCCGGAGAAGCTCAGCACGTTGCCGACCAGCGTCCAGCCCGCGGACGGCGTGGCGATGGACCAGGCGAAGTCACTGTCCAGGGTGTCTGAGACGGTGACCCCGAAGGCGGTCCCCGCACCGTTGTTCTTGATCGTGACGGTGAACCCGATCTGGCTCCCGATCACGACCGGATCGACGTGGTCCGCGTCCTTGTCGATGGCCAGCAGCGGGCAGTCCACGAGGACGGACGCCGTGTCCGTGTTGTTGGCGGTGATGGCGGCCGCGTTCGACTCGTTCGAGGCGTCGACCGTGACCGTGTTCAGGAGCGTGCCGCAGTCGTCGAGGTCTGTGTCACCGGAGATCGAGATCGAGATCTCGTCGCCGGGGGCCAGGTCTCCGAGGTCCGGGCAGCTCAGGGTCGTGCCCGTGATCGAGCACACGGCCGCCGGATCGGCGACCTCCAGTCCGTCGAACGCGACGGCGTCGAGGTTCCAGGTCACGCCCGCAGGGAGCGTGTCGGTGAGGCTGACGTCATACGCCGTCCCGGTACCGACGTTGGTGATGACGATCGAGAACGCGGCGACCTCGCCGGCGCTGATCGAGCCGTCCAGGGCGTCCTTGACGACGACCAGGTTCGGGCAGTTGACCGTCACCGATGCCGATGCGCTGTTGTCATCGGTGAGGGACGGGTCGTTGGACTCATTCGTCGCATCGACCGTGACCGTGTTCGGGACGAGCCCGCAGTCGGCGGCATCGGTCGTGCCCACGATGTGGACCGCGAACGAGGCACCGGCGGCCATATCGGCCGGGCCGAAGCTCAGGACGCCGTCGCTGATGGACCAGCCGTTGGCGGCACCATCGATGGACCAGGCGATGCCGGCCGGCAGGGTGTCGGAGCCGGTGGCGCCGTAGGCCGTGCCGAGACCGTTGTTCTTGATCGTGACGGTGAAGCCGATCTGGTCACCGGCGTTGACCGGCGAGGCATCGGCCGTCTTGATGGCCTGCACGTCCGGGCAGTTCACGGTCGATGCCACCAATGAGTCCAACGACCCGTCCGTCACGGACGACAACACGGATCCCGGCAGCATCACCGTGAACTGCCCGGACGTGCAGGCCATCAAGACGGCCGATGTCTCGCCGGTCAACGCCGGTGACCAGAT
>JANOIS010000427.1:0-2924 GCA_031407755.1 Chloroflexota bacterium | reverse complement strand
TCGCCACCGCTTCGGTCGGCCGGCTCATCCACCACGCCCACGTCATCGTCACCGAGGACCGCTTGAACCGGCGGATCGAGGCGCTCGACGGCCGCAGCGCGGCGCTCGACGGCCGCAGCGCGGCGCTCGACGGCCGCAGCGCGGCGCCGTTGGAGACGCCCGAGGCCTGGCCACGCTCGATGATCGAAATGCTCCCTGACCGAGCCTCCACGTGACGCATTCGCGTCGACGGGATCACCTTACGACGAGCCGGACTGCTTGACTGCGATGTCGACCGGATCGTGGTAGCGACGGCCGGACCAGATCAGCGTGGCGATCGCGATCCACCCGACGACGAAAACCGCCTCGACGACGACCACGAGCGGACCACCGATCCCGGCCAGGACGAACAGCGCGGCTGCGAGTCCCAACTGGGCGAGCGGGAGGATCCCGCGCCAGCTCGATCCGTGTGTCCTCCGGCTCATCTGCCCAACACCGATCCACCCCGAGACAAGCAGCAGGAGTGCCGGCACGTTGGCCACACCAAGGGGGACTGCAGGCTGCCACCTGACCATCCACCCGATGCCAAGCATGGCACCCGACGAGGCGAACAGGGCGGCGGCGATCCCGAGTGCGACGATCGGCCATCTGCGATCGGAGGATCGCCTCAGGCCGAAACCGAGGGACATCAACGCGATCGAGAATCCGACGAGCGCCCAGACGGCCAGCGAGATCGAGAAGGCGATTCGGGCCGGGTCCCCTGCGCCACCCCGCGACATGTCCTGGGCCGGTCCCAGCGCCGTCTCCGTCCATGCAAGGATCGCGAGCAGGATCGCCCCGCCGATCGCCGATCCTGCCCCGGCCGCTCGTACGTATTGCTCCCGCTTGTGCACCCGCTGAGGTTACCCCGCTCGGTCGTGTGGATGTCGAAGCTTCGTTGTCGATCAAGGAACCCGGGGTTCATTCCGGTTCGGTGCGACGAAGACGTCGTCATGCGTCAGCGCGAGGCTGTTCGACTATCGGTGGTTCGCGGCCGTCTTGACGATCGGCGGTCCAACGGCCCCCGACTACCGGGTGGGCGGCGGGAGGCGGAGGTCCTGTCCGGGCCGCAGGCCGTCGCGGACGAACGGGTTGAGTTCGTAGATGCTCGCGAGTGACACGCCAAAGTAGTTCGCGATCGAGGTCAGGTTGTCGCCGGCCCGCACTCGATAGATCCAGCAGCGCGGGGCATCCGGGCAGGGCCGCAGGAGCGCGTAGCGATCGGAGGTCGGTTGCGGCGCCGCGGTCGGGGCCGGCGTGGGCGTGGGCGATGGGGTGGGGGTGGGTGTCGGCGACGGGGACGGGGACGGCGAGGCGGTCGGTGCCGGAGAGGCGGTGGCCGGCGCAGACGGGGTCACTGCCGGTTGAACGGTCGGGGCCACGGACGCCACCGCCACTGCTGAAGCCGAAGGCGCCGGCGTCGGGTCGATGGTCGGCGTCGACATGGCCAACCCGCCACGAGCCAGCACGAACGCGATCGAGGCGCTGAACGCCAGCACGAGCACGACTACGGACCCAAGGATGGCCGGCGAGATACTCCAGCCTGCGCGCACGATCGGTTCCGGCGCTTCCGCGACCACCACGGCGCCGCGCAGGTAGCGCGGACAGCTGACGTGGCCGGACGCCAGACACACCAGTTCCTGCTGGCGAAGCGACTGCGGCACGGCTTCCTGGAGCGCCGCGCATCGATTGGCCTGGTCCGGTGCTTCGATCGGCGCGATCAGGCTGACGCCATCGTCGACGGCGCGCAGGAACGGGCACACGCTCGGGTCGGAGGAGCGGCCGTCCAGCACGGGCAACCAGATCGAGGGGCTACGATCCGCGGTGGGGCCGCTGAGGTTTGTCGCCTGGCTCGATCTCGGAAGCAGGAATCGCGTGGTCGGTTCGTCATCGATGGCGGGCACATCGGCCGGCGCGGGCTCGGCGACATGGACAGGCGCCGGCGCGGGCTCGGTGGCCGGCGCGACCGTCCCGGGAATGAGATCGGATCGGCGTCGCCCGTGAGGCGTGCGCGGCTGACGGATCGTGGGATCGACGTCCGACCGGCGGCGTCGCGGACGGTGTTCGGGGGTCGGCTCTGTGTCGTCGGCCATGATCGGCTGCTCAGCTCCTCGATCGATCGGCGGGTCGAACGGCGCGGAGTCTAGTACCTTTTCCGCCTTGTCGTGGCTGCACGGGCGGTGCTAGTCTGCGGCGCCTGACCGGCGCGTCGCGTCGAGATCGACCACCCAGCGAGGATCCGACCCCTCCATCATGGCCCTCCAGCTCCCCGTCATCCCGCTGCAAACCGACGCCTATCACCTGGCGCCGCATCGGATCAAGCGCTGCACCTTCCGTCGCCTCATCGATGTCGAGGCTGGCTCGGAGCGGGTCTACGATGTAGAGTGCCTGTTCCCCGACAGGAAGGTGCCGATCCCCCTGGGCGACCTCGATTCCGCCACCCCGATCTGCAATTCCTGCACGGCACCGCACATCTTCCGACCAGACGAGGACTAGGCCCGACCCGGCCGGCGGCGACCCGGCCCGCGGCGACCCGACGGCGCCGCTTGACGGCCACCCGCGCGGTACCACCAGTACCGCGATTCGAATGAAACCCACGTGGTCCCGCGCCGAAACGACACCGGACTGACGAATCTGCGCTCGACCACGCTCGTTCATCGTGACAACGGTACTGTGAGTACCGAGGGGCGTGGGGCTCCCCGGCCATGCACCTAGGGGCCGGGTCCGCGACCCGAAACCGCAGAAAAGCGCCAGCGAGGCGGTCCCTAAGCCGAGTTCTGTCCCGCCCCGCGCCGAAGCGCGCGACGGGGATGGCCATCCATCTGGGGCCGCCGGTTACCCGACGGCTCATGCGGCCGACCCGAGGGCTGGGCAGCGCACCTCTCCCCCGATCCGGTCACCCGGTC
>JANOIS010000415.1:0-3000 GCA_031407755.1 Chloroflexota bacterium | reverse complement strand
GTGCTGCGGGCAGGCGGTGAAGACCTTGGCGTCCTCATCGGTCGGTTACCGGCGACCCGTCGCTGGGAGCGTGCCGACCAGGACCTGCTGGAGCTCTTTGCCAGTGAGATGGCGGCGGCCATCCGCAATGCCCAGCTGTTCGCCACGATCCAGACCCAGAACCAGCAACTGATCGAGCTTGACGCCGCCAAGGACGACTTCCTGCGCGGGGTCAGCCACAACCTCCAGACGCCACTCACCAGCATCCGGGCGTACGCCGAGCAACTCGACGAGGCGAGCCCCGACCGGCGCCTCGGGATCATCGCGGAGCAATCGGAGCGCTTGTCGCGGATGGTCCGTCAACTCCTCACCGTCACGCGTCTGGAATCGGGCGCGCTCAAACCACGGAGTGAGGTCGTGGCGCTGGGCACGCGCGTTCGCAAGGCCTGGGAGGCCCTCGGCGTCAACGACCTCGACTTCACCGTGCACGACGACGCCGATGGCTGGTTGGCCGTGGCCGATGCGGATCAGCTGGACCAGGTGCTCTGGGCCCTGCTGGACAATGCCGTCAAGTACGGGGCCGGTTCGCCCGTCACCGCCACGGTCCTGGCGGACGCCGGGGCGCGCACGGTTCGACTGACGATCGCCGACGGCGGCCCCGGCGTGTCCGAAGCGGACGCGGACCGCCTCTTCCAGCGATTTGCTCGAGGTACGGCGGCGACGGACGGCGGCAGCGGCCTGGGTCTCTATGTGTCCCGGGAACTGTGCCGGGCGATGGACGGCGACCTGGTCCTGGAGCCGGCGCCGGCCGGTCCCGGCGCGGCCTTCACGATCGACCTGCCCGGGGAGCCCGGCGAAGAGGGCTGATCGAGCCGGCAGTGCGACATTTCACCGGACTTGCAGGTCACCGATGGTCCCAATGGCATCGATCGGTCGTGTCGATCCGAAACGCCAATGGCAGGCGCGGCGGTCGTGGGTCGTGGACAGACAGGCCAAGAAAAGCTTCTTGCACCCGGCTTCATCTATTGAGCTGATTGTGCCGAACCGATTCGTTCCGATTGCCCCTTTGAGGCGTCCGCCGGCCAGATGACCCGTCGAGGATCTCCTGCGAATAGCAAGGCTGCGGCAATACCGAGCAGTGGGCCAAGCAACGGGTGGACAGAGAGGGCTGCCGAGAGCATCGCGCCGAAGGTCCAGCCCGCATAGAACCAGAGAACTGATGACAGGAGGCGCTTCTTCATGCGGACACGATGCGCCTCCACAGGCTCCCTACCAATAGCACCTTGGTACCTGCGGCTTGGCCGACCGTCCCGGATGGTCTCTGCGAGCGGCGGCAATGTAGTCTGCAAGGTGCGGATCGCATAGTGCCCTGAACATCGCCACCGCTGAGGCTTCGGCACGTGCATATCCTTCGCACTCGACGGAATCAAGATTCGCGCCAATACGGGCAAGCCCTCGCCGAGTTCGCCCTGGTCCTTCCTGTAGTGGCATTACTCCTCCTGGGCACGATCCAGTTCGCATCCATTCTCGCGGCGCAGATCGGAGTCACCAATGCAGTCAGGGAGGGCGCTCGGCTGGCTGCCGTCACCACGCCAACTTCAACCGCGACCCAGGCCAATGCGAACGCCCTTGCGATCTACAACGTACTGACCGGTGCCAATGGGTTGTTGGCTCGAAACGTGTTCGCTTTCAATTCAGCGAACGTCGTTGTCACAGGCACGCCGGACACGTCGGTCTGCTATGTCGGCTTCACCGACACGACGGCAGCCCCAGGGGTGAAGGTGAAGGTCGAGGTCGTGTACCGGCATCCCATCTTTGTTCCGCTGCTGGATGGGCTGCTCGACGGAATCGACGGGACCCCTGACGGTGGGCTGCGAATCGGGGCCGCCGAGGAACTGCGAGTCGAGAACGACGTCCTCACGTCGACGACCGTTACGACGAACTGCAACCCATGAGGCTAACGGCAGTGGCTCGACGCAAGCAGGGTGACGACGGCCAAGCTCTGCCCGAGTTTGCGCTGGTCGTCCCCGTGTTCTTCCTGCTCCTGTTTGCCGTGATCCAGTTCGGCATCCTGTTGGGGGGCCAGATCGGACTCACCAACGGGACCCGAGAGGCGGCTCGGTATGCGTCGACCATACCCAATGCCACGGACGTTCAGGTCGAGACGGAACTGACAACCCGGGCATTACCCAAGGCGGTCCCTGGCTATCGGGCCGGCAACCTCAAGATCGGCATCGGCGAGACGAATGTCGAGTTCTGCTCGTACACGAACCCAAACCACAACGCGCCGACATATCTCAGTTACTCCAGAAAGGTCCGTGTGACCACGGTCTACGGCCACGCGCTCTTCGTGCCATTCGTCGGCATCGTCGTCGACGCAGTCGACGGAACTCCCGATGGCATGTTGACGGCGAGGATCACGGAGGAGATGCGCGTCGAGAACCCCCGCCTTACCACTAACGGAGGCTTGGATCCGTGTCCATGAAAACGAACGTCACCCGGGACCGCGGCCAGACGCTGGTCCTCTTTGCCCTGTTCCTGGTCGCGCTGATCGGCTCGAGCGCCGTGGCCGTTGACTACGGCACGTGGCTCAAGGTTCGACGTGATTACCAGAACATCGCCGACGCGGCGGTGCTCGCCGGTTCCGCATTCCTGACGCGACCAGTGACCCCCGCCAAAGCGATAGACGCGCGAGAGGCCGCCTGGAAATCCATTGAGGACCAGCTAGGCATTCCGCTTGATGAAGCGGCGCTCGCGGTCACAAACACGGCCTTCGGCTCACCCCAGCCGGTGGGCGACTATCGGGTCTGGGTGAGCACCCCACCCCAGGGTGCCGCAGCCGCCTACGCGGGTGGATATGTGGGCAGTAATCGGACGCTCTTCGCCTGGGTCGAGAAGGACAACCCCGCCTACCTGAGTCGGATCTTCGGCTTCGGCGACCAATCCGTCAGCGCCTGGGCGACCGCGGGTACGTTCCCCAATCGGTTCGCCGTCATCACCCTTCGGAGGAACGGAGAGCCG
>JANOIS010000381.1:0-8553 GCA_031407755.1 Chloroflexota bacterium | reverse complement strand
GTCTGGTGGTTCCATGCGAGCACGCGAAATCGAGACCTGCGCCACGATCGCCTCCGCGGTGCCGCCGCCTGGCTGACCCGACTGCATCGCTACGGCTGGGCGTTCATCGGTCTTATGACCCTGCTCGTCGGAACGAGCCAGGTCATCGACACCGTCGCCTCCGCGTTCGTCGGACGATCCGACTTCGGCAGCAGCCAGGACTGGTGGCGTGGACCGCTTGCCTGGTCCGTGGCCGCGAGCGTCACGGGTCTCGGCGTCTGGTGGCTGCACATCGACGACGCGCGCCGCGCCGTCCGCGACGCCGCGGTTATCGGCGAGGACGACCGCTCGACCGCCCTGCGGATGACCTACTTCGGCGCTGTGCTGCTGGTTGCGCTGGTCAGTGCCGGCCTGACCATCGCCAGGTCCATCACGGAGCTCAGTCGGGTGCTCATCGGGGTCGCCGACAATGTCGGCGGCACGGCCTTCCTCGAGTCGGTGGTGGGACCCGTCCTCGTCGTCGTCCCGTTCGTCCTGGCCGGCTGGCTCAATTGGCGAGCAATACACGCCGAGGCCGCGGAGCGTGGCGATGCACCCCGGGCCGCGGCGGAGCGGCAGCGACTCCACCTGACCGCGCTCGTCGGCATCATCTTCCTGACGGTGGGGATCGCGCGGCTCGGCGGCCTGCTCCTCGAACAGGTGCTGGGCTCGGTCGCCGCGGACGACTTCTTCCGTGGGGAGCTGGCCTGGTGCGTCGCGCAGATCGTGGTGGGTGCCGTGTTGTGGCTACCGGCCTGGTCCTCCATCCAGCGTCGGCGGACGGCCGCCCCCGTGACCGAGCGGCTCGCGACGACGGCGCGCGCCTACCTGTTTCTGGTCGTGGGTGGCGGCCTCATCGCCGCCGTCCCGAGCACGGTATTCGTGCTGTTCCGGTTCATCGACACCCTCCTGGGTGGGCGGGCGACAGCCCTCGGGTCCGACCTCGCCATCCCTATCGCGGTCGTCGCGGTGGCGGTCGTCGTGACCGTCTACCACGGCCGGCTCGTCGTGTTCGACCTGCGCCTGGCGGCGGCCGAGCAGCCGACAGCGGTCGCCGCGACGGCCGAAGGTCCGGCGATGGAGGCGCCGACGGCCGTCGCCTCTCCGGCGACCCTGACGCTCGTGTTGCGAGGACAGGGCGGGGACGACCTGGAGGCCGTGGCGGCGAGCCTTCGCGCGCACCTGCCGCCGGGCGTCGTCCTCGAGGCCGTTTGACGGACGGCGCTCGTTCGCCGAGCTCCGCCAGACAGGTCTGGGCAGTTCGACTCCTCGACACCGCCGCCCGGACGTCGGCATGTCGGGTGGTTGATCCCGGTCGCCGATTACTGGCAACGTGAATCCGAACGCCGAGCCACCACCCGGACGCTCTCACGCCGCAATCGTGCCCCGGTGTGGGACGAGTTGGCGGACGACGGGACGGTGGCGGACCCGGTTCTCGGGGACCGTCTACACGTGGCGCCCGCTGTTTAGGCTAGAGCACGAGCCATTCCGTGGATTGGCTCGTGCTCATAACGCGTGTGACGTCAGCCTGAGACGTCCATCTGCTCCACGGTCCCGCGCCAGGCGCCCGTGGCTCCGGGACGAGACTCGATGAACTCCTTGAACCGCTCAAGATCACCACTGATCTGCCGAGCCGGGATCCCGACCGCGTCACCCACCGTCTCGATGATCCCCGCGGGGTCGATGTCCATGGTCAGATTCACCCGCGTGCGCTCGTCGGCCAGGCGATGGAAATCCACGGCGCCAGCGTTGTCGTCGCCACTCGTGGACTTCCAGGCGATGCGCTGATCTGGCTCCTGCTGAACGATCTCGGCATCCCACTCCTTGCGCTGCCCGGCGACGCTGGCGACCCAGTGGAGACGGGTGTCATCCAGTTGTTTCACGGACTCGACGCCGTCCATGAACTGCGGGAACTGTTCGAACTGCGTCCACTGGTCATAGGCAACGCGGACGGGAACATCCACATCGATCGACGTTTCGATCTTCGACATCGGGGGCCTCCTTCGGGTTCACCATCTGAGCGTGACTCGCTCTTCTCGATCGTGACGATCGCGAAGCTCCCGATGCGCTTATGCCTGTGCGTGTACAGCTTGCAGGGCTGTATCAAACGATGATGGTTTGATGCACGTTGCAGCCACCAGTCCCATGATGAGCGTCGAAACGAGCCTCGTGGTATGGTACAAACCTTGGACATCGCCGCGATCGTGGCGACCGGGAGAATGGTGCATCAGCTCGACGTGTCTACCCATCGGCTCCTCGCGACACAGTTCATCGCCCGTCCGCAGCGCGAGGTCTTCGACTTCTTCGCGCACCCGGACAACCTGGGCAGGATCACTCCGCCCGGCATGCGCTTCGAATTCCTGACCGAGGACCGAGCGATGCGCTCCGGGCTGGAGATCGATTACCGGCTGCGGCCGTTGCTGGGTATCCCAGTCCCGTGGCGCACCCGAATCGACGCCTACGACCCACCGAATGGTTTTTCGGACGTCGAGCTCCGTGGGCCATATCGTCGCTGGGAGCATCGCCACACGTTCCGTGCCGTCGAGGGGGGCACGCTGATGACGGATGAGATCGTCTACGAGATCCCGCTCGGTCCCCTTGGTGACCTCGCCAACCGGCTGGTGGTTCGCAGCGAGCTACGGCACATCTTCGCGTACCGGGCCGAGGCCATTTCGACCGCCCTCAGGTCCGCCGGGGCCTCCACCGGGATGACGATCGCCGTGGCCGGCGGTAGCGGCTTCGTCGGCGGTGGCATCGCGTCGGAACTCCACAGGCGTGGCCACCATGTCGTCGTCCTGTCCCATCGCGGGGAGTCGGCGCGCGGACCGTTACCTGGGGATGTCGAGATCCGGTCGGCTGACATCACCGAGCCGTCGTCGCTCGAGCCCGCCCTCGCAGGTGTGAATGCCCTGGTCATCGCCCTCGCCTTCCCCAACTCTCCGATGGAGTCGCCGAGCAAGGGGCGAACCTTCGAGGCGGTGGATGCCGAGGGCACCGAGCGACTGGTTGCCGCGGCCATCGCGGCGGGCGTCCAGCGGCTGGTCTACATCTCTGGTGCTGGCGCCGCGCCGGATGCGAAACGGCACTGGTTCCGGGCGAAATGGCGGGCGGAGGAGGCTGTCCGCGCCAGCGGCATCACCTACACGATCATCCGCCCGACGTGGATCTTTGGTCCGCGCGACGTATCGCTCAATCGGTTCCTGGGCTTTGCCCGGCGCCTCCCGTTCGTCCCACTGACCAATACCGGCAGCCAGCTCCTTGCCCCGGTCTTCGTCGATGATGCGGCTCGGCTGGCCGCGGACTCGCTCACGGACCCGGCGGCGGCCGACCAGGTCTTCGAGCTCGGCGGCCCCGAAACGATGACGATGCGCGAGATCGTCCGTCGCGCGACCCGCGTGGCCGGGATGTCCAGGCCGATCCTGCCCGGTCCGACGCCACTGCTGAAGCTCGCGGCCTGGCCCCTCAAGTTCCTCCCCACGCCGCCGCTTACGCCGTCGGCCGTCGACTTCATCAACCAGCCGGCGATCGTCGATATCGAACCGCTCCTGCGCCGAATGCCCCGGCGCCTGACACCACTCGAGGAGGGCCTTGCGACGTACATCGGGCTGGAGGAACCTGGTCGGACGCTCAAATTCGATGGCCCGTCAGGTCAGGCGACGGCTGCACGCTCCGTCGCTCGATAGGCCAGCCATGTACACGATCAAGCAGGCGGCCGCCCGCACCGGCCTGAGCGTCCCGACGATCCGCGTCTGGGAGCGTCGCTATGGCGTGGTCCGGCCAGATCGAACGGCTGCCGGTTACCGCCTGTACGACGATCACGCGATGGCCCGGCTTGCCACGATGCGGCGGCTCGTCGATATCGAGGGCCTGCGACCGCGCCAGGCCGCGGAGCGCGTGATCGCGCTCGGTTCGGATCTGGTTCTGGCACGTCAAGGGACGGTTGGTGAGACGCTGGACGGCATGGGATCGGCGATCGTGTCGACGAGCCCCTCGACGGTGGTGATCGATTCGTTCATTGCGGCGGCGCAACGTCTCGATGTTGCCGCCATGGAGCGCACGCTCGACGAGGCCTTTGCGGTCCACCCCTTCGAGTCGGCGATGGACCAGATCGTGTTCCCGGCCCTCCGTGCGGTCGGGGAGGCCTGGTCGGCGGGATCGATCGATGTGGCATCGGAGCACGCCGCGAGCGAGACCGTCAGAAGGCGACTTGGCCAGTTCTTTGGTGCCGCCGGCCGCAACGGACCAGCGGCGCAGATCGTGGTCGGGCTGCCGCAAGGGGGTCTGCACGAGATCGGCGCCTTCGGTTTTGCCCCCGCGGTGCGCCGAGCCGGCGTGGAAGTCGTGTATCTCGGAGCCGACGTCCCGTTGGAAAGCTGGCTGGTGGCCGTTCAGGAGACGGATGCGCGTATCGTGGTCCTGGGCGTGGTCGTGCCATCCGACGTCGGACCAGCGCTCGCCGTCGTGAAGGCTCTCAAGACGATGCCCAGGCCTGTGACCTGCCTGGTGGGAGGTCCACGGGCGCAGGATGTCCGGGGCGTCCTCCGGCTGCCTGACCCGATCAAGGACGCTGTCGCCGTAGTGATCGACCTGGTCGCCGACCACCAGTGACGCACCGAGTGACGGAACTGGCTTCGTCCGTCGTCTGGTTCCGGCGCGACCTCAGGCTCCATGATCATCCGGCCCTGACGGAAGCGGTCCGATCCGGGGCGGCCGTCGCTCCGCTCTTCGTCATCGACCCGGCCCTGCTTCGCGGCCGATTTGCGTCCACCAACCGAACCTGGTTTCTGCTGGGCGCCGTCCGGGCCTTGTCCGACTCGCTCGCCGCGCGAGGCAGCCACCTGTTCGTGCGGATCGGTCGTCCAACGGAGGTCGTCCCGGCGTTCGCCCGCGATGTCGGAGCTGGCTCGGTGCTGGTCAGCCGGGAGATCGGCCCATTTGGAAGGCGGCGTGATCGGGCGGTCGCGGATTCGCTCGAGCGCATCGGCGTCGGGTTCCGGGCGATGCGCGGGGTGCTCGTCCACGAGCCCGAGGAGGTCGTCACTGGTGACGGGCTCGGCTACCGGGTGTTCACGCCATTCCTGCGGCGCTGGGAGGCGCTTCCGATCCGAGCCATCCTGCCCGCCCCCGATCCGATCATCAGCATTGAGGCCGCCGGCGGACGTCGGGCGGTCGATGATGCCGTGCCGAGCGCGGCCGACCTCGGTGTCGGTGGACCCACGGCCCACGACCGTCACCTGCCTGAGCCCGGAGAGCAGGCTGCACGACGGCGACTGGCGGCGTGGCTGGAATCGGGCCCAACGAGAGGGCCGTCGGCGTACGCCGTCACCCGGGACGAGTTGGCGGACGGTGGGACGTCACGACTCGGGCCGGACCTGCGACTTGGCCACCTCTCCCCCGTCGAGGTGGCGACCCGCGCGCTGGCCGTGGACGGTGGCGGACCCGGTTCTCGACGGTTCGTTTCCGAGCTGGCCTGGCGCGATTTCTATGCCCACATCCTGTGGCGCGACCCGCGGATCGCGCACGAGGCATTCCAGCGTCGGTACGTCGGCGTCGAGTGGCCGGGCGGGACAGACACGGATCCATCGTCCGGTGCGTCGGACCACATCGTTGCCTGGCGAGAAGGGCAGACCGGGTATCCCGTGATCGACGCGGCGATGCGCCAACTCGCGGCCTCGGGCTTCATGCCCAACCGCGCAAGGATGGTCGTCGCAAGCTTCCTGACCAAGGACCTGCTGGTGGATTGGCGCGTCGGCGAGGCTCACTTCATGGCGCATCTCCTCGACGGCGATCCAGCCTCCAACCTGGGCGGTTGGCAGTGGGCCGCATCGGTCGGGACGGACGCCCAGCCGTACTTTCGGGTGTTCAACCCGATCAACCAGGCGGAACGGTTCGACCCGGATGGCCGGTACGTGCGCCGTTGGGTCCCGGAACTGGCACGGGTCCCGACCGCGCGGATCCAGGCGCCCTGGACGATGACGATCGACGAACAGATCGCTTCAGGATGCCGGATCGGGTCCGACTACCCGGCCCCGATCGTGGACCACGCCGAGGCCCGTCGTCGCGCGATCGCCTGGCACGGATCGGTCCGGGATGCAACGGCCGAATCTGAACCGTAGGGCCGGGCTACGTATCGACGGTCGGCAGGGTGAATGCAAGTTCTGTGCCGCCACCCTGGCGCGCTCGTGCGACGATGGTGCCGCCATGCGCCTCGACGAGGCGCCGGCAGACCGTCAGTCCGATCCCCATGCCCTTGGCGTGCGTAGTCTCGGACGACCGGTGGAACAGCCCGAATATCGCCTCCAATTCGTGATCCGGGATGCCAGTGCCCCGATCGCTCACGCTCACCCGAACCAGCTCCTCTTCGCCCTCCAGCGACACCTGGATCGGTCGCCCAGGCGGACCGTACTTGACGGCGTTGCTGATCAGGTTGTCGACCACCTGCCGTATCGCTCCGGGATCGGCGTCCACGACCTGGATCGCCCGAGCCGCCACGTAGAGGAACTCGCGCTCCGGCTCCCGACGCGTCCAGTCCGTGACGATGCCCTCGATCAGCCGCCCCAGCTGCACCGGCTCCAGATCAAGCGATTCGCGATGATCGAGTCGCGCGAGCGTCAACATGTTGTCGATGATCCGCGCCAGGTGCTCGCTCTCACGGGCGATGTCCTCGACGGGGCCATCGATGACTTCGGGTGGCATGTCCGCGTGTCGGCGCAGCAGCGCGGCCTGGCCGAGGAGGACCGTCAGCGGCGTTCGCAATTCGTGCGAGACCATGCCGATGAACTCGTCCTTGGCCGAAAGTGCCAGCCGAAGTCGCTCCTCGACCGCCGTTCGACGATCGATCTCCTCAAGCAGATCCCGGCGCCGAGGGGTCGCCATGGCGACGATACGGCGATGATCGGCCACGAACCGTTCCAGACCCGGTTCGTCTACGACAAGGGGGCCGAGGTGGTCGATCGACCGCTGATCCAGGCGGAAATCGATCTCCGGGTTCACCTCCACCCAGGCGAGACACATCTCGATGTAGCTGAGGAACGCCGCGAGGTGCGCGTAGTCCGAACCGAGCAGCCGGCGCAGCTGGATCCGCGCAGCATCCGCGCCTTCCGTCCCGATGTGGATCGCGACGGCAGCGCGCAGCAACGAAGCCCACAGTTCGGTCGCCGGGTCCGGCCAGGTCGCCATCGGGCCATCGACCGCGGCCATCCGACCGAGATCCTCGTTGACCGTCCGCTCATCGGGCGGCGGCGTTTCGATGAGCTGGAGGACCTCGCGGCCATCGAAACCGAGTGGCCGCAGCGACGCACTGTGAACGACCATGCAGTAGGGCTGCGCGCAGTAGCGCGAGAGGTACGCCGCCAGCTGCTCCTTGAAGGCCGCCGGCAGCGGGTTATCGAGGTAGGCGGAAAGCGTCTGGCGCCACAGGTTGGCGAGCACCTCCGGAGCGCCAAAAGCAGGCTCATAGAACGGCGGCACGAAGCCCAGCCGAGCCTCGATCTCCGCCTGGATATCTGTAACGGACGTTGCCGGAACGCCATCCGGACCGGTCGTCGCGGCGTTGGACAAGGTGGCTCCGGTCTGTCGTTCCTGACGGTAGGTCAGGCCGTCTCGCCGCGCTCCGCGAGCCAGTCCCCGTAATTCGTTTCGTCGACGCCCTTGTCCACGTCCGTCTTGGTCAGCAGCAACGGCAGCCGACCTTCGCGGATGGTCTCCTCGGTGATGATGCATTTGCGGACATCGGTGCGCTCGGGGATGTCGTACATCACCTCGAGCAGCGACTCCTCGACGATGGAACGCAGGGCGCGGGCCCCGGTCTTGCGGTCAAGCGCGACCTCCGCGGCGGCCCGCAGGGCACCCGCGGTGAATGCCAGTTCGACCTTGTCCAACGACAGGAACTTTTGAAACTGCCGAGTGACGGCGTTCTTGGGCTCGGTCAGGACGCGGACGAGATCGTCGGCGGTCAGGGTGGTCAGGGTCACGATGACCGGCAGCCGGCCGATGAACTCGGGGATCAGCCCGAACTTCAACAGGTCTTCCGGCATGAGCCGCTCCAGGACCTTGCCGCGCTCGGCGGCCCCCATCGGCGCCTCCGATCCAAAACCGATGGCGCGCTTGCCGACACGCTCCTCGACGATCTTCTCCAGGCCATCGAACGCGCCGCCGCAGATGAACAGGACGTTGGTCGTATCGATCTGGATGAAGTCCTGGTGCGGATGTTTGCGGCCACCCTGCGGCGGGACGTTGGCGACCGTCCCCTCCAGGATCTTGAGCAGGGCCTGCTGCACGCCCTCGCCGGACACGTCACGGGTGATCGACGGGTTGTCCGCCTTGCGCGCGATCTTGTCGATCTCATCGATGTAGATGATCCCGCGCTGCGCTCGGGTCACGTCGAAATCGGCCGCCTGGATCAGGCGCAGCAGGATGTTCTCGACGTCCTCGCCGACGTAGCCCGCCTCTGTCAGCGACGTGGCATCGGCGATGCAGAACGGGACGTCCAGGACCCTGGCCAGGGTCTGGGCGAGCAGGGTCTTGCCGGAGCCC
>JANOIS010000378.1:0-2059 GCA_031407755.1 Chloroflexota bacterium | reverse complement strand
GGCGCTGGAGTAGCGACGCAGCGTCCATGAGCCGTACGCGGGACGGGCGCCGGTCCGCAGGCGTACAATGAGCATCTGTTCACTCGTGAACGAATGCTCACCCTGAGGGACATCCAAGACCGATGGCTGAAGAGCTCGGCTGGGACGACCACGAACTGCTCGCGCGGATCGCGCACCGGTCCTACGTCGACGGCCGCACCCAGGAAGAGATCGCTCTCGAGTTCGGCCTGTCGCGGCCCAAGGTCCAGCGGCTGCTGGAGCGCGCCCGCACCTCGGGCGTCGTCGACATCCACATCCAGGGACCGCCCGGCCTGAACCTGGAGCTCGAGACACGGCTTCGGACGACCTTCGCCCTGTCGGACGCCATCGTCAGCCCCACCCGCCCCGATCCCGACACGCAACGCGAGGGAGTCGCCAGGACCGCCGCCCGATTCCTCCAGCGGCGGCTCGGAGACGACACCGTGGTGGCCGTCAGCCACGGTCGCGACATCGGGGAGCTGCCGCGCTTCTTCCGACCGACGCGACGGCTTGGCTGCACGTTCGCCAGCGCGATGGGCGGCTCGCCGCGGGTCGACAACCCCACCAACCCGAACGAGATCTGTCGGGCGCTGGCCGAGAAGTGCGGCGGTCGGGCTGAGAGCCTCTACGCGCCGGCCTACGTGGAGAGCGCCGAGGTGCGCGATCGGCTCCTGGAGCAGGAGGCAGTGGCCCACACCCTGGACCTCGCCGCCCGGGCGAGCGTCGCCCTCGTCGGTATCGGCGGGACGGACGACGGATGCACGATGGTCCGGAGCGGTTGCTTTTCGCTGGCCGAGATCGCGCGCCTTCGCGACCAGGGTGCGGTGGGCGACGTGCTCGGCAACTACGTCGACGTCGCGGGCAACCTCATCGCATCGCCGCACAGCAGCCGGCTGATCGCGCTCTCTATCGACGACCTGCGGCGGATCGACACCGTCATCGCCGTGGTCAGCGGGGCGGAGAAGCCGCTGGCGATCCTGGGTGTCCTGCGAGCCCACGTCATCGATGTCCTCGTCGTCGACGAGGGGAACGCGCGGGCTGTCCTCGCCTTCGCCACCGGATCCGCCGGTGATCGTTCGACCCGCGAGCTCACGCCGGACATCGTCGCGATGAGCTGATCCCGCCAGGAGGTATTCCGTGCCTGTCGTCCCGACACAACAGATCGTCAAGCGTGCATTCGATGAGCGCTACGGCGTTGCCGCCATCAACGTCGTCAACGACCTGAGCATGGCGGCCGTGCTCGCGGCCGCGGATGAGCTCCGGGCCCCATTGATCGTGCAGACGTCGGTCAAGACGGTGACGTCGATCGGCGCCAAGGTGCTGTTCGCGATGTGGAAGGCGATGACCGACTCCGTGACGGTGCCGGTCGCCCTCCACCTGGACCACTGTCCGGATCGGGAGGTCATCAGCCTCTGCCTTCGCAATGGCTGGAACTCCGTCCTGTTCGATGGATCGCAGCTCAGCGTCGAGGAGAACAAGCAGCAGACGCTCGAGGTCGTCGAGGAGGCGCGCGCCTTCGGAGCCCTCGTCGAGGGCGAGATCGAGCCGTTCAAGAAGAGCTGCGGCAGCGGCGGGAACGACGACAACGGCCACGGTTCGCACGTGGCCGGCACGATCGGGGCGCTCGACAATGGCATCGGCGTCGTCGGGGTCGCGCCGGGCGCACGACTGTGGGCGGTCAAGGTCCTGAGCAGCAGCGGCAGCGGCTACCTCAACTGGATCATCGCTGGGATCGACTACGTCGCGGCCAACGCGGCCGAGATCGAGGTTGCCAATATGAGCCTCGGCTGTGAGTGCCCGAGCACGGCGATGGACACGGCGATCGCGAACGCGGTCAACAAGGGCGTCGTCTTTGCCGTTGCCGCGGGCAACAGTGACAAGGACACCTCCACCTTCCATCCTGCTGCGCATCCAGACGTCATATCCGTCTCCGCGCTGGCCGATTTCAACGGGCTGTCCGGCGGTGGCGCGGCACCGACCTGCCGGACCGATCAGGACGACACGCTGGCCGACTTCAGCAACTGGGGCGCCATGGTCGAGA
>JANOIS010000366.1:0-3993 GCA_031407755.1 Chloroflexota bacterium | reverse complement strand
TTCCGGCACCAGCCGGTCGAACCGCGCTCGCTCCTCCGCGAACGTTACCGCCAGCGCCTCATCAAGCCGGCGCCGAGCGTTGGCCACCAGCTCGACCATCGCGGCCTCACCGAACAGCGCCGACAGCAGCTTCTGGTTGAGGAACGCGGTCGCCGCGGCCACCCCGACCTCGGTCCCGGTCAGGCCGCCGGTGTGGACGAACGTGCCGAGCATCACACCGGTGCCCAGCACATTGACCCCGATCGATGCCCCGCGCGCGAGCATGCGTTTGGGCCGGCCATGCGCCTGGATGTCGGCCGTGATGCCCTCGATCCAGTCGTCCAGACGCGATCGCAGCCGCGCGTCAAAGTCGGGCGAGACGCCCCACAGCCCAGGCTCAGCGGCCACGTCCGACCCGACCGATCGCTCGTCTGCCCAGGCGGTCGCGGTGCGTCGCGCGGCTTCGGCGGCCTGCAGTCGAGCCACGGCCAGGAGGTCGTCCGTCGTCGCCGCCCGTACCTCGGCGACCGGAGCCGTGGCCGGACGGAACATCGCCGCGATCGCGCCACGCACGCGCCCGATCCCCTGCGAGAAGAACCGCGTCATCTGATCGGCCCCCACGAACGCCTGCCAGTGACGCAGGGCCTCCTCGCGCAGGAATCTACCCCGCGCGAGGTCCCCGCGAAGGGCCGCGAGGTTGCCGTCGTAGGCTTGGCCAGCCGTCCGGCGCAGGGCCTCGACATCGATGGCTTCGTGATCGGCGTCGTCGGCAACCCGATCCAGCGTGTCGCCCAGACCGGCGATCGATCCCGCGAGCGCGCGTGCCGCGAGGGCGAGGCGAGCGTCACGATCGGTCCGGAGGCGAGCGATCTGATCGGTGATGGCGCCGATCGCCGCGGAACGCAGTCGTTGGCCGGTCGGTTCGACATCGCCCTCGCGGACGCTTACCACTTCGATAGTTGTCGGCGCGTCGCCAGCCGCCGCCATGGCGTCGGTCAGGTCGGCCTCCGCAAGCAGTCGCTCGACGTCGGTGGTGACCTCGCGCGCGTCGTCAGGGTCCTCAGGCATCCGGTTGACGATGACCATCAAGGGCAGGCCGCGCTGGCGAACGCGCCCGAGGACCGACCACGGGACCTGGTCGGCATAGCGCGTCGCGGTGGTCACGAACAGGCAGAGATCCGCGGCTTCCACCAATCGGTCGGCGAGTTCGCGGTTGGCGTGCTCGATGGAGTCGATGTCCGGAGCGTCCACCAGCGCCACGCCGGGCGTGATGGCCTCGTCCGCGACGAGCCGGAGCTGGTCCACGCGCAGGCCGGCGAGCGTGCCCTCCAGCAGCGGCTCCCGGTCAGCGGGATGAACGAGGACGACCGCGAGGCGCGTGGTCGGCCGCAGGACGCCGGTCGGGCTGACGGGTCCGCCCGCGATGGTGTTGAAGACCGTGCTCTTGCCCGCGCCGGTCGGACCGAGCAGGAGGACGAGCAATGGCGCGTCCAGGCTGTTGGCGCGCACCCGAACGTGGCCCGCGAGGTGGTCAGCGAGTTGCGTGGCGCGGGTCGCGGCGGCATCCGTGCGCGGGAGGGTCGCCAGGCGTCGCGCGGCGAGCGCTTCCAGGCGTGCGGCGAGATCGCGGAGCTTGATCGGGTCGGGGGCGGTCACGAGAACGGCATCGTAGCCCGCGTGCGCCGCTCAGCACGTTGCAGGGAGCGCGCTGTCGTCTAGCCCACGCTGCAACCGGTTCGCAACGACACGGGCGCAATTGTGACCGCTCGAACGGTCTCGGCATGCTTGCCTTGACACATGAAGAAGATGGGGAAGGTGCTGGCTGGCCGCTATCGCCTGCTCGAGGTCATCGGCGAGGGCCGCGTGACGACGATCTATCGGGCGCTCGATCAGCGTCTCGATCGCGACGCCGCCGTGAAATTCCTGCGACCACCGTTCTCGCTCGATCGAACATTTGTGGCGGCTTTCCGTCGCGAGATGCATCTGGCCGCGCAGCTGGATCACCCGAACATCGAGGCGATCTACGATCGCGGGACCGATTCCGGCATCGACTACATCGTCACTCAACTCGCCGGCCGATCGACGCTCGCGACCACGCTCGCTCGTGAGGGCATCGTTTCGCGCGAGATCGCCCTGCACATCGGTCTCCAGACGACGAAGGCGCTGCAGGCCGCCCATGAGCGCGGTCTCACCCATGGTTGCCTGACGCCGGCGAGCATCCATCTCGACCCTGACGGCGACGTGCGGGTCGATGATTTCGGGATCGCTGCTGCCGTTCGGGATACGCGCGACGGGCGGTCCGGGCCGGACCCGGCGTGGGCGCCGTACGCCAGCCCGGAGCATGTGCTGGGTGAACCGGCGACGACGAGTTCCGACATCTACGCCCTGGGCGTGATGCTGTACGAAGCGGTGACAGGGCGGCGCCCGTTCGCGGGCGGATCGGCGGAGAGCGCGGTCGACGGGATGCGGGCCCTGCCGGTTCCGCCCAGCTCCGTGACGCCAGGGCTGCGCCTTGGGGTCGACCGGGTGATCCTCGGGGCCATGGCCAGGGAACCGAGGCATCGATACCTCTCCGCGGCCGAATTCGGGGCCGCCATCGAACGGTTTCGGATGCTCGAGCTCGGCGGCGTTCGGCGCGGCGAGGCCCGGGCGACGGCGGCGATCCGCGGGGCGGACGCGCTGCGGGCGCCGACCGAGGCCGAGCAGCCTGAGGCCGTGGGCGTGGGCGTGGACGTGGGCGCGGTCGAAAGTGTCGTGCCGCGTGACACCGTGGCGGGTGGACGGGAGTCACCCGACCGTGGCGGACGGCGGCGTCTGGTCCCCGTCCTGGCTTCGGTGCTGGCGATCGGGATCGGGCTGCTCGGAGTCGGGCTCGTTGGCGGGACCATCGGCGAGCGTGGTGCCGTGTTGTCGGCGACCGGCACGCCGCGAACCTCCGACCCTGGCCTGGTCGCGGTCCCTCCACCGTCGCCAGTCGCCGCGCCGATCCCGAGCCCCGCGCCTTCCGAATCGCCGCCTCCCACCTCGAACTCGACGACGTCGGCATCCCCGGCCGTCGGAGCGGGCCCGGCCGATGTGGTCGCCCTGTTCTACGCCCTGATCGACGCGGAGCGGCTGAATGAGGCGGTCAGACTGTGGACGGCTCGAATGGCCGCCGAGTACCCGGGGAACTCGTTCTTCGCGGAGTTCCACGACACAGCGACGTCGATCGACATCAACGTCATCAGCGTCGAATCGATCAATCTCGCCAACAGCGCGGCGTTCGTGTCCTTCGATGTGACCCAGCAGCGGACGTCAGGACCGGATCTTCGCCTGGTGGGCACCTGGCGGGTCGTGCTCGACTCCTCAGGCTGGCGACTGGACGACCTCCACACCTGACCGGTCAGGCACGGACCTACAATGCACCACTAGGTCGATCCTACAAGCAAGGTACGGAGGCGATATTCGTGCTCGTTTGGCAGGGCCTGGGCGCGTACGCGTTGGTCATCCCGCTGTTCTCGATCGTCGGCGGCTACCTGGCGGTCTCCGCGATCCTGGGTGCCGACATCGCCAAGCGCTTTGGCACCAGCGTTTCGGGCATCGCGCTTCTGGGAAGTGCAGCGGTCCTCTGGTGGATGAGCAAGAAGTTGGCGGCCCGCCCGGTTCGCACCCTCATTGACCAGGCGACCGGCGAAGTGATCACCCTGCGCGAACATCACACGATGTTCTACGTGCCTCTTCGCTATTGGGCAATACTCTGCGCCGGTGTCGGGATCGTCGCGCTGGCTGCGGGCTTGGGTCAGGCATTCGGCTTGCTACCTCTATAGCTTAGCGTCCGCCATCCTGAAACTGACCCACTCCCTCCACACCTGACCGACTTCGAGCCCCGGATCAGGGACCGCGCTCGAGCGCGTCGTACAGGTCGTAGTTGATGGCCGTGGCGGCGGTCAGCCGTCCGACCCGCGACGAAGCGCATCGATCAACCGGCTCAGGAGATCGTGGCGGATCCGGGCTCGACGGCCCTCGTCGTCGAGC
>JANOIS010000363.1:0-4544 GCA_031407755.1 Chloroflexota bacterium | reverse complement strand
CCTCTATCCGCCCCCACTGGCCCAGCTTTTCGTCGGACTCAGGCTTGTCGACCCGGTGGCCCTCGCGTGGTTGGCGGCCGGTCTTCAGCTGGTCGCGCTTCTGGTCCTCGCACCGCTGGTCTATCGCCGATATGGCGGCGGGTCGTCAGCCGTGGAAGTCGTCAGCGTGTGGCTATTCGTCCTGGCCTCGTGGCCGATCCATATGGCCTTGTTCGGCGGCAATCTCAGCGGCTGGCTGGCGATCGTTGTGGCGCTGATGTTGGTGGCGCCTGGCCCGGTTGCGGCGATTTCCGCGGTGTTGGCCGGTGTCCTCAAGTTCACCCCGATGGCCTTGGTTGCGCCGGCGATCTTTTACCGTCCGACGCGTCTGGCGACGCTTGCCACGCTCGCGACCGTCTTGATCGTCTCGATGGTGATGGACCCATCGGCGTGGATCTCGTGGGTCTCCGTCCTGCCGAATATCCTTCGCTTTCCGACCGGTGATTCGCCGGCGAACTTCGCCCCGGCTGCGTTGCTCGGGTCAGTCGGCCTTGGCGGGCTAGGCCTGGCGCTCAGCTTCGCGATAGCCGCCGTCGCCGCTCTTGCGTCGATCTGGCTTTCCTGGAAGGGCCTTTGGGCCGCTGCGGTCGCGGCGGGGGTGGCCGCGATCCTCTACGGGTCCGGCAGTACCTGGGACCACTACCTGGCCCCGACCGTCCCACTCGTCCTCGCCGCGATGCCGAAGGCGACCTCGGCGGCACGTGGCGTGTTCGCTGCCTTCGCCCTCGCCACCGCCGTGATGTGGATGGGTACCGTCGCCCTGTCGGATGTCGCTCGCGTCGCGTTTCTCCTGGTGACGATGGCCACGTCAGCCGTCACGATCGTGACGCTTGCGTCGGTGACGTCGGGCACGCGGCGCGGCGTTGCGGACTCCGCCCATGGCCGCTTCGCCCCACCTGTGGTCCGGGCCACGTGAGCCGGCTCCTTCCCGAGCTGTACGACGCCCGGTTCGACGAGCGGGAAGTCAGCGCCAAGGACGCGGTCTGGCGCGAGATCGTTCGCTTCCTCCAGCGCTACATCGACCCGTCGGCGCCGGTCCTCGATATCGCCTGTGACCGAGGGCACTTCATCCGGTGGGCCAAGGGGTCGGAACGATGGGCGACGGACATCCGCGATGTGGGTTCGGCGCTGCCGGCCGATGTCCGCTTCGTGCAGGCCTCCGGGCTGGACCTCGCGAGCGTGCTCCCGAACGGCTACTTCGGCTCGGTCTTCATGAGCAACTACCTCGAGCACCTGGAATCGAGCGACATCGTCATCGATCAGCTGCGCGTCGCGCGCCAGCTCGTACGGCCCGGTGGTCGGGTGATCGTGCTACAGCCCAACATCCGGCTCGTCGGACCGCGCTACTGGGATTTCATCGATCATCGGGTCGCCCTCACCGAGCGCAGCCTGCTCGAGGCCGCCGAATTGGCCGAGCTTCGGACGGTCGACCTCATCACGCGCTTCCTCCCGTACTCCACCAAGGGCCGTTTGCCGAGTGACCCGCGACTGGTGCGGGCCTATCTCGCCTTCCGGCCGGCATGGTGGTTGTTGGGACGTCAGACCCTGTTCGTCGGCGAGGCACGGGGATGACGACCACAGAGCTCTCGATCATCATGCCGGTCTTCAAGGAGGGTGAAGCGGTCGTGCCGGTCATCCGCGCGCTGGATCGGGACGTCCGGACCGCGCACGAGATTCTCGTCGTGTATGACTTCGACGAGGACCCCACGGTCCCCGTGATCGCCCGGATCGCCGCCGAGATCCCGGCCGTCCGCGGCTATCGCAATGACCTTGGCCGAGGCGTGCTGAACGCGATGAAGGCGGGCATCGCGGGATCGTCAGCGCCCTATGTCTTGATCACGATGTCCGATGGATCGGACGAGCCGCACATCGTCGACTCGATGGTGGAACTCGCGCGGTCCGGCGCGGACGTCGTCGCGGCCTCGAGATACATGCCGGGCGGCGGACAGATCGGCGGCCCTCGCCTCAAGCGCTGGATGAGCCGGATCGCGGGGCTGACACTGCATTGGTTCGCTCGGGTGCCGACCCACGACCCGACCAACAACTTCAAGGTCTACTCGCGCCGCTTCCTGGACTCGGTGACCATCGAGAGCCAGGCAGGCTTCGAGCTCGCGCTCGAGCTGACGGTCAAGGCGTCGCTGGCCGGGTGCCGCGTTGCCGAGGTACCCACGACGTGGCGGGACCGGACAGCGGGCCAGAGCAACTTCAAACTTCGCAAGTGGCTGCCGCAGTACCTGCGTTGGTACTGGCGCGCGTTCTCGGGTCGCTGGCGCGGAGCAGGAGCTCAGTCGCGGGAATGATCGATCGATTGCGCCTGGCGCTGGAGAAGATCGGTCTGCCGGCCTGGTTCATCGTGATCGATCTGCTCTGGATCGCGAAGCCTGACGTGCTGGGCATCGATGCGCGCCACTACCAGCGTGCATCCACCGCCTGGCTCGCCGGCGGAAATCCGTTCGCCGTGCTCGAGGGGACGACCCCGTACCTGAGCGGGCCCCACACGCTGCTGTTCTATGCGCCCACCAGCCTGGTGCCGCTGCCGGTGGCGATCGTGTTCTGGATGGCGGTCGGGCTGGCGGCTTCTGTCTGGTTGGTGCGGCGACTCGGCCTGCCGTTGTGGTGGGTCCTCTTCCCGCCCCTTGCCCATTCGATCTGGAACGGTAATCCACAGACCATCGCCCTGGCGCTACTCGTCCTCGGCGGGCCGCTCGCTGCTGCCGGCGCCGTCGGTTTCAAGCTGTATACGGGGCTGGTCCTGGCCGTTCGGCCGCGCGAGGCGATCGCGGCCGGCCTCCTGCTGGCATTGACGCTCCCGTTCGTCCCGTGGCAGCTGTACCTGGAACAAGGCACGGCCGCTGCGGAACACCTGGCCACCGCCTGGAATGGCAGTGCCTGGCGGCTGCCGCTTCTCGTTCCGCCCACCCTCGTCGGCCTGTGGGTGCTGCGTCGAAAGGGAGCCGAGTGGTTCGCGGTAGGGGCACTCTGGCCCGCCACGCAGTTCTACTACGTGGCGATGGCGCTCCCGGCACTCGTCAAGCGGCCCATCGCGGCCGCCGCGCTCGCCCTGCCGGTGCCCCTGATGACACCGATCGTGGTGATCGCCCTGGCCGTCGTCGAATTTCGCGAGCGGCAGGCTGGATCGGCCAGCGCAGATACCCGCGCCATGACGATCGGGACCTGACGACGACCACGTTCAGGGACCGTCGTGGGACGCATTTCGCGTCGCGGTGACCCACACGAGCAGCGCCACGGTCAGGCCCGTCATCCCGAGCGACCCTGCGATCCCGAGGGGCCCATCCACCGGGAGCAGCGCGCCCACCGTCGGCGTTGGAGGGATCGCCGCGACGAGGTTGAGCGTGAACAGGGCGCCGAACGCCAGCCACACCTGCCGGACACGCGTCGTCGGAAGCAGCACGACGAGGAGGATCAGCGCGGCATAGGCATAGCGCTCGTGCATCTGCGTCATGAAGGTGAACACGACGAGCACGGACGCGACCAGCCCGAGCACAAGGGTCTGCGGACGAGCATCCCGCACGATGGCCCACCCGATCACGAGTGACAGGCCGCCGGCCACGAGGTATCCGACGTGGCGCAGCTTCAGCGGCCCGGCGAAGGCGATGTCGTCACGGATGAAGTCCCCCCCGGCGACGGCCTCCTGGAGGAGCCACCACGGGTTCCAGGCCCGCAGTGAGAGCACGTTGAAGGTCTCGTTCTGGTATGTGCTGACGTTGCCGAGGTAGGCCATGGGTCCGCCGGTCGCGAGAAATGGCAGCCACAGCGCCGCGATGACGCCAAGACCGACCAGGGCGGCCCGTGCGACCGCCAGAATGGCGCCGCGGACCTCCCCGTCCCGGTAGCCCTGCGCCCAGAACCACGCTGCGAACGGGATCAGCAACGGGATCGCCTGCGGCTTGGTCATGAGCGACACCGCCAGGAGCGCCGCCGCCAGCCCGTTGCGGCCGTTGAGCGCGGCCACGACCGCCCCAAGCCCGGACAGCAGAAAGATCGATTCGTACTGGCCCCACCACGCGCTGACATAGAACACCGCAGGGTGCAGGACGATGGCCCCAGCCGCGACGACGGCCCAACGTGGGCGGTCGCGCAAGGCAAATGCCGCCAACAGCCCGAGCCCGAGGTCCGCGACGCAGGCTGGCAGCTTCATGAGCGCCCGAATCCCCGGGTCCGACGCGTCGGTCACCGTGGCAAACGCCGGCTGGACGGCTGCCAGCACGCTCCAGACATAGGCCATGACCGGGCCAAACGTCACGGGGCCCGCGTCTGTGCCGCTGTACAGCGACCCAAGACCGCGCGTGGCGATGTGATGCACCCAGCCGACGAACTGATCGAGGTCTCCGCGGAGACCTTCCGACGGAAGGAGCGCGATCCGGATAACGGCGCCGAAGGCCAATACGGCGGCAAGAGCCAGCCAGTCGGCGCGGCGCCAGCCGGCCGTCATCGACTCAGACGCGGCCGGTCACCCAGTACCGCTCGGCCGGACCGTCGACCTC
>JANOIS010000357.1:0-5979 GCA_031407755.1 Chloroflexota bacterium | reverse complement strand
ACACGCCCTCGCCAAGAAGTCGATCGCTGAAGCGCATGGCGGTCTCGGGGTTGCCCATCATGACCGGCGTGATCGGCGTCTCGGAACGGCCCGTGTCGAACCCGAGTCCGGCGAGTTCAGCCTTGAAGTAGCGAGTGTTGGCCCACAGCCGCTCCTGCAGATCGGGTTCGTCCTGCATGACCCGCAGTGCCTCGCGACAGGCGGCCACGACGGCCGGTGGATGCGACGTCGAGAACAGGAACGGCCGCGCGCGCTGGGTCAGGATCTCGCGCAGCGCGGTCGAGCCGGCCACGTACCCGCCGAGCGAACCGACGGCCTTGCTGAGGGTGCCGACCTGGATGGCGACCCGCCCATGCAGGCCGAAATGGTCCACCGTTCCGCGGCCGTGTCGGCCCAGCACGCCACTCGCATGCGCGTCGTCCACGAAGACCGCTGCCCCCGCGGCCTCGGCCGCCTCGACGATGCCGGGGAGAGGCGCGATGTCGCCGTCCATGGAGAACACCCCGTCGGTCACGACGAGGATCAGTCGATACGGCTCGCCGGTCTCGGGGCGGCCGTCGCGGACCGCTTCGTCCAGCACGGCTCGGAGCGCATCGACATCGGCGTGCCGGTAGATCTTGCGGGGCGCCCGGGACAGACGCATGCCATCGATGATGCTGGCGTGGTTGAGGCTGTCGCTGACGATGAGGTCCGTCTCGCCGGTGATGGTCGGGATGACCCCGGTGTTGGCGGTGAACCCGGACTGGAACGTGAGGACCGCCGGCGTCCCCTTGAACGTCGCGAGTTCTGCCTCCAGCGCCTCGTGCATGGTCATGGTGCCCGCGATGGTCCGGACCGCCCCCGAGCCAACGCCGTAGTCGCGGACCGCTGCGAGGGCGGCCTCGCGCAGGCGGGGATGGTGGGTCAGTCCGAGGTAGTCGTTGGAGGACAGGCTGATCACGCGTTTGTCGTCGATCGAGACGATCGGGCCCTGGGCGCTGCTCATCACCCGGAGTGCCCGGTACAGGTGCCGTTCGCGCAGCGCCGCGACCTCGTCCTCGAGGAAGGCCAGAGGGTCTGCGCGCGGTGTGGTGTTCATCGGCCGGTCGATCGTGCCACGGTCAGGCCGTCCAGTCCATGATCACTTTGCCTGAGTCGCCGGAACGAGCGGCCGCGAACGCCGCCACGTGCTCCGTGTGCGCGAAGCGATGGGTGATCGCCGGCCGGATGTCCAGCCCTGACTGGAGCATCACGGTCATCTTGTACCAGGTCTCGTACATCTCCCGACCGTAGATGCCGCGCAGAGTCAGCATCTTCATGACGATCTCGTTGATGTCCAGGCTGATCGGGGCGGTCGGCAGGCCGAGGATCGCGATACCGCCGCCGTGGGCCATGGCCTCGATCGCGTCGCGCAGGGCCTGGGCATTGCCGGACATCTCCAGCGCGACATCGAAGCCCTCCACCATGCCGAGACCCTGGAACGTGTCGTTCAGGGTGTGTTCACGCGGATCGACCGCGATGGTGGCGCCCATGCGCGTGGCGAGCTCGCGACGGAATGGGTTGGGCTCGCTCACGACGATATGGCGGGCACCGGCGTGGCGCGCGACGGCCGTGGCCATCAAGCCGATCGGACCGGCGCCGCTGATGAGCACGTCCTCGCCCAGAATGGGGAACGCGAGGGCCGTATGGACCGCGTTGCCGAACGGGTCGAAGATCGCCGCGACCTCCTCATCGACGCCCGGCCAGTGATGCCAGATGTTGGTCATGGGCAGGGCGACGAGTTCCGCGAACGCCCCGTCCCGCCCGACACCCAGGCCGATCGAGTGGGCGCACAGCTGCCGCCGACCAGCCATGCAATGACGGCATCGGCCACAGACCACATGGCCTTCGCCACTGACCAGGTCGCCCGGCGCGAAGTCGGTCACGTTGGCCCCGATCTCGACGATCTCGCCGACGAATTCGTGGCCGACGATCAGCGGTGGGCTGATGGCGCCCTGCGCCCACGGGTCCCACGATTCGATGTGGAGGTCCGTGCCGCAGATCCCGGTCTTGTGGACACGGACGAGGACGTCATTGATGCCGATCTGCGGTTCGGGGACGTCGATAAGGTCCAGGCCTGGGGCGGCCTGGGTCTTGACGAGTGCCTGCATCGGTTGAGGGTACCGCGGCCGCGGCCCTGGCCGGCGCTCTGCGCCTCCGTTCAGCTCGGCGATGCGGACGGGGCGGCGGACACGGACGGTGCCGCGGAAGCGCTCGCGCTCGGCGCCGCGGACACGGACGGTGCCGCGGAGGCGCTCGCGGACGGGGCAGCGGAAGCGCTCGCGCTCGGCTCGGCCGAGGGCGACGGGCTCACCCGCTTGTCCGGGCACAGATCCTCGGGATTGGTGCGCTCCCCGTAGATCCGGTCGAACTCGAGGACCGCGGCCGTATCCAACTCGTCCATGGGCAACACGCGCCCCCACAGCATGGCCGCCATCGGCCAGGCCATCTGGTCGAACCGGGCGAACACCGGACCGACGCTCGTTCCGGGCTGGAACTCGCACACCGGGCTCGGCGGGTAGTCGTCGAAGAACGCCCGTAGCGCGGCCTGGCCATCGGCCGTGGCCGTCGGGCTGTCGCCGCGGTACAGGATCACCAGGGCCCCGTGCTCGAGGTTGTGGAGCCAGCCCTGCGGGATGACGGCGTCGTCGGGACCGTATGGTCTCGGCTGGATAGGGCCCTGGGCGGACGCGTTGTAGTGGCGGCCGGACGCCGGCGGGCAGTAGGTGTACGTGATCGGGGTCCCCACCGTGACGTGGGCCCCGCCGTTGTTGGGCTGGACGTAGCCCGGCTGCGGCGAGGCGCCTGCGCCGGGGGCCGCACTCGGCGTGGGCTCCCAGACGTTCGAGCAGGCGACCACCGGCTGGGTCGCCGCCGAGAACAGGCCCGCTCCAACGATAGCGATGACGCCGACGACGCCAGCGACCAGGATCGGTGTTCGATAGCGCTGGAAGAAGCTCGGTCGGGGGCCGACCCGGGCGCGTTCACGGCGGCCGGTTCGGACTGATCCCGCGCCGCTCGTGGACGCCGGCCTGGATGATCCGGCGCCCTGTCCTTCGCTCGTTCGGTTGGGCGGCGTGGTATCGGTGGGTCGGCTGGGGGTCGGGACGCCGCCCGGCGTCTGGCCGGTCGTACGCTGTCGCCGACGGGATTCCTTGCTCACGTTTGCTGCCTCATGTGCGGTCAGGGGGGTCGCCGGGACGACATGTGCCCCAGCGGCGACGGGGGCCGCGTCCGGTGAGGGTACCGGTTCGGACGGATTCCGCGCGGCGAAGGGGGTCAGGTCTCGTCAAGGTAGGTCCGAACCTCAGGTCGGAGCAGCCCCCGGAACAGGAGGATGCCGAACGCGGCGGCAAAGAACGGGATAGCCGGGTGGACCGGGCTCGTCGCGAGCAGGGCAACGGCTGGGATGGACAGGCTGGCGAGGCCGATGGCCATGCCGCGGGCGGCCTGTTTGCGCTGCAACACCAGGGTGGTCGTGAAGATGGTGTAGGCGAGCAGGACCATGACGATCACCCCGACCAGGCTGACCGGCGCCGCGATCGCCTGATCCACAACGAAGCGCAGGCTCAACCCGATACCGACCAGGATCAGCGCGGCGTAGACGAGGACCAGGCGGATGCCGCCGGGCATCGCACGGACGCGCGCGATCACGGAGCCGATGCCGTGACTTGACCGGTGACTGGCACGCCGGGATGGTACCGCGGGCACGACGCACGGACTGGCGGCAGGCCAAGGACAATGCGCCGATGCACAACCTCCTCCCGTCGGCGAGACCCGTGTGAGCGTCGACACGCCGGCCTGGGTCCGCGATGCCGTGTTCTACCAGATCTTTCCGGACCGATTCGCGGCCAGCGAGCGCGTCCCGAAACCAGGCGCCATGGAGTCATGGGACACGCCGCCCACGACCCACGGGTTCAAGGGCGGTGACCTGCTGGGCATCGTCGAGCACCTCGACTACCTCGAGGACCTTGGCGTCAACGCCATCTACATGACCCCGATCTTCCAGTCCGCCTCCAATCACCGGTACCACACATTCGATTACTTCCGGGTGGACCCGCTGCTCGGTGGCGACGACGCCCTGCGCGAGCTGCTGGACCGGGCCCACGAGCGCGGGATGCGGGTGATCCTGGACGGGGTGTTCAACCACACCGGCCGCGGCTTCTGGCCCTTCCATCACATCCTGGAGAACGGCGCCGCCTCGCCGTACCGCGACTGGTTTCACCTTGATCCGGAGGTGCTCGCCGGGCGTCGGCTGCTGACTCCGTACCCGCCCCATGACGAGATGACCGGCACATCCCTTGGCTATGAGGCGTGGTGGGGGCTGCCGGCCCTCCCCAAGTTGAACACGGACCATCCCGACGTTCGCGCCTATCTGCTCAGCGTCGCCGAGTACTGGCTGCGCTTCGGGATCGATGGCTGGCGTCTGGACGTGCCGACGGAGATCGATGATCCCAGCTTCTGGGCGGCGTTCCGCCAGCGCTGCCGGGCCATCCGGCCAGACGCCTATCTCGTCGGAGAGATCTGGGAGGTCGCCCCGGACTGGGTCGGCGAGCATGGCTTCGATGCGCTGATGGATTACCCACTCGCGGAGGCCATCCTTGGTTTTGTGGGTGGGCCGAGCCTGGACCACGCCATCGTCGCCGGTCACCACGAGTACGCTCGCCACCTCCGTCCGCTGGATGGCGCGGCATTCGCGGCCCGGCTCGTGGAGCTGCTCGGCGTCTACGATCCGGATGTGGTGGCCGTCCAGCTCAACCTCATCGGCTCGCACGATGCGCCGCGGGCGCTGACCGTCCTCGGCGGAGACCTCGCCGCGCTGCGCATGGCGACGCTCCTCCAGTGCACGCTGCCGGGGGCGCCATCGATCTACTACGGCGACGAGATCGGGCTCGCTGGCGGCAACGACCCGGCGTGCCGCGGCGCCTTCCCCTGGGACGAGACACGCTGGGACCTCGGGTTGCGCACGTTCGTGCGGTCCGTGTTGCGATTGCGTGCCGCCGAGCCGGCCCTGCGCCACGGGTCCACCGTGACGGTCGGGGCTACGGGCCAGGCGTTCGCCTTCGAGCGCCGCCACGGACCCGACCGACTCATCGTCGCCGTCAACGCGGGGACGGAGCCCGTGACGATCGACGTGACGATCGATGGGCTGGCGCACGGCCGGTTGGACGTGGTGCCGCTGGTCGGGGGCGCCCCGATCGCCGAGCCGGTCGATGTCGTCGACGGCCGAGCGGCGATCCCCGTGGCCGCCCGGACCGGGTGCGTCTTGCGTCCCTTCTATACTCCCGCCCTGTGACAGACCTACCCATGAGCCTCGATCCCGCCCTGTCGGCGCGGCTTTCCCGAATCCTGGACGTGGAGGGCAAGATCCCGAAGGCGCTCGAGGCGCTCGGACCGGTCGCCGATCGCGACGTCGCGCTCGTGGATACGCCGGGCGCGATCCGTGCCCGGCAGCTGACCGACCTTGGGGCGCGGGTCACACCGGTGGCCGTCAGCGATCCGGCGCAGCTTGACGCCCCGGATGCGTCGGCGGACGTGCTCGTCACGTTCTGGTCGGCGTTCCACGGCGTACCACCGGCCGAGGTCGCCGAGGCGGGCCGTGTGCTTCGTCCCGGCGGACGACTCCTGGTCGTCCATGACTACGGCCGTGACGATGTCTCCGGCCTGCGCGGGGAGCGGCCTGAATACGGGACGTGGAGCAGGCGCGACGGCCCGGTCCTGACCGGCGGCTTCAAGGTCCGGGTGCTGCACTGCTGGTGGACGTTCGAGTCGATCGAGGAGGGTGCCGCCTTCCTTGCCGACGTCTTTGGGGAGGCCGGCCGTGAGCTTGGGTCTCGTCTGACCCGGCCCCGGATCTCGTACAACGTCGCGGTCTATCACCGGACTTTCGGGGAGGCGGCGGCATGAGGGATCGCGATCCATTCGAGACGCATCGGCCCGAACCCGCACGTGGCGGCGGCC
>JANOIS010000280.1:0-3342 GCA_031407755.1 Chloroflexota bacterium | reverse complement strand
CCGCGGAAGGTGGTGACCGGGTCGTTCGAGGCGAAGCGCACGGTCCGGTCACCGACCCGTTCCGCGCCGGGCACGATCGCGCCGATGTCCGCCACGACACCACGGGCGTAGTCGATCTCGATGACCACCGGCGGCCCGACGCTGAGCGTTCCGAGCTCCCCGGCGGCGGCTCGGCGGACCGCGCGCTCGGCCCCCTCGAGGACCCGCTGGCGGGCGATGGTCGGATGGACGGAGATCGCACTGTGGGTCCCATCGACCGTCTTGACGACCACGCGTTCGGCATCCGGCAGCCACGCCACCACCTCGGACGCCAGCGCGTCGTCGCCCGCGACGAGGCCGACCGGGATGCCCCACGCCCCAAGCACCAGCGCATTGAGGCCGTACTCGCCCGTCGGTCGGCCATCGAGGCGCGTCTCGACCGGGGCGCCGCTGTAAGTGTGGGCGATCGTGCCGGTGGGGTGGCCGGCCCGCGCGTGGTAACCGACGAACAGCGCGACGTCGAAGGATGGCGATCCGTCCGCCGCGGGGTGCGCACCCGCGACCATCGACCAGGCCTTCTCGCCCTGGAGCACCCGGGCGGCCTCGTGCAGGTCCTCCGGCAGCAGGTTGTACATGTTCCAGTGCGAGTCGTTGATCAGGATGTCCGTCGCCCCCGCCGCAAGGGCGCCTTCGACCGCCGCATTGGTCTCACCGACCATCAGCGCCACGGACGTCGCATAGCGCCGATCCGCAGGGTCGGTCGGGTGGGGGTGATTGATCCCGCCGATGCCCTCCATGTCGACACTGATGTAGACGCGCATCACATTCCTTTAGGGGTAGGGCCTGGAGTGCTCGGACTCGTAGAGCGCGGTGACCTTGCCGCCTTCGAACGCGAGGACTGCGCTTCGCACGTCCGGATCCATGAGATCGAGCACGTGCAGGCTCCCATCATCCACCCTGGCGATCGACTCGATGCGCACGAACCGAATCATCGAACCGGGCGGCGAAGGCCGCCAGCGCCCGGAGCTTGGCGCGCGCATCGGCGAGGTGGTCGCCATGCGGATCGACGATGGACGCCGCGAGCGTCCCATCGTTCTGCCAGCACAGGACGGCGGCCTTGGTCCCAAAGTCCGGGTAGGCTTCCACGCCGCCGAAGCCGGCCTGCGGCGCGGCCAGCGCGGATTCGGCCAGGCCGATGCGATTGAAGTTGGCGATTACCTCGGCGGGCAGGCCGAGGACGCGCTCGGCGATGAGCAGGTAGTCGGCCAGGTCGAGATAGGCGATCACCCAGCAAGGCGCTCGAGGATCTCCCTATTGCGGTCGATGCTGTCCTGGAGGCGCTTCTGGAAATCCGCATCCTGACGGCGAGCCTCGATGTGCGCAGCGACGGCGCGCCGGATCTCCTCGTTGACGGAAACCTCGTCGACACCAGCGATCGCCTCGAGCTCCTTCGCCTGGTCGATCGGCAGTCGTAGGGTGCGGGCTTTGGTCGTCATTGTCGAACTCCTCTGCGACGGACGGTACCACCATACCGTGGTATCACGGTTCACGCAAGCCATCAGCTCGAAGACGCTGGCCGCGAGATGTCCCGTGCTACAGTGTCGCACGTGAGCACACAACGGCGCGTGCATCGGTCCTTTCGGCTGCGACCCGATACGTCGGCTCGACTGGAGAGCCGTGCCGCCGAGACGGGTGAGACGTACACCGCGCTCGCGGAACGATTCATCGATGAAGGCCTGCGCCGAGTCGATCACCCGGGCATCGACTTCGTCGACGGACCGGCCGGGCGACGAGCGCGTGTCGTCGGTACCGGGCTCGGGGTCTGGGAAGTGATCGAGGTGCTTCGGGCGAACGACGGTTCGGCGGAGTCGGCAGCGGACTACCTCGCGATCCCGGCGCCTGGGGTTCGCTCGGCGATGGCGTACTACGGCGAGTTTCCCGACGAGATCGACACCTGGATCGAGCGCAACCGCGCGACCGCCGCACGTGAGGAGGCCAAAGAGGAGTTCGCGATGGCTGCCGAACAGGGAAAGCGAATCAACGTCGTGCTCGATGTCGAGCACGACGACAGGCTCACCGAGATGGCGGCCCGACTCTACGTCCAACCGGGCACGGTGGCTCGGTCGCTGCTCTCGACGGCCCTCGACCAACTGGACCCCGAGGCGGCCACGATCACCGCGCTGCTTGACTCGATCCCGGGCGCCTGGGAGCGGACAATGGAGGGCGTCGCCGACGCCAGGGCCGGCCGCGTCGTCCCGCTCGATCAGCTCTGATCCACGGTGGCGAGGGTTGTCGTCGCGCAGCGCGCCAGCTCGGAGCTCGCGAACCTGATCCAGAGCCGCCGCCTGCCCCCAGACACCCGTGACCGCGTGCGCCAGTCGCTCGCTCAGATCGAGACCTTCCCGCTTGTCGGGAGACGGCTTACGGGCCGTTGGCGCGCCTTCCGGCTGATCGTCGGGCCCTGGCCGTGGCTGCTCCTGATTTACCTGCACGACACGGCAGCCGACACGGTCACAGTTGTCGCCGTCCACGACGCGCACACCGCGGCGTCAGCTACATCACGGCCCTGATCGTTAGACCGCGGGGCTGCTACTGGCCTGGCGCACCGGCGTCCTCCGGGCCGGTCCGCGCCTGGTGACCGATCCACACGTGGCCATCGACAAATCGCTCGGCCTTCCAGATCGGCGCCCGAGCCTTGGTCTCATCGATCGCGTAGCGGGCCGCCTCGAATGCCGCGGCCCGGTGCGGACTGACGGCGACGACGACGATGCTCACCTCGCCCAGCGGCACATCGCCGGTCCGGTGCACGATGGCCAGACGATCGACGCCGAAGCGCGCCTCGATCTCGTTGGCGATGTCGGCCAGGACCGCGAGGGCCATGGTCGGGTGCGCCTCGTAATCGAGGGCCTGGACCGCGCGGCCCGCGTGGCGGGCGGCCTCGGCCTCCTGGCCCGGCGCCGGGGTTCCGGGCGTCGCGCGCGTCCTGCCGAGGAACCCGACCGCGGCGCCGTCCTCGGGTGTGGCCAGGCGGTCGATCAGCTCGGCCAGGATGTCCGTGCCGACCGAGGTCTCGCGCAGTTCCAGGATGCGGGTCCCGGATGCACCGCCCGAGACCGGCGGGATCATCGCCACCTCGTCACCATCGGCGAGGGCCGTGCTGGGCTCGGCATACGCCGAGTTGACCGCAAAACGCACGGAGTCGCGTCCGGGCGCCAGGCCCGGGTGAAGCCCGACCAACCCGTCCCAGGCATCCGCCACGGTGGCGCCGGGCTCGAGATCGAGCAGCACCTGGCGGGTCGCGGCGATCTCCCGCTGGACGGCGAACAGGCGGATCCGGACGCGCATCGGCGATCAGCCGCGCCA
>JANOIS010000251.1:0-3070 GCA_031407755.1 Chloroflexota bacterium | reverse complement strand
CTGGTCCGGCCGGGCGGCCGGATCTTCAATCCACAGCGCTGGGGGTCGTGGTTCGAATACGCCTTGCCTGCGGCGTTCGTCGCCGTCGATTCACGCATCGAGCTCTTCCCGGCAGCCGTTTGGGCCGACTACGAGTCCGTGTCGGCGGGGACGGACGGCTGGATGCAGCGACTCGAAGCCTGGGAGGTGGATATCGTCGTGACGGACCGTTCCCAGGCGTCGCTCGGAGATCGGCTCGAGGCCTCAGGCTGGACCCAGGTCTACGCTGATGCGGACGGGTCCATTTACGTTGTCAGCGCGGTGGCATCGCTGACAGGCGGGCCTGCGCCCTGACCTCGACGCGGCCAGAGGGCCACGCTCGCCCCAAGGATCGAGAATGTCACGAACCACGGGTTCGGCACCGCGATCAGGCACACGATCGGCACCAGCCATCGATCACCCCGCCGGGCGGCGAACCAGAGTAGCGCTACAGCCAGGGCCAATCGCACGGGAAGCGGCGGGATCGCTCGAAGTTGTGGGAGCTCGGCCATGCCGCGGAGCGCCTCGAACCATTGGCGCCAGAGATCCGGCGCGAACGTGAACGACACGAGTGCGACCGCCAGGGTGAATGCGACCGCGATTCCGAGATTCCGCCATTCGCGGCGAAATCCGAACCATAGGACGCCGACCCCCGGGGTGACCTTGGTCAGCAATAGGAAGGCCCACGCCCCGGGCCAGCGGAATCCGGCGACGATCGCGGCTCCCATCAGGACATCGACGTTTCCTGAGTACAGGTTGGCGATGACCGGTGGCAACAGCACGACGAACGGCCAACGCTTCCCGGACATCAACAGGATCGCAGCCAGCTGGATCGCGAGAAACACGAGGAGATAGAGGATCCATGGCAATGCTCCGAATGGAGCGAAGAGTTGGGCGACGACCGGGCTAAATCGGAACGCACCGGTGCCCATCATGGACGTCCTGGCCTCGCCGTACAGGTTCGCGAGATCGATGGACCACCACGATGCGGCGTCGAAGCCCGGTGGCTCCGCGGGCAGCCCCAGGATCATGCCGATGTCCGCCATGACGATGATCATCAGGGTCGCCGGACTGACGAGCGCTCGGTATCTGCCCACGAGGCGTCTGAGCGACCACTGTTTGGCACTCCGGCTCATCATCCTTGGCACCTTATCAGGCGTGACATCCACGCCTGTCCGGCCCTGGTACTGCCCTGGGGGCGACCATCAGTGCGGTGACGTCACGCACCAGACTGCTAGCATCGGGCCATGACCTCCTTACCTGACGCCTTGGACGTCGTCGTCCTCGGCGGCGGCGGCCATGTGGGCTTGCCCTTGAGCCTCGCCTTGGCCCAGGCCGGCCTCCGTGTGGGCATCTACGACACGAACCAGGCCACCCTTGACCGGATCGCGATGGGGGAGATGCCGTTCCTCGAAAACGGCGCTGACCGCCTCCTTCGTGAAATCCTGCCCACGGGTCGGCTCGTGTTCAGCTCGGATGGCTCGATGATCGGCCGCACGGACCAGCTGATCGTCGTGATCGGCACGCCCGTGGACGAGTTCCTCGGGCCATCGATGACGATCTTTGGACAAACTGTCGCCCAGATCGCCCCCCATCTGCGTGACGGAGCTCTGGTGATCCTGCGCAGCACGGTCTACCCGGGGACGACCGGATACGTGCGCCAACACCTGCGCGACGCCGGGCGTGTCGTGGACGTCGCGTTCTGTCCGGAGCGGATCGCCGAGGGCCACGCCCTCGAGGAGCTGCATTCGCTGCCCCAGATCATCGGTGCGGATGACGATGTGGCCGCCGACCGGGCGACGACGCTGTTCCGCCATCTCGTCGACAAGACGGTCCGGACGACGACCAAGGAAGCCGAGCTCGCCAAGCTGTTCACGAATACGTGGCGGTACATGAAGTTCGCGGTGGCCAACCAGTTCTTCATGATCGCGGACCAGGCGGGCGTGGACTACACGAACGTCCTGCGCGCGATCCGCGAGGACTACCCGCGCGCCAGGGATCTGCCGGGCCCGGGATTCGCGGCCGGACCGTGCCTGTTCAAGGACGCCATGCAGTTGGCCGCCTTCACGAGCGATCATTTTCCGATGGGCCAGGCGGCGATGCAGGTCAACGAGGGACTGCCCGCCTACATCGTGTCCGCGCTCGAGCGCCGCTACGGCGGGCTGCAGGGGAAGACCGTCGGGATCCTGGGCATGGCCTTCAAGGCCGAATCAGATGACACCCGCGCGTCGCTGAGCTACAAGCTGCGCAAGCTCCTCGCCTGGGCCGGCGCCCGCGTGGTGGCGACGGATCCGTACGTCCAGGACGAGCGCCTGACGACGCTTGACTGCGTTCTCCAGGAGAGCGACATCTTGATCCTGGGCGCACCGCATGAGGCCTATCGCCAACTCGACATCGGCGGCAAGGACGTCGTCGATGTGTGGGGGGCCCTTGGCGAGGGCATTCGGCTGTAACCGACCCATGCCAGCCCCTGGAGGCATCTGAGTTTGCGCATCCTCATCACCGGGGCCGCCGGATTCATCAACGGCTACCTCGTCCCCGAGCTTCTTGAGGCGGGCCACGAGGTCATCGGCCTCGACGACTTCTCGAAGTACGGCCGATTGACCAAGTCCTATGACGACCATCCCCGCTATCGATTCGTTGAGGGTGACGCCAAGGACACTGCCCTGCTGCGCGACCTCGCCGCCGACGCGGACCAGATCGTCGCCTCGGCGGCCATGATCGGCGGGATCAGCTACTTCCACGAGTTCGCCTATGACCTGATGGCCGAGAACGAGCGGATCCTCGCGTCAACATTCGATGCGGCGATCGCCGCCCATCGTGACGGCCACTTCCAGCGGATCGTCGTCATGTCGTCCTCGATGGTGTATGAGTCGGCGACCGTGTTCCCGACCCCGGAGGGGGCGCAACTGACCTCGCCCCCACCCATCAGCACGTATGGCTTCCAGAAGCTCGCTTCCGAGTACTTCGCGATGGGTGCCTGGGAGCAGTACCGCCTGCCATACACCATCGTCCGACCGTTCAACTGCGTGGGGATCGGTGAGCGTCGAGC
>JANOIS010000237.1:0-4005 GCA_031407755.1 Chloroflexota bacterium | reverse complement strand
ATGCGGACCGGCCTGACCGAAGGAGGCGGTTCGGTCGCGGTTGGAGCGGCGCTGTCGGTCCTGATGATCGTCGGGATGGCGCTCGAAGTACCCGGAGTCGTCTTCCTTGCCGGGATCCTCGGCGTGGCCCTCGCGGTGGCCCGCCCAGCCATCGGCCTGACAGTGCTCGCCGTCATGATCCCGCTCAGGGAGCCAGGCATCTTCCCGCCGGCCCTGCTCAACTTCGTGATGGCGGCTGCGACCTGTGCGGGTTGTGTCTTCCGACTCCCGATCGAGCGTCCGCGGGTCGAGCCGAGCGCAGGTTTTCTGCTGCTCGTCGGATACCTCCTTTTCTCCATCGTCACGCTGCCGCCCATCGTCAGCGGTGCTCCGTTGGAACCGGCCGAGACTGCCGTCAACCAGTTCCTGCAGCTGTCGGGGGGTTTCCTCGTCTTCATCGCCGGCTACCTGACGTTCCAGCGCCACGGTGCCGCGCCGCTGCTCCTGGCTGGCGTCCTGAGCGGAGCATTCGCTGCGTTGCTCGGTATCGTATTCTTGGCGGCGGGCACCGACGACGTGCCGTTCCGCGGCCTTTTCTCCCCGGCACCGTGGGTCGCTCGGGCTGTTGGTCCGTTTTTCAACACCAACTATTACGCTGAGTTCCTTGCCTTCGCCGTGCTCGTCGCGATCGGCCTGTTTGGCATTGCCGGGAAGTGGCTCCGAGTGGCGCTCGCACCGATCGTTCTGCTGGTGCTCGCCGCGCTGTTCCTTGCCTTCAGCCGTGGGGGGATCCTGACGCTCGCAGCCGGCCTGGTTGCCTGGGCATTCGTCCGCAACCTTCGTCTTGGCATCGCGGTGCTGATGACGCTGGTGGTGCTGGCTGCGATCGTCTACCCGTTGTTCGTTGACACCCGTCTGGATCTCACGCTCGGGCTACGAACCGACCCTGCAGGAAGCCTGGCCGCGAACGACGCCACCCGGCTGGATGCCTTCGGAGCTGGGCTCAGGCTATTCGAGGAGGCGCCGGTATTCGGGATCGGGTTCGGTCTGTACCAGTACGCGAGCGCCGACTTCATCATCGGCGCGTCAACGACGTACCCGCACAACGCCGGGATCAAGGTCCTGGCCGAGCAGGGCATCGTCGGGTTGGTGATCGCGATCAGCATCCTCGCCCTCCTGGGCCGCTCGATCCTGCGCTCCACGAGCCCGCTTCGACGAACAGCCTGGGCCGTGTTTGTCGCATATGCATTGGGGTCCGTATTTCTTGAACCTTTCTGGTCTCTCCAGACCTCGGGGCTGGTCTGGCTACTGTATGGGGCGGTGCTTTCCCCAAAGCCCGAGCCGGCACCGGATCTGCTTGTCCCGGACCGGATGACCGCCTGATGTGCGGTATCGCCGGGGTGGCCACACGGGACGGTCTGCAGGAGAATGATCAGGCGCTCGTCTCGCGGATGCTGTTCAGCCTGGCCCATCGCGGCCCTGACGACCAACATTCCGTCGCCGACCGGTACGCCGTGATCGGGGCTCGGCGCCTGTCGATCATCGACCTCGACACGGGCCGCCAGCCCGTCGCGAATGAGGACGGCACCATCCAGGTCACGTTGAACGGCGAGATCTATGACTATGTGGAACGTCGGGCCGACCTGGAGCGGCAGGGCCACCGGTTCACGACCCAGGGCGACACCGAGACGATCGTCCACCACTACGAGGAGTACGGCGAAGCTTTTGCCACCCACCTGCGTGGAATGTTCGCCGTCGCCATCTGGGATTCGACCCGGCGACGACTGGTACTCGCACGCGACCGGCTCGGCAAGAAGCCCTTGTATTGGCGACAAGTCGGAGATCGACTGCTGTACGGGTCCGAACTCAAGGCACTGATGGAGGACCCGGCCCTCGAGCGCACGCTCGACCGCGTATCGCTGGCGCTCTATCTCCAGTACGGATACGTCCCGGCTCCGCGAACCATCCTGAACGGGGTCCACAAGCTTCCGCCGGCGTGCGTCCTCGTGTGGGAAGGCGGCGAACCCCGCGTGGAGCGCTACTGGACGCCAGCGTACGAACCGAGGCCGATACGACCGCGCGGCGAGGATCGTGAGGAGCTCATGGAACTCCTTCGCGAATCGGTCCGCTTGCGCCTGCGAAGTGACGTCCCGCTGGGTGTCTTCCTCAGCGGCGGCATGGACTCAAGCACGATCGTCGCGCTGATGGCGCAGGTCTCGGCGGAACCGATCCGAACATTCTCGATCGGGTTTGAGGATCCCGCCTATGACGAGCTTCGGTACGCGCGCGGTGTAGCAGAGCACTTTGGGACCCGACACGTGGACGAGATCGTGCGGCTCGATGCGATCGGACTCCTGCCTGATCTCGCGGAGCATTACGACGAGCCGTTCGGCGATTCGTCGGCGATCCCGACATTCCGAGTCGCGCAGTTGGCAGCACGGGAGGTCAAGGTGGTGCTCACCGGCGACGGCGGCGACGAGGCGTTCGGTGGCTACCACCGCTACCGGCAGCAGGCGGCGATCGGTTGGGCGAGCCGGATCGGGGGACCGTTCCACCTGCCTGCCGTCGGGATCGCTCAGTTCGGCCTGGCTCGCACCGTCCCCAGGAGTCGCCTGCGGCGGCGCGCAGACACGTGGCGACGGTACGCCGAGCGTTCGAATGACGAGCGCTACGTCGCGATGATGTCCCAGACACAATCCGGGACTCGAACCGCGTTGCTCGGCGATCCGCTCCTCGCGAATCAGGACGATTATCTCGCCAGCATCCTGGCGGACGGTCCGGACGATGTGCTGGACCGAGCCCTGCGCGCCGACACGCTCTCCTACCTGCCCGAGGATCTGTTGGTGAAGATGGACCGCGCCACGATGGCCAATTCGCTCGAGGCGCGGTCACCGCTCCTGGATCACCGGGTGATCGAATTTGCCGCCCGCCTTCCAACCAACCGCAAGATGCAGCACGGCAAGACGAAGGTCATCCTGCGCGAGATCGCCCACGAGCTCCTACCGCGCAAGCTCGTCGATCGACCCAAGATGGGCTTTGGCGTCCCGGTTGCTTCGTGGTTCAAGACGGATCTCGGCGAACGTTATCGCGAACTGGTCCTGGGCCCTGACGCGAGGATCCGGGACCACCTAGAGCAGGCCGCCGCAGCTGACCTGTTGACAGAGCATTACTCGGGTCATATCAACAACGGGGCTCGGCTGTGGCTCGTGCTCATGCTGGAGATGTGGGCACGTCGCTGGCTAAATGCTCCGAGGACGCCGCCGTGAGATCCCTCGTGACCGGCGGCGCCGGGTTCATCGGCCATCACATTGTCCACGCCCTGATGGAGCGTGGAGACGACGTCCACGTCCTCGACTCGCTCGCGACAGGATCCCGGGCCCGCCTGCAGCCGATCCTCGATCGCATCGAGTTCCTTGAGGGCGACATCCGGCACCCCGCCGACCTCGATCGCGCCATGGCCGGCTGCGACTTCGTCTTTCATCTTGCCGCGATCCCGTCCGTCCAGCGATCGATGCGCGAACCGGCGATGACCAACGACGTCAACGTGGGGGGCACGATAGAGGTCGTGTTGGCCGCGGCGCGGGCGGGCGTGAAGCGCATCATGTTCGCCGGGTCCTCCGCGGTCTACGGCAACGCCCCTCTGCTGCCGCGTCGCGAAGACCAGCTACCCGATCCACAGTCACCCTACGCCGTCGGGAAGTTGGCCGGGGAGCACTACCTCCACGTGCTCGGGGCCGCGCGCGGCGTCGAGACAGTCGTGCTGCGCTACTTCAACATCTTCGGGCCCAACCAGGATCCGGCCTCGGAATACGCGGCAGTGGTGCCGCGCTTCGTCACGGCAGGCCTCCGAGGGGAGGCACCCGTCGTGTACGGCGACGGCCTGCAGTCGCGCGACTTCACCTACGTCGACAACGTGGTCTCGGCGAACCTGCTCGCATCGACCGCCGCGGGGGCATCGGGCACCACATGCAACATCGGGTGCGGTGGGCGCTACACCCTCCTGGAGTTGCTGGAAAGCATCGGCCG
>JANOIS010000179.1:0-3414 GCA_031407755.1 Chloroflexota bacterium | reverse complement strand
GCCCGACAGCATCGCGGTCATGGGGACCATCAAGGGCGACCTCCACGACATCGGCAAGAACCTCGTCGGGATGATGCTGAAGGGTGCGAACTTCGACATCTTCGACCTGGGTACGAACGTGTCCGTGGACAAGTTCATGGCCGCGGCGCGCGAGCATAAGGCGGACATCATCGGCATCAGTGCGCTGTTGACCACGACGATGGGCGGCATGCGCCTCGTCATCGAGGCGGTCCGCGCGGCGGAGGACATGCCCCACATGCGGGTCATGGTCGGCGGAGCGGCCGTGACCAAGGAATTCGCCGAGCAGATCGGCGCCGACGGTTACGCGCCCGATGCCGGCTCGGCGGTCATCCTGGCTCGGCGGTTGGTCGCGGAAGCCCGGGCGTTGCAGGCGGACAGCGTCGCCTGAGCAAACGCTATCTCGCGGCGGCGGCCGGCTCGCCACCGATCCGGCCGCCGCGGAACGCGTCGATGAACTCGACCCCGAAGTCGTCCACGCCGGTCAGCAGATCGGCGGCGAGCCGGTAGCCCTCGGCATCCCGATCCGGGGCGAGAGCCCGGGCGATGTCCGCCGCGACCGGGTCCACGATCCCGGAGTCCTGCCCGGCCTGTGCGCACAGGTCCAGGAAGACGTCACTGATCAGGCGCCGGGCCGGCATCCCGAACGACACGTTGGACACGCCGCCGGTGATGTGCAGCTCCGGCCCGTAGCGCTCGCGCAGCTGGCGGACCGCCGCGAGATAGGCAGATCCCGCCTCGGCATCGACGCCGATGGGGATGACCAGCGGATCCACGTGGAGCGCGGAGAGCGCCAGGCCGTGGCCCTGCGCCATCTCGATCATCTCGATGGCCCGGACCATGCGCTCCTCCGCGCCGGACGGCATCGTCGCGCCGGTGGAGGACAGCACGACCGGGCAGCCGTGCTCCGCCGCCAGGTCCAGGACATCCTGCCGATCGGCCGCGGCTGAGTTGAGGAGCGGCCGCGTACCGCCGGCCCACGCCGGATCGATGGTGTCGAGCCCGACCGCCATGACTGCGCTGTCCGATGAGTCGATCGACAGCGGGACGGTCGACACCGGCCCGACCACGGGCACCAGCCAGGCCATCGCCGCGAGGCGGCCGTCCACGTCGGGCGAGTACTCGTCCACATTGAGGTCCAGGTACGCGGCGCCGCCGGCGATCTGGCGGGCAGCCATCCAGCGCACGTAGGTCGCGGCGAGGTCCGCGTCCGGCCCACCGGTCACGCCCTCCAGCACGGCCGCCATGACGTGCTTCACCCGACCGGCCGCGAACTCGCGGGTGTCGCGGATGGCTGGCTGGACGACGAGCAGGCTCTCGCCCCCATCGGGCAGCGGGACGCGAACGGCGACATTGCCCGACGACGTCTCGCCGATGCGCAGTCCATCGCGCCGGACGACCCGGCTGGTATGGATGTTCTCGCCGATGATGATGAACGGCGGCGGCGTGGGCGTTGACAACGGGGGCTTCCTCCGTGGGGGATGGGTGGGGATGCTCGCGTCAGGCGGCGATGGGCACGAACCGGCAACCATCCACGAACAGTTCGAAGAAGTCCTCCTCGGTCTCGAGCTCCACGTGCTCGATTCGGCCGATGAGTGAATCCAGGATGTCGCGCCGGCTCTTCGACAGGAGCAGGCCCGCGGCCCCGTGGAGGGCGGCGTTGCCGACCCGCACGACGCGCTCGACCGGGACCGGGGCAAGCAGCCCGATCTCGATGGCGTTGGCGACGTCCACGGCGTTGGCGAATCCCCCGGCGAGGTAGACCCGGTCCACCTGGTCGGCAGTCACCCCGAGCCTGCGCAGGAGGATCCGCTGCCCGCACGCGTTGGCGGCTTTGGCCTGGGCGAGCAGGCTGGCGTCCGAGCGAGAGAACGTGATGCCCTGCGCGGGCGCGATGAGGAACTCGTCCAGGCTGTCGCGGAAGCGTCCCTCTTCGTTCATCCAGCGCGCCCGCCGCAGCTCGGCCAGCACGTCCACGAGACCGGAGCCGCAGATCCCGACCGGGTCCACGTCGCCGATCGTGCCGAAGGCGAAGCCCTCCCCTTCCAGGCGCACGGATTCGATGGCGCCGTCCGCGCCGGGCATGCCGAAGCGCAACAGCCCACCCTCGAATGCAGGACCGGCTGGGCACGATGCGGCAAGGAACCGGGTGCCGTCGGTGACCACGACCTCCGTGTTGGTGCCGATGTCGATGAGCATCCGGATGCCCTGGCCCGTCGCGAACTCGATGGCCACGAGGTCCGCGGCGGTGTCTCCGCCGACGTGACTGGCGATGACCGGCGCCCCGACAACGCGGCCACGCGGGATCATCAGCAGGCCGACCTCGTGGCCTCTGCGCCGGACCCAGGTCGAGTCCGTCCGGCCGGCCAGCATCGCGACCTCCGTGATGGACTTGTAGGGGAACTCGCCGATGGGCCCGATGTCGATGCCGAAGAACAGGTCGCGCATCGTGCTGTTGGCGACGATGATCGCCTCGTAGACCTCGTGGCGATCGATGCCCGTTGCCCGGTAGATGTCGCGCAGCTCGTGGTTGAGTGCGCGCCGCAGGGCCAGGCGCATCGCGCCCGGGAAGTCCTTCTCGTATGAGATCCGGGTCATCACATCGCTGCCACCGAAGCGCTGCGGGTTTTCCAGGGCGCCGCCGACGACGACCGCGCCGGTCAGCAGGTCGATGATCCGGAAGACGACGGTCGTGGTGCCGATATCCACCGCCAGGCCCAGGACGTTGGCCCGGCGCAGGTCGATGGGCTGGCCGTTGTAGCGGACGGCCATATCATCGGCGGTCACCACCGGATCCAGCCTCGTGGCGGGCGTCTCCGTCGACTCCAGGATGCGCATCCGGCGGCGGATGATGGCGAACTCGACGTCCTGGCTCGTGGTCTCGATGGCGGCCTGGCAGGCCAGCCGGAAGCCGCCTTTGAGGTAGGCCTCCGGCGGCGTCCTCGGCGACAGGCTGGTCAGGCCCTGGCGGACCTCAACCACGCATTCCCGGCAACGACCGGTCCGGCGGCACGACGCCGGGACGGCAGCCGACACCGCGTCGGCGTATTCGAACAGGGTCCGGCCCACCTCGAGCGGATGGCGGTCGGTCCCCTGGATGACGTCTGGCACAGCGGCTCCCGTGTCCGTCCGCAGGCAGGTCGCGTGCCCGCCAGCGGTCGAGGGCCGCGCCGTCAGGCGAGTCGGGACGCCATAGCGCGGTGCCGGGATAGTCGCACGCTGGTAGCGGTTCTGCAATCGTTACCGCCGGCGAGGTTGCGGCCTGCGCGGATGCGACCAGCGGCCTGCCCTCCGCGATCAGGAGCCGGCCGGGACCGGTCCGCAGCTCGGGCGCGCGGTGAAGGTCGTGGGCAGTAGCACGGTCCGCGGCTCCCCGCCCCCAAACCGCTCCAGCAG
>JANOIS010000132.1:0-9907 GCA_031407755.1 Chloroflexota bacterium | reverse complement strand
CACGCTCGACCGCGCCACGCCGGGCCGTGACTACAACGAATACACGCCCCAACTCGGTCGCCGGTTTCGGGCGCTCAAGCTGTGGATCCAGCTGCGCTGGTTCGGCCTCGACGGGCTGCGCCGTCGGATCGAGCGCCACCTCGACCTCGCCTCGGTCTTCGCCGACTGGATTCGCGACGACCCCGACTGGCAACTGCTGGCGCCTGTCCCGTTCTCCACGGTGTGCTTTCGCTGGAACCCGGCCGGCGGAGCGTCGGAGGAGGAGCTGGACGCCCGGAATGCGGCCATCATGGACGCCGTGAATGGCAGCGGCCAGATCTTCCTGTCGCATACCCGGCTCGACGGCCGGTTCGTGATACGCCTCGCTATCGGCAATCTTCGGACGGAAGAGCGCCATGTGGTCCGTGCCTGGGTGCTCCTGCGCGCGGCGGCGACCGCGGCATGAACCCGAAATTGACGCCCGTCGACGTGATCTATTTCGAATCGACCGAGGCGTTGCGCGTCTGGTTCGTTGCCAACCATGCGAGCGCCGATGTCCTGTGGGTCGGTTTCTACAAGAAGGTGACCGGACGGCCGAGCATCACCTGGTCGCAGGCGGTCGACGAAGCCCTCTGCGTGGGCTGGATCGATGGGATCCTGCGGAGTGTCGATGGATCCCGCCACGTCCAGCGCTTCACGCGGCGCCGGAAGGGGAGCACGTGGAGTGCCGTCAACGTGGCCAAGGTCGCGGCTCTGACGGCCGAGGGCCGGATGGAGGCCGCGGGCATCGCTGCGTTCGAGGCAAGAACGCCGGAGAAGACCGCGATCTTCTCGGACGCCGAGGTGGCTCGCTTTCAGGGGAACGAGACGGCCTGGGCGGCCTGGGAACGTCGGCCGCCCTCATACCGGAAGGCGGCCACCCACTGGGTCACGAGCGCCAAGGGGCAGGAGACGCGCGAGCGCCGGCTGGTGACGCTGATCGAGGATTCGGCCGCTGGTCGGACGGTCAAACACCTGACTCCGCCGTCAAAACGATGACGCCCGAGATCTCGGTCGCGCTCCACGAAGCCACCAACCGCCTGCGGGCACTCGAGCTCGGGGACGGGTTCGAGCCGCGCGCAGCGGCTTCGCTCGTCGAGACCGGGTTGCATCGGTTGTGCGTACCGACCGATGCGGGGGGCCTCGGTGCGTCGATGGCCGAGGCGGCCGAGGTGCTGCTGGCGCTGGGCGCCGTCGATGGTTCGACGGCACTCGGGTTCGCGATGCAGGTCCACGTCGTCGGGGCGATGCGCGACGCGGTCGTGTTTCCATCCGAGGTGCGGGAGCGTCTGTACCGGGCGATCGTGGAGGACGGATCGCTCGTGAACAACGCGGCGACCGAGGAGGGCGGCGGCTCCCCGGCCCGCGGCGCCATTCCCGGCACGCGGGCGATCCCTGGCGAGGTCGATGGAACCTGGCGGCTGACCGGCGAGAAGACGTGGACCACGTGGCTGCCCAACCTGACCCACGCATTCGTATCGGCCCGCTTCGGCGAGACCGAACCGGCCGAGGTCGGCACGTTCCTTGTCGACCTTGCGGCGGACGGTGTGGAGCGGCGCGCCGGCTTCGAGGCGATGGGCATGCGCGGTTCGGCCTCCGGTCGGCTGGTCATGCACGACGTGGCAGCCGAGCTCGTCCAGCGACGCGGACCGGGCGAGCCTGACCCGCGGGGAGCGTCATCCCTTGCCTGGTTCGGTATCGCGATCGCGGCCGTCTATCTCGGGGTGGGGGAGGGCGCCCGGGACGACGTCGCGCGCTGGGCCGTGGCGCGTCGACCAGGCGATGGCTCCACGGCCGTGGCGGACATCCCGAGCGTGCAACTTCGTCTCGGCCGGATGGACGCGGACCTGCGGGCCGCCCGGATCGTGCTCCTGGACGTAGCCCGTCGGTGGGATAAAGATCGCCATGCCGCGGACGTCGGTCTGGCCAAGCTCGTGGCCACGTCGGCCGCGGTCCGCGCCACGGACGGGGCCCTGCGCATCGCCGGCGGTCCCGGGTTCCTCGCCGGTCGGCTGGAGCGCGCATTCCGAGACGCCCGGGCTGGGCTCATCAACCCGCCGCTGGAGGACGTGGCACTGACCAGCTTCGCCCGCGCGGTGGTGCAACGAACCACGGAGCTCGACTGACGTCCGGCCGAGGGAGGGCCTGGAGCGGCATAATGGCGCCATGCCACCGATCGACGAACTGACCCGGATCGAGCCCAACCACCTTGCACGTCTGGAAGCGCAGGGCACGTTCACCACCGGCCTCCTCCTGGAACGGTCCGAGACAATCACCCGCCGCCAGACCCTCGCTGACCAGGTGGATGCCACGACCAACGATGTCCTGATGTGGCGCGACGAAGCCCTGATGCTCAACCTCGCGAGCTTTGGGCCGGCGGACCATCAGCTCCTGATCCAGGCCCGCATCGATGGCCTGCGGGACATCCTCAGGCTGCCGCTGGAGGCTTTTCGGGACCGACTCGTGCGCGCCGCCGGAGAACTCAACGTAACGCCGCCCGAGGATCTGGTCGTCAGCGGGTGGTGGGAGCAGGCCAAGACCCTCGAGGAGGAATAGGGCGAAAGTCCTCCGGCCGACTAGGATGGCCCCCGTGAACACCCTCGCCGGTCGTGCCGGCTCGCTCGTCATCGCCATCGCCACCGCGTTCGCGATCGTGGCGATCACGCTGCCCCTGTTCCTGAACCCCGCCTGGGTCGCATTCGAGCAGGGGCGCGCCCAGGCGACCGCGTGGACCGGCTTCTCGGAGGCCGAGCTGCGGGGCGCCACGAACGCCATCCTCGCGGACCTCGTGCTTGGACCGCCGGCTTTCGATGTCACGATCGCGGGTCAGCCGGTGCTCAACGAGCGCGAGCGTGGCCATATGCGCGACGTTCGGGGCGTGTTCGGCGGCTTCTTTGCCGTCGCCCTTGGCCTGGCCGTCGTCGCCCTCGCCGTGGCGGCACGACGGCGCGGACCGGACCGGCCCAGGACCTGGCGCGCGGTGCGCGGCGGGGCGCTGGCGCTGATCGTCGTGCTCGTCGTGGGAGGTGTCATCTCGTTCGTCGCCTTCGATGCGCTGTTCGAGGTCTTCCATCGGCTGTTCTTTGCCGGGGGGTCGTACACATTCGACCCGGCCACGGAACGGCTCGTCCAGCTGTTTCCATTCCAGTTCTGGCAGGAGACGGCGTTCGTCGTCGGGGTCGTGTGCGTCGGCTTCGCGATCGCTGCGGCCTGGATCAGCGGTCGGCGGGCCGGTGGTATGGCAGCAACAGGCCATAGCCCGGCCGTCGCGACGGCCCGATGAGCACGCTCCCGATCGCCCGGGTGCTCGGGTTTGAGATCCGTGTCCACGTTTCGTGGGCGGTGATCCTCGCGATCATCGTCGTCACGGTCGAGTCCCAGGTCGAGTTGCTCGCCCCGACGGTAGAGGCCACGCTGCGCTGGGTGGTCGGAGGGATCGTGGCGGCGATGTTCCTGCTGTCGGCCCTGGCCCACGAACTGGGTCACGCGATCGTGGCGCGTCGGGCAGGGATGCCCGGCGGCCCAGTCGTCGTGTTCTTCTTCGGTGGGGCGGCGACCCCCACGCTCGAGGCAGCCAGGCCGCGGGATGAGGTGGCGGCCGCGCTCGCAGGGTCGGCGGTGAGCGTCGGGATCGGTCTCGTCTTCCTGATCCTGGCCGGGCTCGGAGAGCTGATCGGAGGGTCAACCGTGGGGGTCGGGCGCATCGCCCTCGTCGTCGGGCTGATGAATGTCGTCCTCGGTGGCGTCAACCTGCTGCCTGCCTATCCGCTCGATGGTGGCCGCGTGATCCGTGCCCTGGCCTGGGCGCGGACCGGTGATCCCAACCGCGGTCTGCGGGTCGCCGCGAGCAGCGGCCGGTATCTCGGCATCCTCCTCGCCACGATCGGCATCGTCAGCATCCTCGCCATCGATTCGATCGACGGACTCATGCTCGCCCTGGCGGGCTGGTTCTTCGTATCGAGCGCACGCGTGATCGAGCGAAGCGCGGACGTCGAGCGGCTGCTTGAAGGCCTCCTTGTGGGCGACGTGATGGATCGTGATGTCTCCGGCGTGCCGCCCGGCCTGACCCTGGACACGTTTGCGGACCAGGTGCTCCAGGGCGAGGCCGCGACATCCGTGCCGGTCATGCGCGGCGTCGACCTGCTCGGGATGATCGGTGCGCGCCAGATCCGCGGGGTGCGCCGCGCACGCTGGCCGGAGACCCGAGCCCAGGACCTCATGGTCAGCGGCGCTGCGCTACCGAACGTCGGACCGGAGATGGGCCTGCGTACCGTCCTCGAGCACCTCCATCGGTCCGGGCTCGACGGCCTGCCGGTCATCGAATCGGGCGTCCTGACCGGCATCGTCACCCGCCGGGCGGTCGCCGGGGCCGTCCGGGATCGACTCAAGGCACGCGAAGCCACCGCGCCGTGAGCACGGGGACCGCCGTCGGCGAGACCTCGGATCGACTGCTGAGCGTGGAGGAGGCGCGCGCGCAGGTGTTCGCCGCGATCGCCGGCCCGACCCCGCCCGAGATCGCCTGGTTGGCGGAGGCTCGTGGTCGAGTAGCAGCGGCGCCCGCCGTCAGCCCGATCGCTCTGCCGCCATGGGACAACTCGGCGATGGATGGCTATGCGATCCGGTCCGACGATGTGGCCGGTTCCGCGGAGGGGACCCCGACCCGGCTGGAGGTCATCGGTGAGGTCCGGGCGGGCCAGGCTCCCGAGACACGCGTGCGGGGCGGCACATCGGTCCGCATCGCGACCGGGGCGCCCATGCCGCCCGGGGCGGATGCCGTCGTGCCGGTCGAGGGGACGACGCCCCTGGGCGTCGATGGTGCCGTTGCCGGCCCGCGTGGGCGTGACGCCACCGGCCCGTTGCCCGCCGGCATCCTGGTTCACGTGGCCATCCCGGTGGGTGGTTCGATCCGCCGAGCTGGCAGCGATCTCGCCGCGGGCACCCCGGTCATCTCGGCTGGCACCGTCCTGACCCCGGCCCTCGTCGGTCTGGTCGCGGGTGTCGGGTTGGACCAGCTGACCGTCCATCGCCGCCCGATCGTGGGCATTCTCGCTACCGGCGACGAGGTCCGCCAGCCCGGCCGGGATCTCGGGCCGGCCGGCATCCCGGATGCGAACGGGCCGGCGCTCGTGGCGATGGTGGAGGCGGCCGGTGGGGATCCGCGAGTGCTTGGTATTGCTGCCGATCGATTCGACGATGTGCGCTCTCGATTGTGTGCCGGGCTCGAAGGTGGTGCGGACGCGATCATCGTGTCGGGCGGCGTGTCCGTCGGGCCGTACGACGTGGTCCGGGCGGCATTCGAGGAATTCGGCACGATCGACCTGTGGCGGGTAGCGGTCCAGCCTGGCAAACCGTTCGCGTTCGGCACGGCCCGGGCGCCCGGTGATGACGGCCGTGACGGCCGCCCGCCGACCCTCCTGTTCGGGCTGCCCGGCAACCCCGTCTCGACCTTCGTGACGTTCGAGCTGTTCGTCCGGCCGGCCCTGCGGCGCCTCGGCGGGCACCGCGACGATGACCTGTTCCGGCCCACGGACCGCGCGGTCCTCGCCGATGACGTGACCAAGAGTGCCGGGCGCCGCGCGTACGTGCGGGTGAGCGTCGCGCGCGACGATCTGGGCTCGCCGGTGCGGGACGAGCTTGGTCGGGTCCGGGCGACGCTGGCCGGTGGCGCGAGCGGGCAGGGGAGCCACGTCTTATCCGCCCTCGCCAGCGCCGATGCCCTGGCCGTCATCCCGGAAACCGACGACCATGTGCGCGCCGGCACGGAAGTTTCGATCTGGTGGCTGGACCGCGCCTGAGAACCGCCCGACCCGCACATTCACCGGAGTCGTGCCGCTGCGGCGAGCCGTAGCCGCTATCCTCGACACGTGACGGACCAGACCTTCAACCGCGGCCCCGCCCCTCGCGCCGAGCGCCGTCGCCTGACCCATGTCGATCGATCCGGTCGACCGCGGATGGTCGATGTCACGAGCAAGGCCGTGACCGCGCGACGGGCCATCGCCGAGGCCACGGTCACCATGTCGGCCGAGACGCTCAGCATGGTCATCGATGGCGGCGGTGCCAAGGGTGACGTCCTGGGTGTGGCTGAGCTCGCCGGGGTCATGGGTGCAAAGCGGACCAGCGACCTGATCCCGCTCTGCCATCCACTCGCCCTGACGGACCTCCAGGTCTCGATCACGCCGGATCGGGCCGGCAGCCTGCTGCGAATCCGGGCCGAGGCCGCGACGACGGGCCAGACCGGTGTCGAAATGGAAGCGATGACGGCCGCGTCGGTGGCGGCCCTGACGGTCTACGACATGGTCAAGGGCGTCGAACGCGGCGTGACGATCAGTGGCGTTCGCCTCGTGTTCAAGAGTGGCGGCAAGATCGGCGAGTGGGTCCGCCACGATCCCCCAGGTGTTGAGGGACCAGTCGGCGGCGGAGTCAGACCGGGTGATCGGAGTGCCGGCCGGATCGCCAAGCCCGCCCGTCCGGGGAGCCGAGGCGGAGGCAAGCGACAGGCATGAAGCGGGCCCTCGTCATCACCGCCAGCGACGGGGTGAGCGCGGGCACGCGCCAGGATGCCTCTGGGGCGGCAGTCGGTGACCGCCTGGAATCGCTCGGGTTCAGCGTGGGTCGAGCGGTCCTGCCGGATGAACGCGCGCGGCTGACGGAGGTCCTGCGCACCTCGGCCGCATCGCACGAGCTCATCGTCACGACCGGCGGGACCGGGCTGACGCCGCGCGACGTGACGCCCCAGGCGACACAGGACGCGATCGATTACGACGTCCCGGGCCTGGCCGAGGCGATGCGCGCCGCGGGTCGGGTCAGCACCCCATTCGCGGACCTGTCGCGGGGCGTGGTCGGCGTGATCGGGCGCGCGCTCGTGATCAATCTGCCCGGGAGTCCGAAGGGCGCCCTGGAATCGCTGGCGGCCATCGAAGGCGTGCTCGACCACGCGCTCGAGACGCTGGCCGGGCCATTCGACCACGACGCGACGACGCAGATATCCGCTCGATGACGCTGTTTGGGCCGTTCGCGGAGGTCCCTGCGTATCCGCTGGTGTTCCCGCTGTTCTGGGGCGCGGTCGTGCTCTTCTGCCTCGCGATGGCTCGCCACCTGCGGGTCTTCGCCGCGGTCCGCGCCGACGGCCCAAACCCTTTCGGTGACATTCCGCGCCGGTTCACGGGGCTTGTCCGCTACGCGTTCATCCAGACCAGGATGTTCAAGGACCCGCGAGCCGGGCTGATGCACGCGGGCATCTTCTGGGGGTTCGTGCTGCTGACCATCGGCACGGCCAATATCGTGACCGGCGGGATCATCGAGCAGCTCGTCTCGATCCCGTTGGATGGACTGCTGTGGACGCTGACCAGCGTGATGCAGAACGTCGTGGCGGTCATCGTCATCGGTTCGATCGGATGGGCGTTCTTCCGGCGCCTGGTGACTCGGCCGCGGCGCCTGACGTTCAACCGCGATGCGCTGGTGATCCTGTCCATGATCGGTGGCGTGGTCATGACCGAGTTGCTGGCGGAGGCGTTCGAATTCGCCGTGCATGGCGACCAGCCGGGAGCCTTCGTATCGGCTGGTCTGGCCGTTCCGCTCCGGGCGATCTTCGCGCCGGACGTGCTGGGGGCAGGGTTCGCGATCCTGTGGTGGGGACATATCGCGTTGGTCGCGGCGTTTCTCGTCTATCTGCCATTCAGCAAGCACCTGCACATCGCCACCAGCTTCCCCAACATCTGGTTCCGCAAGCTCGCGCCACGTGGCGAGCTGCCGGTGATGGACCTTGAGGACGAGAACGCCACGTTCGGGCTCAAGACCCTCCAGGACCTCGGCTGGAAGGATCTGCTCGACGGGTTCACCTGCACGGAATGCGGGCGCTGCCAGGAGGCATGCCCGGCCCATGCCACGGGCAAGCCGCTCAATCCCAAGACGTTCATCATGGGCATCCGCGACATGTCGGTCGATGCGGAGGCGGGACTCAACCTCATCCCGAATTCGCCGATCGTGCGTGAGACCTACGGGCTCGATGACTCCCGGCCTGCGGCAACCGCCCTGGCCGAGCCGATCGTCGATAACGCGATCCCGTACGACGCGGTCTGGGACTGCGTGACCTGCGGCGCGTGCGTGGAGGCCTGTCCGGTCCTCATCGAGCACGTCGACAAGATCGTCGGGCTGCGCCGCAATCTCGTGCTCGAGGAGTCGCGCTTTCCGCAGGAACTCACGCCGGCGTTCCGGGCGATGGAGGGCCAGGGCAACCCGTGGGGCCAGCCAGCGTCCGCCCGGATGGACTGGACCAGGCCTCTGCCGTTCGAGGTGCGGACGGTGGCGTCCGTGGCTGACGACGGGGGCCTCGACGCCCTCGAAGTGCTGTACTGGGTGGGATGCGCGGCGGCGTTCGACCCACGCAATCAAAAGGTGGCTCGGGCCGTCGCGACCTGCCTGCATGCCGCCGGGGTCTCGTTCGCGGTACTCGGGCAGGAGGAGTCGTGTACCGGCGACCCGGCGCGGCGGATGGGCAACGACTACGTGTTCCAGATCCTCGCCGGTGGAGCGGTCGAGACGCTCAACCGGTATGGGATGGGCGAGCGGACGATCGTGACGGCCTGCCCGCATTGCTTCAACACGATCGGCAACGAGTACGGCCAGCTGGGCGGGTCGTTCCGGGTCATGCATCACAGCCAGTTCCTTGCCGAGCTTGTGGATTCGGGCCGATTGGCCACGTTGCCCGAGGATGCGGCGTCGTCCAGCGGCGACCACCGACCCGGCGCCGTGACGGTTCACGACTCGTGCTATCTGGCCCGCTATAACGGGGTCGTCTCAGCTCCCCGTTCCGTGCTCGGCGCGGCCGGGGTCGATGTCGTCGAGATGGAGAAATCGGGCAAGAACACCTTCTGCTGCGGGGCCGGTGGCGGGCGGATGTGGATGGAGGAAACGCGCGGGACGCGCATCAACGCCGAACGCACGCGGCAGGTGCTCGAGACCGGCGCCACGACCGTGGCCACGGCCTGCCCGTTCTGCATGGTCATGCTGTCCGACGGTCTGGCGGCCGCCGAGGGCGGGGCCGGGGTGGTGGCTCTGGATGTCAGCGAAGTGCTGGCGGCGCGGCTCGCCTCCGTACCGTCGGACCGGCGCCTGCGAGTCGTTTGAATCTGGTTCGGCGGACCGGACCGCTGACTACCCCGGCAGGCGATGCCCACAGGAGGCACAGGTCGCGTCCGTGACGAGATTGCCGAACCCGCACCTGGGACAGCGCTTCATGCCCTCGGTGCTGACGGCGTAGGGACTGACCCGATCCGTGTCTTCGACCTGATGGCGCTGGCGGCGCAGGATGCCGAGCAAGGCCACGATGCCGAGTGTCGCCGCAGCAATCAGCGCAAAGAGTTGTGTCGTCTGGTCCATGATCTTCCCTCGGCGGCTGGAGCCTGGCCCCCGAGCCCGACTCGCCACCTGCCACCAAGCCTACGATGCCGGACGACATGCGACCAGCCCCGGTCGCGGTACGATGCGGGTCGCGAATGCGCCGTCCAGATCCTGGGGGCGGCGGCCATCAGGAGCAGGGAGGTCCCGCGGGCTCGTGCGCATCGTCGTCCTCACCAAACCCGTTCCGGATCCGGCGTCCGGCGGAGAGCGTCTCCGTGCCGACGGGACCCTGGACCGGGCCAACAGCCCGGCCGTGGTCAACGGCAACGACGAATACGTCCTGGAGAAGGCCCTCAAGCTCATCGCGTCGGCCGGCGAGGGCGAGGTGATCCTGCTGTCGATGGCACCTTCCAGCGGCCCCGAGACGATGCGCAAGGCGCTGGCCATGGGGGCCACCCGCGGCGTTCTCGTCACGGACCCCGCGATCGCCGGATCATGCACCGTGGCGACGACCCGGATCCTCGCCGCCGCGCTCGCGACCCTCGAGTTC
>JANOIS010000109.1:0-1718 GCA_031407755.1 Chloroflexota bacterium | reverse complement strand
TCTCGACTACTGGCGGCGCTACTACGGCCCGACGATGAAGAGCTTCGAGGCCGTCGGGGAGGCCGGTCGCGAGGCGCTCGAGACGGACCTACTCGACCTCATCGCCCGCTTCAACCGCGCCGACGACGGCACGATGGTCGTGCCGAGCGAGTATCTCGAGACCGTGATCGTCCGACGGTAGACGCACGAGCCGCTGCGGCCGGCACGATCACCGCCCAACCCGGATCGAATGCGCGGCGCGACCTGCCGGCATGCACCCCCTCGTCGACTCCCAGCGAGTCAGGTGACCCGCCCAAGGTCACCTGACCACGATTGCGATGGGTCACCAGACTCGGTAACATTCGGGGCAGGCCACGCTCAATTAGCCGAACCAGAGCGACGCCTCGGCGGCGGCTCGAGCGGCTCGACATCGGCAGCTGCCGCCTGGGCATGCCGGATGTCCTCTGGCTCGGGCGGCGTGGGGATTCGAGGCGGGGTCATCGCCGGATCCATGATCACCGGCATGTCGGATGTCGGCACCATCGTCATTCCTCCTGGGTGCCACCGGTTCGCTGGGCCGACGAGAATCGCCGACCCATCACAGGCTAGGACCGAATCCCACGGCCGCTGTGACCGGCATCACCGTCGGACGATCTGGCCTCCGACAACCCGGTCCCGCGTCGTGCGGGGCGCGAGGGGCAGCTTGAGATCATGATTCCGGGTTGTGCGCCAGCACACCGACGAGCCTTCCAAACGAGCGCACGGTTGGGCCACAGGCAGGAGCCCGGGATCTCCGGTGACCGCCCAACAGCCCAAGGAGGCAGTCACATGGCCACCAGTTCGCAGGTGCTGGTCAACTCAGACGGTGGACCCGGCACGATCACATCGTTCACCCTACGCACGACAGGTCTCGGGCTTGCCGCGATCGCGACCGGTGCGGCGATGATCGCCTTCGCCGGCGCGTGGAATGCGGCGCAGATCGTCCGCGACGGAGGGGCCGGCGCAGATGTCACGACCCTCGCCATCTGGACCTTCGGTCTGACGACCGCAGCGTTCGGGACCGCCAAGCTCGGGATCGCCTCGATCCTGCTTGCCATCCGCGGCCGGGTCCTGGCCCGGGTGGACAGCGTCAAGTTCGCGCTCCCGCAATTGAGGCCCCAGTCCGCCAGCGGTGCGGGTCGCGCACTCGGCGAATTCGATAGCGACTTCGGCCCGGCGGTCGCAACGGAACGGGCTCCGGCCCCACTTCCGATCCACAGGCTTGCCAGCCTGATGTGGCTGCCGATGCTGGCGATGGCCGCCATGGCCCTGTTCGGGGGTCTCGCCCTCGCGATCGTCGCAGCCGGCAACGTCGCGTCAGATCCGCAGCTCGCGGGCTCGCAGCGTGCATGGGTCCAGGGCCTCCAGTTCCTGGGTGAGGGCTTCGCACTCGCCGGGATCTCGTTCCTGCTCGCGAGAATCCTCGCGGCGCTGCGATCGGGCGGCGGCGAAGTCCAGCAAGGGCTGGGCCTGACCGTCGAGACCCTTCGGATGCCCCCCACCGCCAAGATCTTCGTGGTCCTGATGATGGCCGGCCTCATGGTCGAGATCGTCCAGTTCATCACCTACGCCGTCGTTGCCGGGATGACCGACGCGACCCAGATCGCCGTCGCCTCCACCTGGCTCGGCCCACTTCGTGAGTTCGGCCTCGGCCTGCTCCTCTCCGGCATCGTCCTGGCTCTCGCCACGATCGCCCGCGC
>JANOIS010000347.1:0-1999 GCA_031407755.1 Chloroflexota bacterium | reverse complement strand
CCGGCGCCCTCCGTCCTGGGCGGGATGAGGAAGCCGATGATCGGCGTGACCACCATCGCGAGCGTCGAGAGCACGGAGAAGCCGAGGAGCATCCGGACGAAGCGGCGGCGCCCCATCGGTCGACCCGCGGGATCGACAGCGCCTGGCTCCATCCGTCCTCCTCCGATCTGGTGCCGAAGGGCCTCGGCGTACGCCGAACACGACCTGGCGTGCAACCCGTGGACGCAGCATGCCGCTGGACGGGAGGGCAAAGGTATCCACCGACCGGTAGGTTTTGGGTACAGGTCCACTGTGGCGGGATCACCCCCCGCGATGAGCCTGCGACGGAGGATCGTGGGAAGGTGGACGACGAGCCGTCTCAGGACCTGACGATGACGCTCGGCGATGCGATCGGGACCGGTGTCCGCCCCCTTCGGCGGAGACTCGACGCCTGGCGGATCACCTCGAGGATCGCGTCGGGCCAGGCGGAGATCTCCTCGCGGCGGTACGTGAAGGTCGGTCCGGGACCGATCCCCACGTCGATGATCAGGGCGTCCGGCGCGCGCTCCAGGATCTGGACCGCACGATCGGGATCGCCTCGCTCGAAGATGATCACCTCGGGGGCGGCCGCCAACCCACGCTCCACCCTCTCCGCGTCGTCGCTCTGAGCGGCATCGACCTTCAGCCCGGGCTCCGACGAGAGCAGTCGGGCGAGTCCCTCGCCCAGCAGCGGGTGGGCGTACAGGATCAGGACCGAGATGGGTCGGTCATCCTGCATGCTTGATGTCCTCGTGGCAGGCCACTGGCGGTCCTGGCGCGGCCATCGTAGGGAGGGGCACGCCACGCTTCCATCCCCGGGCCGGCACAATCGGTGACTGGACGCCATCTACCGTGTGGCACGGTCGCGCAGCCGACCCGGCCGCGTCCGGATCAGCCTGCGTCGGTAGGGCGGTGCCCCAGGCCCTGCCGGACGACGTACGCGGCGGCCTGGGTCCGGTTTTCCAGGTGCAGCTTCTCCAACGCGTTGTGGACGTGGTTCTTGACCGTCCCCTCGGTGATCGAGAGCCGCGCGCCGATCTCCTTGTTGCCCAGGCCGTCGGCCACGAGCTGGAGGATCTCGATCTCGCGCCGAGAGAGCGCGCGGCCCTCCGGCTCCTTGACAGATATCGTGCGGACCAGATGGCTGCTCCGGAACTCGGCGACCAGGCGCCCCGCGATCGCCGGCGACAGCGGCGTCTCATTGCGCATGACCGACCGCAACAGGTCGTAGAGCTGCTCCGGCCGGAGGTCTTTCAGCAGATACCCGTGGGCGCCGTTGCGGATCGCGTCGAGAAGATGATCATCCGACTCCGATACGGTCAGCATGACGACCTTGATCGCCGGGAGCTGCTCCCGGATGAGGCGGACCGCTTCCACGCCGTTCATCACCGGCATCTCGACGTCCATGACGACGAGGTCCGGGTTCAGCGCGTGGGCCTTCTCGACCCCCTCGAGCCCGTTCTCGGCTTCGCCGACGACGGCCATGTCGGGTTGTTCCGCGATGAGCGTCGCGATGGCGCTGCGAAAGAGCGGCTGGTCATCGACCAGCAGGATCCGGATGGGCGCCGTTGCCTGCACCATTCACCTCGAGGGCTGAAGCCGCTGCGAATGCCGCGCCCGGCATCAGCGCGATCACGCGCGTCCCCCGTCCGGGTGAGGAGTCGATCGTCAAGGTACCGCCGATCAGCTCCATCCGTTCGCGCATCGTGTGCAGTCCGAACCTATCGCGGCCGAGGAGCGCCCCGCTCAGGTCGAAGCCGTGGCCGTCGTCCTCGACGACGATCGCGGTGCCGCCGTCCCGGTCCGTGATCCTGACGACCGCGGACGCCGCGCCGGAATGCTTGCGGACGTTGGTCAGCGCCTCCTGGATCACCCGGATGACCTGGATCTCGGAGCGCGGGGCGAGCGCCAGCTCGCGATCGAGGGCCGTCTCGAGGGTGGCCCTGACCCCCGACTGCTGGCTGTACTTGTCAAGGTAGGC
>JANOIS010000040.1:0-4703 GCA_031407755.1 Chloroflexota bacterium | reverse complement strand
CTCCTGGGCCAGCACGTCCCGGATGCGGGCCCGCAGTCGGTCGGCGTCGCGCTCGCCCGCCTCCCAGCGGTCTCGTGCCGCGACAAGCGCCCGACGCAGGACCGGTGCGGCGGCTCGCTGCTCGGCATTGAGATGGACGTTGCGCGACGACAGCGCGAGGCCGTCTGACTCGCGGACCGTCGGACAGGCCACGACCTCCGTCCCGATGGCCAGGTCGCGGGCCATCTGACGGATGACCATCACCTGCTGAGCATCCTTCTGGCCGAAGTACGCCCGCTCGGCCCCGATCAGGCTGAACAGGATCGCGACGACCGTGGCGACGCCATCGAAATGTCCCGGTCTCGCCGCTCCCTCCAGCGGTAGGGCGACCGCGCCCACGGCCACGACCGTATCGAAACCACTCGGATAGACCTCGTCGACCGGCGGCGCCCACACGATGTCCACGCCCTCGGCTTCCGCGATGGCGAGGTCGCGTGCCTCGTTGCGCGGGTACTGCGTGTAGTCGGAGGCGAGGTCGAACTGCCGCGGGTTGATGAAGATCGTTGCGACGGTCGTGGCGCTGTCCACCCGGGCGCGCCGCATCAACGCGCGGTGGCCGTCGTGCAACCAGCCCATCGTGGGCACGAGGCCCACCGGCCGGGATGCGGTCGCCAGGGCGTCGCGCAGCTCGGCGCGGGTGCGCAGGACCAGGGTCATGGTCGGTCGGGACGGGGGCCCGCGGCGGTGCGGCTCAGAGGTCGCGGTCGAGCGGGATGCCGCCGATCGGCATGGATCCCGCCGCTCGGTCGGGGGAGCCGCGACCGAGCGCCTCGTCCAGGACCGCGTCGTCCATGCGAACGGTCTCCGCGGCCCCCGGGAACGTGCCCGCCTCCACGTCCGCGGCATAGGCCCGGGCGGCGTCCCCGATCGTCTCGCGCAGGTGCGCGTACGGCCGTGCGTGGCGCGGCACGAAGTCACCCAGGCCGAGGAGGTCCGTGACGACCTGCACCTGGCCGCTGCAGTCCGGTCCGGCCCCGATACCGATGGTGGGGATGCGCAGCCGCTCCGTGATCGCGCCCGCAAGCTGGGCCGGGATGAGTTCCAGCACGATCGCGAAGGCGCCTGCCTCCTGGACTGCGAATGCGTCGGCCAGCAGGGCCCGCGCCTGGGACCGGTCCTTGCCTTGGACCCGGACCTTGCCGCCCATCCCGAGCTGCGCCTGGGGCGTCCAGCCGATATGGCCCATGACCGGGATGCCGGCCCTGACCATCGATTCGATGATCCGTTCGGAGCGCACGCCGCCCTCGACCTTGACCGCCTGGGCCCCCGCGTCCTGGAGGAATCGGCCGGCATTCTCGAGGGCCTCCGCCGTCGAGGCGTAGGACAGGAATGGCATGTCGCCGATGATCATCGCGCGCTGCGTGCCACGGACGACGGCCCTCGTGTGGTGGAGCATCTCGGTCATCGTCACGCGGACGGTCGATTCGTAGCCAAGCACGACCTGCCCGAGCGAATCGCCGACGAGGATGAGCGGGACACCGGCCTCGTCGAGGATCTGTGCCGTCGGGTAGTCGTACGCCGTCAGCATCGGCAGGCGTTGACCGTCCGTGTAGCGTCGGGCGATATCGACGACGGTCAGTCGGCGAGGGGAATCGGTGGTCGCACTCATGGCGTTGAAGTCTGCGCGTCAGCATCGCGCGCGTCCAGCGCCTGAGCGACTCGATCCAGGAGCCGCTCGGCGACATCACGTTTGCCGAGCAGCGGCAGGTCCTCGCGCGTCCCCCCGGCGGTGAAGAAGCTGACCCGGTTGGTATCCGTCCCGAACCCGGATCCGGCTTCTGTGACGTCGTTGGCGACGAGCAGATCCACGCCCTTGCGCCGAAGCTTGTCCGCCGCCCGATCCAGCGATCCGGTCTCGGCCGCGAACCCGACCAGCACCGGCCTGGGCAGGCCTATGTTCCGGGCGATCTCGGCCAGCACGTCCGGGGTCGGTTCCAGCTCCAGGGTGCGCCCGGCGCCGCGTTCCAACTTGCGATCGGTGGCGTTCGTTGGACGGAAGTCGGCGACGGCGGCCGTCATGACCAGGGCGTCGAACCCGTCGCGGGTGATCGTCAACAGCGCATCGCGCAGATCCTCGGTCGACTCCACCCGGACGACGGCGGCACCGTCCGGAACGGAGACCTCGAGGTTGGCCGCCACGAGGGTCACCCGCGCCCCCCGATCCAGGGCCGCAGCAGCGATCGCGGCACCCATCTTCCCGGTCGATCGATTGCCGATGAAGCGCACCGGATCGATCGCCTCGCGAGTCCCGCCCGCCGACACCACGACGTGCCGGCCAGCCAGGTCGGCATCGCGCGGCGCGGCGACGATGGGCGGGCGGGCGGCCGGGTCCGGAGCGCGGATCGAGCTGGGTTCGACGGCCGCCACGACGGCGTCGACGATGTCGGGGAGCTCGGCCAACCGTCCGATGCCCTCCTGACCCGAGGCCAGTTCGCCGGCGGTCGGCTCCACGATCGTGTACCCAAAGACGTCCCGTAGCCGCGCCACATTGGCCCTCGTGGCCGGATGTGACCACATCTCGCCGTCCATCGCGGGGGCCACGACGACCGGTGCGGAGGTGGCAAGGACCGTGGCTGTCACGACATCACCGGCCAGACCCCCGGCCATCGCTCCAAGCCAGTGCGCGGTCGCCGGCGCCACGACGATGGCGTCCGCACTGTCGGCCACGACGATGTGCCCGATCCGACCGTCCGGCAGCAGCTCCAGCAGCTCGTGCTCGACGGGATGGCGCGACAACGCCGCGAACGTCAGCGGCCCGACGAACCGAGTCGCGGCTGGCGTGAGCATCACCGCGACCTCGGCGCCCTCATGACGCAGCAGCCGGAGCAGTTCGACGGCCTTGTACGCAGCGATCGAGCCGGTGACGCCAAGGCCGATCAGACGCCCGGCGAGCCGGCCGGTGGCCGGGCCGGCGCTCGAGCCGGCGCCCGAGCCGGCGCCCGAGCCGGTGGCCGGGCCGGCGCCCGAGCCGGTCACGGGAGGCCGAGCTCCAGCCGCTCACCGCCGGAAACCTCGGCATGGAGGATCGCGAGTCCCTTGAGCGTGAGGTCAGGATCGATCGCGTCGATACCTTCCAGATCGGCCGCCCACGGTGCCGCCGACAGCCCCCCGGTCAGGATCGCCTTGACGTCCCGTGGCTCGACGTCGGCGAGGTCCGCAAGCTCACGCCGCACCCGGCCGAGCAGCCCGACCACCAGCGCCTGGTAGCCGAACACCGTGCCTGATTGCATGGCGCTGACGGTGTCCCGCCCGATCGCCCGGCTCGGGGCACGCAGCTCGATCCGCGGCAGTTTCGCGGTCCGTGCCGCCAGGGCCTCGAGCCCAAGTTCCAGCCCGGGAGCGATGGCACCCCCGATGTACGCTCCGTCGGCGGCCACGCAATCGAGCGTGGTGGCGGTGCCGAAATCGACCACGACCGCAGGCGTGCCGTACAGCCGCCCGGCAGCAAGGGCATTCACCAGCCGATCCGCCCCGACCTCATCCGGGCGGTCCGTCCGGACGGCCAGTGGCACGATCCCGGCTCGGGCGACGGTCAGCGGGCACTCGCGGCGGGCCCCCACGGCCTCCACGTGCGTGGTCAGCGCCGGCACGACCGAGGCACAGGCGATGGCGGTCACGTCGGCGAACGAGGCGTCGTCGAGACCCAGCAGACCGGCGAGCAGGAGCTCCAGCTCGTCCGCGGTGGAGCGCGGGTTGGTGGCCGCCCGGCGTGTCGCCATGAGCGTCCCCCCGCGCAGGAGCCCGATCGTGACGTTGGTGTTCCCGATATCGATGGCGAGGAGCATGACCGCGATGATACGCGGCCGCGGTTGGGGGGTTCCCCGGCGGTCGAGGGGTGCGGTACCATCGCGGACGTCCGTCAGCGGCCCCAGCCCTGTCCGGACCCAGTCCCTCGCCGCCCCCGAGGAGATCCGAGCCGTGTCGAGCCCGCAGGCCGCCAAGTTCTTTGTGAACGAGGGTGTCGTCACCAGCCGGACAGACATGCTCCATCTGCTGCGGCCGCTGCTGAAGCAGACCGTCAGCTACCGATTCCTGCGTGGTCGCGTGGTCGTGTCGCACGGGACGGGCTGGGTGGAGCGTATCGTCACCGACGCACCCGATACATCGACCTACTTCACGCCGCTGGCGATCACCCTGAATATCGATTCGTTCGAGCATCTCGAGTTCGAGACCCGACCGGACCAGTTGCTTGTCTACACGCTCGTTCAGGGCGACGAGCGCATCGTCCTCGAGTTCGCGCCGATCGGCGCCGGCGGCGAGGACAGTTCGCCGTTCGCACCGCGTCAGCTCGCATTCGACACGTCCGACTATGTCCAGATGGAGTTGCTCGGCCTCGAAGCCCGCGAGGACGAGTAGCCGATCCGAGCGCTCCGGCGCGAGGGCGCTAGGTGTGATTCCCGGACACGTCGTTGACAGATGGGAGTCGAGCCGGGCGCCTGAACCCTGATTCCTCCCGAATCTTCGTCAGCGATGAACCACCGTCGTCTTCGGCGACGACGCCGGCACATCCAAGCGTCGCCGGCGCCTCGGTGGAGCGTGGGCGTGCTCGGTGCCCATCGTCGGACGATCTCGATCTGTGACGACCACGACCCCTGGTCGTAGGTGACCGATCGCGGCGTCCATCCCCGGGCTGGCCGACGAGACTCCGCCGAAGCGCAGGCGCC
>JANOIS010000019.1:0-8941 GCA_031407755.1 Chloroflexota bacterium | reverse complement strand
CTGCTGGCCGGCCCGCTCGGCTGGTTGGTGATCGCCTACCTGGGCGCACTCGTCATCCTGCTGCTCAACGCGTTCTGGTCAAAGGACGCATTCACGGGTCGGGTCGAACCCTTCTCGTGGACCCTTGCTGCCTTCGTGTCGTTGTTCGAGAACGAGGTGTATCGGACCGTTGCCGTCCGAACCATCGCCATGGCCGCCGTCGTGACAGTGACGGACGTGCTGCTGGCATTCCCGATCGCCTACTACATGGCCCGGGTCGCCTCGCCACGGGTGCGCGGCATCCTCGTCATCGCGGTCCTGATGCCGCTCTGGGCCGCGTACCTCGTCAAGGTCTATGCGTGGCGGACCATCCTTCAGGGCAATGGCTTCATGGAGTGGGCGCTGAGCCCTTTCGGCGTGGAGGGGCCGGGCCTGGACGAGATCGCCAATGCCTGGCTCGTGCTGAGTTACCTGTGGCTGCCGTACATGATCCTGCCGATCTACGCCGGACTGGAGCGAATCCCGTCATCCTTGCTCGAGGCGTCGGCAGACCTTGGAGGCCGATCGGGAGCTACCTTCCGCCGGGTGATCCTGCCGCTCGTCTTTCCCGCGTTGGTGGCAGGTTCCATCTTTACCTTCTCGCTGACCCTTGGCGACTACATCACGCCGGACCTCGTCGCTGATGCGAAGTTCATCGGGAACGTCATCTACGACAACTCGAGCCTGGGCAACCTGCCCCTGGCGGCGGCGTATTCGCTGCTCCCGATCGGGATCATGACGATCTACCTGCTCGTGGCGCGCCGCCTGGGCGCGTTCGATTCTCTGTGAGGCCGCGGGATGGTTGAGTCGAAGGGCATCAGGATCGCGCTGCGAGTGGCCACGGCGCTGGTCCTTTCGTTCCTGTACCTGCCCCTGATCATCCTCACCATCTATGCGTTCAACCCCAGTCGGCTCCAGGCCTGGCCACCCACCGGGTTCACCCTCCGATGGTTCGCCGAGGCCGCCTCCAACCCGGGGGTCACCCAGGCCCTGGTCAACTCCCTGATCGTGGCCACCCTGGCGACCGCGATCGCCCTGGTGCTCGGAACTCTGGCCGCGCTGGGGGTCCAGCGATATGCGTTCTTTGGTCGCCAGACGATCTCGTTCTTCCTGGTGCTTCCCATCGCGCTGCCGGGCGTCGTGACCGGCATCGCCCTGCGAACGTCGTTCGTGACCTTTGGCGTGGATTTTGGGTTACTCACGATCGTCATCGGTCATGCCACGTTCTGCGTGGTCATCGCCTACAACAATGTCATCGCCCGGTTGCGACGCCTTCCACGGTCTCCCGAGGAAGCCTCGGCGGACCTTGGCGCGAACGCCTTCACGACCTTCCGGCGCGTGACCTTGCCGGGCATGGGAACGGCCTTGCTGTCTGGCGGACTGCTTGCCTATGCGCTGTCGTTCGACGAGATCATCGTCACGAACTTCACGGCGGGCGCCGGGACGCAGACCATCCCGATGTGGATCCTCGCCGCCATCCAGCGGCCGACGGAGCTGCCGGTCGTCAACGTCGTGGCCCTGGTCCTGATCGTGCTATCCGTGATCCCGGTCTATCTCGCGACGCGGATCAGCTCGAGCGTGGTGGACGCGCGAACGTAGGTCACGACCAACGGCGGCCCATGTCGATCAGCACGGCAAGCATTGGAGTTACGGCCCAGATGAGCCGAGCAAAGGACATGCGCAGACGCGCCATGGGACACCTCCAGCCGGCAAACCGGCACGGGACCCGACAGCCGATCCCATCGAGGAGTGCCCGATCGATACCGCGGACTCGCAGTATCGCGACGGCCGCTTAGCTGCGACTTATCGCGCGACTACATCGAGGGCTGGTGGTCAGGGTCCAGGTACTTGTCCGGATCGTCCTTGAACTCGAGCAGGCAGCCCTTGCCGCAGAACCAGTAGATCGTGCCGTCGTGCTCAAGCGACAGGAGCGAGGTCGCCGTGTCGACCTCCATCCCGCATACGGGATCGATGGCGATAGCCATGGGTCGTGTCTCCTTCCGATGCTCCGCGGGAGCATAGGGCGAGACGCGCGTCCGCGCTCCCGGGCGTACAGTCCGCCGATGGACGCGATCGATTCCGCCGCTGCCCGCAGCGCGCTGCTCGCTGCGCGAACGCACCTGATCGACGAGCTGGGCGAGGCCGTCCAGCCGCCGGACCAGATGACCTACGGCTCGCAGGCCGCGGCCGCCAGCCAGGTCTTCGAGCAGCAGCGCGACCTGGCGCTACGCGACAAGTCGATGCATCAGCTCGAGCTCGTACAAGAGGCGCTGGCCCGCCTCGAAGACGGTTCCTACGGCACCTGCCTGCGCTGCAGCAAGGCGATCGCCGCCGCCCGTCTCGAGGCGCTCCCGTGGGCGGCGAACTGCATCGATTGCCAGGGGCTGATCGATCGCGATCGCCGGTGAGCGACGCGCCCGACCTCGTCACGATCGATGCCATCCGCACCGCCGCGGCGGTGTTGCGTGGCGTCGCCATCCGGACGCCGCTGGTGCCCTTTGGTCCGCCTGATGACCGAGTCTTCCTCAAGGCCGAGAGCCTCCAGCCGATCGGAGCGTTCAAGCTGCGTGGCGCCTATGTGGCGATCGCTGGCCTGTCCCCGGAGGCGCTCGCGCGCGGGGTCATCACCTACTCGTCGGGCAACCATGCACAGGGCGTGGCCCGGGCGGCCCGCCTTTTGGGCGCTCCGGCGGTCGTGGTCATGCCGAGTGATGCCCCTGCCATCAAGCGCGAACGGGTCGAGGCGGACGGCGCCGAGGTCGTGATCGTGGGGACGGCCTCGGACGAGCGTCAGGCCCGTGCCGAGGCGATCGCCGAAGAACGGGGTCTGGCCATCATCCCGCCGTTCGATGACGACCGGATCATCGCCGGACAGGGCACGGTCGGGCTCGAGATCGCCGAGGATCTGCCGGACGTCGGCCTCGTGCTGGTGCCGATCGGTGGTGGTGGGTTGGCGAGCGGCGTCGCGGCCGCGATCAAGGCCCTGGTGCCTCGCGCGCGGGTCATCGGCGTTGAGCCGGAACTCGCCGCGGATGCGCAGGAGTCTCTGCGGCTCGGGCGGATCGTGCGATGGTCGGCCGCCGATGTGTCGCGGACGATCGCCGACGGGACACGTACGCAGGCCATCGGGGTGCGGAACTTTGCCCATCTGCGGGCGCACCTGGACGGGATCGTGACGGTTTCGGAAGCCGAGATCGCGGCGGGGGTCCGGCTGGCGGCGGAACGTTCGCGACTCGTCGCGGAACCGTCTGGGGCGCTGGTGGTGGCGGCTATCGCGTTCCGTGGCCCGGAGGTCGGTCTCGGCGACGTCGATGGGTCGGTCGTGGGCGTGGTCAGCGGCGGCAACGTGGATCCGGCGCTCTACCGTGCGTACCTGGAGGCGCCGATTCCTCGTTGAGGCGCGACCGGCCGCGCGCTCATCTCGCCCTGGCGGGCCGATGTCAGCCGTAGTAGCCACTTCCGTACAGCCGTGCAGGGCCCATGGCCCGATGTCAGCCGTAGTTACCTTTTCCGCACAGCCGTGCACGACCGATTGCTCAGATCGCAGATTTGAGCGTACGAAGCGGACCATCACGAGGGATCTGTGCCAGAAAGGTAACTGGGGCTGACATGGCATGGGCGGGGCCGCGTGCGGTCAGACCTCTTCGCGCTCCCGAGTCCGCCGTTCCGCCAACCGAGCCTCGCGGACGCGGATCTCGCCCAACTCCTGGGCCGCCCGCCGATCCGCGCGGGCCTCATCCCGGCCCTCGGCCCGCATCCAGAAGAAGACGATCGCGGCAAGCGCCGCGATGAACACCACGTCACCCGCGAGCCACATGATTCCGGCCGCCAGGCGCTGATCATCCAGGGGTGTCGGGCCCCACGTGCGCGCGATCGTTTCGTAATGCGGATACAGGACCGTCGGGACCCCGAGGAGCACGGCCGCCAGAAATGTGTTCTGCGGCATCTGCAGTCCGACGTACAGCGCCCGCACCGGATGGGTCATCCGCCACGGTGCGGGGTCCAACGCGATCGCCGGCCACCAGAAGAGCAGCGCCGCGCCGAGGAACAGGCCGTGCTCGAGGTCGTGGATCAACGGGTCGTCCAGGGCCGCATCGAATAGCGGCGAGAAATGGCTCGCCCACATCACGCCCGCGAACAGGATCCAGGCGACGACCGGGAACGCCAGGACCTTCGTGACCCGGGCATGCAGCACCGGCAGGATCCAGCGCCGCCGGGTGGCCGCCGAGGAAACCCGCAGGACCAGCGTGACCGGGGCCGCCAGGGCGATGAGTGGCGCCGCGACCATGGTCAGCAGCACGTGCTGGACCATGTGGACGGAGAACAGCGTCGTGTCGTAGGCATCGATGCCGGAGAGCAGCGCGAAAGCGATCGCGGCCATTCCCAGGGCGAACGCCACGGATCGGCGGCGCGGGACCGGGTTGGCCGCGTGGGCTCTATTCACGCGTCGGACGGCCCACCACCACCAGGCCAGCACTACAGCGATCCCAAGCGTCGGCAGAGGCTCGAACGTCCAGCCGAACATGATCGATGCCGCACTCGGTGGCTCGGCCGGGACCTCACCGTGGGCGGCGACCGTGCTCGGCAACAGAATCGAGGCTACGGATCCAAGGACGGCGGCGCGGAGTGAATGGTTCAGCAACGACATCGGCCGCATGGTCCCACGACCGGGCGAGCAGGGCGGACAAGGACCTCCATCCGAGGTCCGGCGAGACGAGCCGCCGTCCGGGTATCATGGCCGCGGTCCGACCCAGGGTGGTCTGGCCGCGACCTGACCATTCGTTGAGGACCTGCATGGCGAGTTCCCCCGGGACCGGCCGCTCCAACGTCGCGATCCGTGCCCTCATCATCGGCGCGTTTCTGGTCGGCGGCGTGGTCCTGGCCGTGGCGGCCGGGGTCGACCTGATCACGAGCAGCCAACGTATCGTCACCGGCCTCTTTCCACCCGAGGCGGTCACGACGCAGGGTGCATTGATCCGCGACCTGTACACGATCGTGTTCCTGATCGCGGTGGTCATCTTCTTCGTGGTCGAAGGCCTGATCCTGTGGACGGTCATCCGCTATCGACGCCGTCCCGGGGACGTCGACCTGCCGGTCCAGACCCACGGCATTGTGATCGCGGAAGCGGTCTGGACCGTCGTCCCAACCCTGATCGTCGCGTTCCTGTTCGTGATCTCGTGGCAGACCCTCAATACGGTCGAGATCGTGTCCGCTGAACCCCAGACCAGGATCAAGGCGATCGCCGGCCAGTTTCAGTGGACGTTCGAATACCTCGACGACACCGGCCAGGAGGTCCTCTACACGCAACTCGTCCCGAGCGGCGATGAGGGCGGCATGGTGGTGCCCGCTGGTCGCACGGTCCAGCTCAGCCTGGAGAGCCCGGACGTCATCCACGCCTTCTACGTCCCGCAGTTCCTGTTCAAGCGGGATGTCGTGCCGGGCCGCATCAACGTGTTCGAGTTCACGATCAACGAGAAGGACGCGGGCGGCACATTCCGCGGCCAATGCGCAGAGTTGTGCGGCGCGGGACATCGCGTGATGCTGTTCGACGTTCATGCGCGCACGCCGGCCGACTACGACGCCTGGCTTGCCGGCGCCATCGAACAAGCCGCTGCGACGCCGCCGCCCGCCCCGTCGGGCGAGGTGGCCGGGCCCACCCTGGTCGTCAGTGCCGTCAACATCAAGTTCGAGCAGGCGGACCTTCAGGCGCCGGCGGACACCGCCTTCCGGATCGCGTTCGACAATAAAGACGCGGGCACCCTACACAACGTCGCCATCCACGATGGCAGCCCGACGGGCCCCGCTGTGTTCACCGGCGATATCTTCCCGGGTCCGGAGATTCGAACCTATGACGTCCCGGCGCTGCCGGCCGGTCCCTACGCATTCGTCTGCACGGTCCATCCCAATATGACCGGCACCCTCACGGTCAACTAGGAGCACCACCGTGGCGACCACAGTCCTGCACCCCGCCGCCACCACCTATCGCAGCACCCTGTACGACTGGGTGACGACGACCGATCACAAGAAGATCGGGATCCTGTACGTCATCAACTCGTTCGTCTTCTTCTTCCTGGGCGGGATCCTGGCGATGGTCGTACGGACGGAGCTCGCCGCTCCGGGTCTCCAGTTCGTCACGGACCAGACCTACAACGAAGTCTTCACGATGCACGCCACGTTCATGATCTTCCTGTTCGTGATCCCGATGCTGGCTGGCTTTGGCAACTACGTCGTGCCGCTCCAGCTCGGCGCGCCAGATATGGCCTTCCCGCGGATCAATGCCATGTCGTTCTGGATGCTGCCGTTGGCCGGGATCCTGCTGCTCCTGAGCTTCGTGACCGGCGGCACGGCGGCCGCCGGCTGGACCAGCTATTCACCGCTCGCTCAGGATCGGCCGCTGGCTTCCGTCGGGACGGGCCAGGACCTGTGGATCGTGGCCCTCGTGCTCATCGGCACGAGCTCGATCCTTGGCGCGGTCAACTTCCTCGTCACGATCTTCAAGATGCGCGCGCCCGGGATGACCCTGTTCCGGATGCCGATCCTGACCTGGACCGTGCTCGTGACCGCGGTGCTCGTGCTCCTCGCGACGCCCGTCATCACGAGCGCCCTGATCATGCTGTTCATCGACCGCAACCTCGGCGGCAGCTTCTTCGACCCGGCCAACGGCGGTGACGCGATCCTCTACCAGAACATCTTCTGGTTCTACTCGCACCCGGCCGTCTACGTGATGATCCTCATCGCGATGGGCACGGTCAGCGAGATCCTGCCGGTGTTCAGCCGTAAACCACTGTTCGGGTACAAGGCATTCGTTTTCGCCACGGTCGGCATCGGGGCGCTCGGGTTCTCCGTCTGGGCGCACCACATGTTCACGACCGGCGCGGTGTATCTGCCGTTCTTCAGCCTGATGACCTTCCTCATCGCGGTACCGACCGGGGTGAAGATGTTCAACTGGATCTTCACGCTGTGGCGGGGCCAGCTGCGGCTCGCGACGCCACTCCTGTTCGCCCTTGGTTTCCTGTCCATGTTCCTCATCGGCGGCATCAACGGCGCGTTCAGTGCGTCCGTGCCGGTGGACTTCGCGTTGCACGACACGTACTGGGTCGTGTCCCATATCCACTACGTGCTCTTCGGCGGGTCCGTGTTCGGGGTCATGGCGGGCATCTACTACTGGTTCCCCAAGATGACCGGCCGGATGTTGAACGAGGGGCTGGGCAAGGTCCAGTTCGTGCTGATGTTCGTCGGCTTCAACCTGACGTTCTTTCCGATGCACCAGCTCGGTCTGGCCGGCATGCCGCGGCGGATCGCGGACTATGCATCCACGGCCGGCTGGAACGACCTCAATCTGCTGGCGACGATCGGTGGCTTCACCATCGCCGCGAGCATGCTGCCGTTCCTGTGGAACGTGTTCGTGTCGCTGCGCAGCGGCGCGGTCGCCGGCGACGACCCATGGGAGGGCAATACGCTCGAATGGGCGACCAGCTCCCCGCCGCCGCCCTATAACTTCGACCGACTGCCCGAGATTCGCTCGGAGCGGCCCGTGTTCGACCAGCGTCACGGGCCAAAGCCGAGCGCCACCGCGCTCCAGGTCGAGTCCTGACCTCGATGGCCACCGACAGCCATGCCCTGACGACGACCGACCACAGCCCCGTCGCCGCCCTGCCGCACGACAGCCATGGCGGGATCAGCAACGTCGTCCTCGGGATGCTCCTGTTCATCACCTCCGAGGTGATGTTCTTCGCGGGGCTCTTCGCGGCGTATTTCTCGGTCCGGGCCAGATCGACCGTGTGGCCCACCATCGATCCGGTCTCGAACGAGCAGTTTCATCTCGCGATCCTGCCGCTTGTCGGCCCGGCGACCGTGCTCCTGATCCTGTCGTCGTTCACCTGTCAGTTTGCGGTGTGGGGCATCCGCCGCGGCGACAGAACGGCGTTCATCCGGAACATCGGGGTGACCTTCGTCATCGGGATCGTGTTCCTGATCATGCAGGCGATCGATTACGCCGAGCTCGGTCGCGAAGGCCTGACCATGTCGTCCGGCGTGTTCGGGACGACCTATTTTACGCTGACCGGGTTCCACGGGGCGCACGTCTTCGCCGGTGTGGTGATGCTCGGGGTCGTGCTCTATCGGGGCATGGCCGGCCAGTTCTCGGCCCGCCATCACGACGCCGTCGAATCGGTCTCGCTGTACTGGCATTTCGTCGATGTCGTCTGGATCCTGCTGTTCTCGCTGCTCTACCTGCTGCCCGGCAAGACCGCTTAGGGGTTCCGAGATGCACCCGCTCCGCCATCCCCGCAACGCCATCTTCGTTGGCTTGCTGTTCGTCGTCATCGGCATCGTGTACTGGGGCGTTCAGGCCATCGCCGGTTGGCCCGTGGACTACGCCGGGACGACGATGCTCATCCTGCTTGGCGTGGCCACGGCGATCATGGCCTACGTGCTGATCGCCGGATCCCCAAGCGACTGACGGCCAGATGCTGGAAGAGATCTGGACGGGCTTTCTGGAGCTGACGGGCCAGTTCGTCATCCCGGATTGGGGCGCGGTCGTCGCCCTGCTCCCGGTGCTCATCCTGCTCCTCGTCGTGGTCATCCTCGCGAACCTCTTCCTGCGCATCCTGCGGGCACCGGGGGCCCGCCGCGGCAAGACCCGGATCACGCCCCGAACCCCAGCCGGGATCCACATGCCCGGTCCGTCGTTCTCACCGATCTTCGCCGCGATCGGGGCATTCATGCTGGTCCTGGGCCTCGTTTTCGAGGGACCCATCCTCGCCCTCGGGGCGATCGGTCTTGGGCTGACCCTGCTGTACTGGCTGGCCGAGGCGCTGCGCACCTACGACCGCGACCTCGGGGTGAGCGCTCCTCCTCTGCCGGTCATCGCCCACGGCGGACCGCCGGCCGGTGTCCACATGCCCGGGCCGTCATTCCGACC
>JANOIS010000004.1:0-23728 GCA_031407755.1 Chloroflexota bacterium | reverse complement strand
ATTGAACGACACGTCGCGCCAGTAGAGGGTGAACCAGGCAGCGACCGCGTCACCTTCGGCAAAGACAAAGACAGATCCGCTGTCGTCGACAGAGGTCGGCGACTCCTCGACGTTGAACGGAAAGCCGAGGACATCGGCCGGGTGGTCGTTGGTCGAATATGGCGGCAGGACCACAAGCCGATCCCATTGGTCGATCAGGTCGTAACCCACTTCATCAGCGCCTTGGTTGCTGGCCCGATGCCACGGGCAGCGCGGACCGGGACGCCACCGGCGTGAACCAATCCCGCCACTCTCAAACGCATTGCGAAGCCCGGTCGAGCTACTTGATCGCGAGCGGGTTGACCGGCGAGCCGACCGCATGGGTGAACTCGATCGGCGGCCCGGCGAACAGGAACTCGTAGATGCCGTCGGCGGCGCAGTCGGCCGCGAGCTCCTCCAGGTCGAACACCTCGCCGAACATCATGCCCATGTCCCGGATGAGGACCAGGTGGAGCGGGTACATCTCGCCCTCGCTCTCGGCGGGCATGGCCTCGATCCCGTAGTTGTCGGCGCACACGGCCGCGACGTCGCGGGTCCGCAGCCAGTCACAGCAGGCCATCCCCAGGCCGGGCTCACCGGCAATCCAGCCCAGCCGGTCCCGGTCGCTCAGGAACTTGCGCCACCAGCCGGTCCGGAGCAGCACGATGTCCCCGGCGCGGACCTCCACGCCCTGGGCGGCACAGGCCGCGTCGAGGTCCGCGGGCGAGATGACCTCGCCCGGCTGAAGCCAATCGACCCCCTTGAGGCGGGCGATGTCGAGGAGGACGCCGCGGCCCGCGATCCCGTTCCTGGCCGCCTTGTCGATCCCGTCACGGGCCGCGCCGTGGGCACTGATCGTGTCTGCGGGAAAGCCGTTGTAGAGGTGATCGTCGTAGTAGACATGGGCGAGCGCATCCCAATGGGTCGCGGCTTGGAGGGGCATGAAGACCCAGTCGTCGGTGAAGCGGAACGAGCCCATGCCCATGTCGCTGCCGGTCTCCGACATCAGCCGGACCGGGTTGTTGCGGAACGTGCCTGGCTGGGGCCCGTTGGAATCGAACGGGATGCCAAGCGAGATGATCTTGCCCTGGCGGACAAGACCGCCGGCCACGACGATCCGCTCGGGCGTGATCAGATTGAGCGCACCGCGCTCATCGTCGGGACCCCAGCGACCCCAGTTGCTCAGGCGCCGGCCGACCGAGCGGAAGTCCTCCATCGCGCAATCCTCCGCGTTCAGCGCACGCTGTCGTCGAGTGGCCAGCCAAGCTTCGCGTAGATCCGGCGTCGCCCGACCTTGTCGTTGTCGAGCTCCTGCTGGGCGTACTTGGCCACGACCAGGGCGTGCTCGGCCGGCACGGCGATGACGCCGTCACCGTCGGCGACCACGATGTCGCCCGGGCGGATCAGGACGCCGCCGATGTTCACCGGTACCTGGGTGGTGTCGTACTCCGCCCGGCCCTGGACCATCTTCTGGGCAGGGTAGGCGCAGAAGATCGGGAACTGCTGCATGGTGCACTCGTCGCGGTCGCGGACGCCACCGCTGGTCACCACCCCGGTGGCCCCGGCCGCGAACCACTCGAGCGAGTTGTTCGAACCGATCTCGCCCACGTCGAGGCCGGCCGACTCGACGACCACGATCTCACCGGGCCGCAGATCGCCCACAAGGGGGATCTTGTAGAGCTCGCCGTACCAGAAGTCGTAGGCCCAGCGGGTGTACTCCTCGGGGGCGAGCGCCGGCACCTGCTTCTCGGACGGCTTGAGTCGGATCGTCCGTGCGATGCCGGTCGCCTTCGCACCCGGGAACAGGGGGCCGATCTCCGGGGACACGGTGCCCTTGGAGGGCAGACCGGCCCAGTCCATCCCGTCGCGGACGTCGGCCACGCGCAATCCCTCGAACAGGGCCAACAACTCAGCAGGCTGCATCAGTTCCTCCTTATGGCGGTGGTGGTCGCCGTGCGTCGTGGTTTGCTCAACCGCGGAAATAGGCGACCTTGAGACGGGTGAAGAACTCCTGGGCGGAATGACCGATCGAGTAGGGGCCCAGCCCGCTGTCCTTCATCCCGCCGAACGGGACGTGGGGCTGGCTGGCATTGCCGTGGTTGACGTGGACCATGCCTGTCGAGGCGCCCCGGACGAACTCCAGCGCCACGCCGATATCGCGCGCGAAGACGGCCGACGCGAGGCCGTAGTCGCAGTCGTTGGTGACCGCGATCGCCTCCGACACGCCGCGGACCCGGCCCACCGACAGGACCGGACCGAAGACCTCCTCGCGAGCGATGCGCATCGATGGCACCACGCTTGCCAGGATGGCCGGCGCGATGTAGTTCCCCTCGGGAGCGTCAGTCCGCTGCGTGGCCAGGGTGGCGCCCTCGCCCAGGCCGACCGCGAGGTAGTCCGCTACGCGGCGCTTGTGCGCCGCCGAGACCAGCGGGCCAATCTTGACGCCGGGAGCGGTTCCCGGCCCGATGGTCAGCTGGTCGAAGGCCACGGCCAGCCGCTCGGTCAGCTCGTCGGCGACCGGCTCGTCGGCGAGGACCCGGCTGATCGCGGTGCAGCGCTGGCCGGAGCACTGGGTGGCCGCGGACACGATCTCGAGAACGGCCCGATCGAGGTCCGCCGACGCGTCGACGTAGACAGCGTTCTTGCCGCCGAGCTCAAGCTGGACCGGGACCAGGTTCCGGCCGGCGATCTCCGCGATCGAGCGCCCGGCCGAGGTCGACCCGGTGAACGAGATGGCCTTGACCAGGGGGCTGGCGACGAGCGCCGCACCGGCCCCGGACCGGTCACCGCAGACGACGTTCAGGACACCCGCCGGGAGTCCGGCCTCGGCCGCGAGGTCGGCCAGGGCGAGCGCCGTCAGGGGTGCCTCCATCGACGGCTTGCACACGACCGCGTTGCCGGCCGCCAGGGCCGGGGCGATCTTGCGTACAGGCGAAACGACCGGGAAATTCCAGGGCGTGATCGCCAGCACCAGCCCGACCGGGACGCGCAACGTGACCACCAGGGTCCCGGGCACGCTGCTGGGGATGGACTCGCCGGTCAGGCGCATCGCCTCGCCGGCCATGAACGTGATCTCGGCGGCGGCACGGTCCACCTCGCCCAGGCTCTCGGCGAGCGGCTTGCCCATCTCGGCGGTGGCCGTGGCGGCCAGCGCCGCGCGATGGGCGAGCAGGGAATCGGCCCAGCGGCCCAGGATCCTGGCCCGCTCCTGGGGCGTCGTCTGGCCCCAGGCTTCGCCCGCGGCGGTGGCCGCCCCAAGGGCGTCGTTGACGTCGGCCTCGCTCGAGAGCGGAACGCTGGCCAGGACCCGCTCGGTCGCCGGGTCGATGACGTCCATGCTTCGGGCCGATGTCCGCCGCTCACCACCGATCCGGTTGCCCTCGACCACGGTCGTGGCGTTGGCGGCAGCGCTGTAGTCGATCGTCGCACTCATGGCCGGGCGCCGGGAGCCGGGATCACGTTGAGCTTCTGGTCGATCCAGGTGCGGTCCCAGGTGCCCCGGTCGATGGCCTCGCAGATGAGCCGCTCGTTCTCGAGCAGCGCCACGGCGGCGCCCAGGACGCTGGCCACGCGCTCGACCGGGACGAAGACCACGCCGTCCTGATCGCCTACCACGACGTCGCCGCTGCGGACGACCGTTCCACCGATCGTCACCGGCCCACCAATCTCGCCCGGTCCGTCCTTGTAGGGACCGACGTGGGTGACCGCACGGGCGTAGACCGGCAGGCCCAGCTCGTCGAGGTCGGCCAGGTCGCGGACCGCTCCGTCGACCACGAGGCCGGCCAAGTGGCGGGACCGGGCGTAGCGAACGATCAGGCCGCCAAGCACCGCGCGGTCGGTGTGCCCGCCGCCGTCGATCACCAGGACGTCGCCCGGCTGGGCCAGGTCGAGCGCCTTGTGGACGACCAGGTTGTCACCCGGCCGCGTGCGCACGGTGAACGCCGGGCCGAAGAGTCGGCGGGGAGTGGCGGCCGGCACCGACATGATCCCGGGCGCACCGCCGACTCGGCCCATGACGTCCGAGATCGCGCTCGTGGGCAAGTTCCGCAGGGCGCTGGCGGCCTCGGGCAGCCCCGGTGCGCGGGGGAAGATGATGCAATCCACGCTCACGGCGTCTCCTCTTGCAGCGTCCCATCGGCCAACGGGGTCCCCGCGGCGAGGAAGGCCGGCAGCGCCAGGCCGAGCTCGCCGGCCAGGGTCGTCAGCGCGGCGGCCGTGGAGCCGGGCACCGCGATGCCATCCTTCGTTGCCTTCGCCAGGGCCAGCTCCTCGATGTCGCCGGGCAGGAGGATCCGCTCGCTGCCCGCAGCAGGCGGCAGCGCCGCGACGTCTGCGACGAACTCCTCGACACGCGGCAGGAACGCCCCCTCAAGGTCTCCCGGACGGATCGCCAGGAAGACGTGGCCGATGTTCTGTGGCCGAGACCAGTCCTCGTACATGTCCCCGATGTGCTGCCCGAAGTCGGCCCCGGCCAGGATGCCGCAGAAGATGTCGATCATCATCGCCAGGCCCGAGCCCTTGGGGCCGCCAAAGGGAAGGACCGAACCCGCCAGGGCCTTCTCGGGATCGGTCGTCGGGACGCCGTCGGTGTCGATGGCCCAGCCCGGCGGGATGGGGCGTCCCTCCGCGGCCGCGACGATGATCTTGCCGCGGGCGGTCGCGCTTGTGGCCGCGTCGAGCACGATCGGCGGCGCGGCGCGGCGCGGGACCGCGATCGCAAACGGGTTCGTCCCGACCGCGCGGCTGCGACCGCCGAAGTAGGCCATCGTGACCGGCGCGTTGCTGGCGGCCATGGCCACGAAACCGCGCCGCGTGGCGTTGCGGACGTAGTAGCCCAGGGCTCCGGCGTGGTTGCTGTGACGGACCCACGCCAGGCCGATGCCGAGGTCGGCTGCGAGCTCGACCGCCGCATCCATCCCAGCCTGCGCGGCCAGCGCCCCGACGCAGTTGTGGGCGTCGACGCTCGCCACCGCGCCATTCTTGTCGACGGTGGGAATCGCCGCCGCGTCGACCATCCCCGACCGGAGGCGCTTGACGTAAATGGGCAACCGGACGACGCCATGCGAGCCGGTGCCGCGGCTGTCCGCGTCGACCAGGGTGTCGGCGACAAGGCGGGCCGTGTCAGCGCTGAGGCCGCAGGTGCGAAGCGCATCCGTGGCGAAGTCGAGCAGGTCCGCCACGGCGGCATTCGATTCGCTGCTGGCTGGTACCGAGGTCATCGGGCCTGCTCGAGGAGCTGGCGCAGGTCCGCCGCCTCCACCGAGCGCGGGTTGGCCAGCACGTTGTCGCTGCGCAGGGCGATCTCGATGACGCGCTCGCGATCCACCTCGTCGAAGTCGAAGTCGCGCAGGCGGGCCGTCAGGCCCAGGTCACGGCAGAGCGTCCCGACGACGCCTGAGAACGGCTGGCCCTCGTCACCGAAGGCAGCCGTGAGCCGCTCGTAGCGGGCCGGATCGACGGCCTCGTTGTAGGCGCACATAGGGGCCAGCAGCATGGCCACGCCGACACCGTGGGGCACGTGGTTGGTCGCGCCGAGCGGTACGGCCAGGGCGTGGGCAAGGCCCAGCCGGGTGAAATTCGCCGCGAGCTCGGCGATCGAGCTCGCGGCCAGCATCCCGCCTCGCGCGACGAGGTTGCCGGGATCCGTGGCCGCGGTTCGAAGGTGCTGGCCGACGAGGCCGACGGCGTGGAGGGCCATCCCTTCCGAGATGGGATTGTTCCAGACGCTGCCGAAGGACTCGACCGCGTGGGCCAGCGCATCGAGGCCGGTGCTGGCCGTGAGGGTGGCCGGTAGACCCGTGGTCAGCGACGCATCCAGCACCGCGAACCGGGGCATGATCCGCATCGAGGCGACGGACGCCTTGACGCCCGCCTCGGGGTCGCTCAGGACCGCAAAGCGCGTAACCTCGCTGCCCGTGCCGGCAGTGGTCGGGATCGCGATCGTGGGCAGCGGATCGGTCGGGACCTTGTCCGGGCCGACGATCTCGCGCACGGGCAGGCCGGCCGCGGCCGCCGCGGCGGCCGCCTTGGCGGCGTCCATGGCACTGCCTCCGCCAAGCCCGATCACGCCATCGTGACCGCGCTCGCGAAGCAGCCCGGCGATCCGGTCGACCACGGCCATCGTCGGATCCGGCTCGACCTCCGCGAACAGCTCGTGACGAATGCCCGCGGCGGTCAGGATTGCCATCACGCGCTCGGGGACGGGAGTGGCGGCCAGGCCCCGGTCCGTCACGACCAGTGGGTAGGCCACGCCCGCCTCGGCCAGCAGCGCCGGCAGCTCGCCCAGCGCGTCGGCGCCGTACACGATCGTGGTCGGCAGCTGGTATCGGGCCAGGCGCAGAGAATCGCGCGGGCGGGCTTGCGCTCCCTCATGCATCGGCTGACCTCCTCTGCGCCGCGCTCTGTTGCGCGAGCCTGCCTGGGGGGTTGGTAGGCCCACCCGTAGGGGATACTAGCATACGGTATACCGTACTCGGCTCACCTAGCGCCTGTTGCTCGCGAGCAACAGGCCGCCGCGCGCCATGTACAAGCCGATGAGGATGACCAGCCCGTATACCATCCGCAGCTCGCCCTGATTCAGACCCAGCACCGGCGTGAGGGCGCCAAGGAGGGTGATGGTCAGGGTCCCCGCGATAGTCCCCCAGTAGGATCCCCGGCCGCCCTCGATGGCGGCACCGCCAAGCAGGACCGCCGCGATCGAGCCGAACAGGTAGGGCTCGCCGATCGTGGGGTAGGCCGCGCCGAGGAATCCCGCCAGCAGGACCCCGGTGAAGGCCGCCATCGCGCCCGAGATCACGTAGGTCAGGACCCTCGTGCCCGGCACGTTGATGCCCGACAGTCGCGCGGTCCGGTCATTGGTCCCGACCGCGTAGATCCTGCGTCCGACGATCGTCTTGGAGAGGACGGCGCCGGTGGCACAGGCGAGGAGTCCCCACACGACGACGATGAGGGGAACCGGGCCGATGCTGGACGTGACGATGGTATTGGCCAGCTCGGGCACGGCGGAATAGAGATTGCCTCGGCCGAACTCGAGCAGATAGCCCTGGACGAGGCCGCCGACCGCGATGGTCATGATGATCGGCGACACGCCCAGGGCCACCACGCCCAGGCCGTTGGCCATACCGATCAGGCCGCCCAGGACGACGATCAGGACGACGGCAGGGCCGCCGGGCAGGTCCCCGAAGTTGCCAAGCTGGATGGCACCGAAGGCCACGACCCAGGGCACGGACAGGTCGATCCCGCCGGCCAGCACGACCAGGGTCTGCCCCAGGGCAGCCAGGCCGATAAACGCGGCGAAGGTCAGCTGCGTGTTGAGGTTGCCGCCGGACAGCAGGTACGGCGCGAAGCTCAGGGCGAGGGCCAGCAGGATGGCGGTCAGCAGGTAGCTCGCGACGGTCGGCGCGTGGGCCGTGACCGCCTCACGGCCGCGCGGGATGTCGAAGCGCATCAATCCTCCTCGAGTCGCCGGGCGAAGTGGCGGAGCGCCACCATCCCGATCAGGAGGCAGCTGGTCACGATGTAGGCGAACGTCGGGGTCAGGCCCAGGACGGCCACGACCCCCCGCAGAACCAGCAGGATCAGCGCGCCCACGACGGTCAGGCCGATGCCACCCGCCCCGCCCATGAGGCTCGTGCCGCCGAGCACGATGGCTGCGATGGACGGCAGGATCAGCGCGTCGCCGGCGAGCGGCAGGCCGGTCGTCGTGGTGGCGCTGAGCCACAGCCCGGCGGCGGCGGCGAACCCGCCCGTCGCCGAGAATGCCGCGATCTTGACCGGATCGCTGCGGACGCCGCGGAGCCTGGCCCGGGCTTCGTCGCCGCCAACCGCAAACAGGCTCGAGGCGAATGGCGTCCTGCGAAACACGAGCCACGCGGCGAGCAGGATCCCGAGCAGCCAGATCGAGTTGGCCAGGCCGACGGACTTGCCCACGGCCACGTCGGTGATCTCGGCCGGCACCGTTCCGCCGTCCCTGGGCAGGACGACCAGGGCCAGGCCGCTGTAGATCGACCAGGTCGCCAGCGTGGCGATGAACGGCGGCAGGCGGCCGAGCGTCACCAGGATCCCGTTGATCCCGCCGGCAATCAGGCCCACCCCCAGGATGCAGATCACCGCCGCCCACGGTCCTCCGGGAAAGGTGCTCCCGTGGGTGGCGATGAGCGCGCTGGTGAGGCTCACCACACCGCCGACCGAGAGATCGATCCCGCCCACCAGGACGGCCAGGGTCTGACCGACCGCGACGAGGATGAGCGGCATGCCGGACTGCAGCTGGTACCCGACCTGGCTCGGATCCAGGACGGCCGGCTCCATCACCCCGTACACCGACACGAGGACCAGCAGCAGGATGAACGGCAGGGCGCCCAGCAGGTCAGTCCGTCGTCGCCGGCTGGCCGGATCTCCGCGCATTGCCGATCGCACGGTCTGCAACACGGACATCAGCTCCCGACCACGAGCGAGATCTCGGCCCCGATGGCGACCTTCAGGATGTTGTCTTCGCTCAGCGAGCCGGGCTCGAGGATCTTGCCGACCTGGCCCTCGACCATCACCGCGATCCGGTCGGACATGTTCACGAGCTCGGCGAAGTCGCTCGAGTAGAAGACGAGGCTGACGCCCTCGCGCGCCAGGCGGAACATCATCTCGAAGATCTGGGCCTTGGTCCCAACGTCGACGCCGCGGGTGCAGTCGTGCAGGAGGAGCACCTTCGGCCGGGCCAGCAGAGCCTTGCCCAGGACCACCTTCTGCATCATTCCGCCCGACAGCTGACTGGCCGGGTGGTCCAGGCGCCGGTCCGGAAGTCCGAGCTGGGCCGTGATCGCGGACACGTCCGCTCGAGCCCGGCGATCGTCGATCCAGCCAGCGAACCGGCCGTACCTGCCCAGGCTGGCGAGGGCGACGTTGAACAGGATCGACTGAGTGAGGAGCAGGCCCTCCTTCTGGCGATCCTCGGGGACCAGCACGATCCCCGACTTGATGGCCGAACCGGGACTGCGTGGGCTGTACGCCCGGCCGTCGAGGATCATGGTGCCCTTGCTGGCCAGGTCGCCCGACAGCCCCAGCAGCAGCTCTCGCTGGCCGTGGCCTTCCAGCCCCGCGATACCCAGGATCTCACCCTTGCGGACCGACAACGACAGGGGACCCACGCCGCCCCGGGTGGTCCAGTCGCGGACCTCGAGAGCGACGTCCTGCGAAGGAGCATCGCTGCGATCGGGGTAGAGGCGGTCGAGGCGGCGCCCGAGCATGTGGGCGACCAGCTGGTCGTCGGTGAAGTCCGCCGTGGATCCACTGGTCACGGTCGCGCCATCGCGCAGGATCGAGACCGTGTCGCAGACTTCCCGGATCTCGCGCAGCCGATGGGTCACGAACAGGACGACCGCGCCGTTGCGGGCGGCGTCGCGGGCCTTGCCCAGGACCCAGCGGCTCTCGTCGGGTGGCAGCGCCGACGTCGCCTCGTCGAAGATCAGGACGCGATGAGGGATCGACAGGGCGCGCACGATCTCGAGGATCTGCCGTTCGGCGAAGCTCAGTTGCTGCACCGGCCGGCCGACGTCGATCGATGGCGCTCCGTGCTCGCGCAGCAGACCCCGGGCGTAGGCCTCGAGACCGCGCCCGGTCATCCGCGCCCGTGCGCCAACGGTCCGTCCAATGGCCAGGTTCTCGGCCCCGGTCATCGTCGGGATCAGGCTCAGCTCCTGGTAGATGGTGCTGATCCCGGCTCGTTCGGCGAGGCTGGGCTGGCCCAGGCCCAGGGTTGCTCCGCCGAGGGTGATGCTGCCGGCGTCAGGGGCGACGACGCCGCTCAGAATCTTGATTAGGCTGGACTTTCCGGCTCCGTTCTCGCCGAGCAGACCATGGACCTCGCCGGCGGCCGCCTCCAGGTTGGCTCCGGCCAACGCGACCACCTTGCCGTAGGCCAGGCGTACGTCCGTGACCCGCAGCCGATCGCCATCGCCCGAATGTGGTTCGGGACCGCGATCCTGGGTTGCCGCGTCAGGAGCTGCCATTTCGGTGTTGAGACTCCAGCAAGCTCCATTCTCGCACCCTGAGGGGCGCAACAGGCCGGCGCCGATGACGCCGGCCTGTTGACCATTCCCGTCAGGGTCTCGAACGGAACTCCGTCAGAGGGATCCCGTCACTTGGTGCCGAGTGCGATCTCCGGCGTGATGCCGTAGTCCGCAGCGTTGACCGGCAGGGCCAGGTCCGGGCTTAGCTCGGGGAAGTAGTCGACTCCGACCTTGAGCGGCAGGAGCTTCTGCTTGAACTGGATGGTTGTGTTCACGTCAGGCCCGGTGAAGTAGTTCGTGTCAGATGCGTACTCGACCTTGGGCAGCGTCTCGCCGTTCAGGATCCTGACGACGTTGTCCAGGGCGGTCACCCCGATCCAGGGCGGCGCGCTCCAGTAGAAGCACGGGGACGACGCTTTCTCACAGGCGATCGCCGAGGCGTTCGTGTAGAAGCAGGTCTGGGGGACGATCTTCATCCCGAGCTTCTCCATGACGCTCACCCCACTCGAGCAATAGCCGATGCCGAGGATGCCCACGACGTCAGGATACTTCGAGAGCAGGTTGGACATGGCCTGGGTTCCGGGGCCCTCCGCCGCCCCGCTGGCGTATTCGGCAACGACCGAGAGCCCGGGGCAGCTGGCCTTGAAGTAGTCGTTCCAACCCTTCACGAATGCGTCGCCCAGGGGCGAGCCTGCCGCGCCGATGTCCTGGAGCAGGGTCCCCTTGCCGCCGGTCACGGAGCACATCCATGCCGCCATGTCGTAGGACTGATCGGCCCAGTTGCTCAGGACGAGCTGGTAGCCACAGGCCTCGGTGGCGGTCTGGTCGAAGCTGTAGACCAGGATGCCCTGGTCGCAGGCCTGCTTGATCGTGGGGTTGAGGGCTGTCGCGGACCGGGCTTCCATGACGATGGCATCGGGCTTCGACAGGATGATCCGCTGGAGGTCGCCGGTCTGAGCGACGACGTCAAACTCGCTCTGGACGTAGTTGAGCTCGACGGTGTCCGGGTACTTGGTGGCGACGCGGTGCTTGAGGTCGTTGACCATCTGCACGCGCCACTGGTTGCCGATGTTGTCGTTGCTGAACGCGATCTTGAATTTCTTCTGAGCGCCCGACCCGGCGGGGGCGGACGAAGCGGAGCCCGATGCGGCCGGGCCAGACGACCCCGGGCTGGACCCGGTCGACGAACACGCTCCGGCCACCAGGGCCAGCGCGACGGACAGCACCAGCAGCGTGCCGGGGTGCGGGAAGCGGACGCCGCCTCTCCGATGACCAGCCCTCATCTGTTCACTCGCCACCATTGACCTCCTTGCGCTGGAGCTGCCCTCCAGCATTCGAACGCGCGCGGCTCCGTCATCGAAACCGCTGCTCGGCCCCGTGTCTAATGCTGCCGGGGCGCACCTTGGTATACCACATCCCGGCATGGCATTGCAAGCGTTCTGTAACGCTGCTTCGGGGGCTCGGACGCGCTGACTCGTTGCCGCGTCCCAAGCGAGGGCGGCTCAGGCCGAACAGGGCCTCGACCGCGTTGCGTCTGGGGTGCCGTCCGGCGTCGGGACCTTGCCCGCCGAGCCACCGAGCGCGAACCCGAGCCGGGCTCAGACCGGTACGGCCGGGTCAGCGGGCGGCGGCAGCCTCGGTCGCCACAGCGGCCTTCGTGGCGCGCGCACGGAGGGTCTCGAGGAGCATTCCCTGCCCGTTGCTGAGATGCCCGTAGAGGGCGGTCAGGGCGGTCTCGACGTCGCCCGCGGCGATCGCCGCCGCAATGGCCCGATGCTCGGCCAGGGTCTGGTCGATGCGCGCCTGCGACAGCATCGTCAGCCGGTGTCGACCCAGGTCGATCTGTAGATCGACCGTGCGATATGCGGCGACGATCCGACGATTGGCGGACAGCGCCACGATCCGGCTGTGGAAGCTCCGGTCGACGCCGAAATACTCCTCGTGCCGTTCCGCCGGTACCGATTCCCCAAAGCGATCGAAGAACGCCGACAGCTCCCTGGCTGTGGCTGGATCGTTGTTCTGCACGATGTGGCGAACACCGGCGGGTTCGAGCAGGCTGCGCAGCTCGAAGAGCTCCTGGATGTCCCGCGGCCGGAGGACCGCGACCGTCCATCCGGTCCGGCCCCGAGGATCGACGAGTCCGGTCGAGATCATCCTCTGGAGAGCCTCACGGATCGGCGTCCGGCTGACGCCCAGCTGTTCGGCAAGACGGCGGTCGGTCAACCGGTCGCCGGGGGCGAGCTCGCCCGCAACTACGGCATTGACGAGCTCCGTGTAGACCAGATCGGTCAGCGAAGGCGCGCGAACGTTAGCGTTAGCGATCGGTCGCATGCCATGCCTCCCTCTGCTCACCGCCGGCGAGTCGGCGACGGGTACGGATCATCACTGACGACACCCCCCGGGGGAAGTTGCTTTGCAGATTAGCGAGCCATGGCGACCTCTGCGCCGTCTCTGGGAGTCGGGTTGGCAACATGGGAGCCGGCCAGCGCCTCCAGAGCAGTGACGATGGCCGAGTGGTCGGCATCGGCCATGCCCCGGGCGAGGAGCGAGCCGAACAGGTCGAGGGCGAGCCCGGTCGCAGGGGCCGGCGACTGCACCGCCTGGGCGAGCGATCTGGCGATGCCCAAGTCCTTGTAGTGGAGCGCGGCCCGGAAGCCGGGTTCGAAGGTGCGGTCCAGCATCCGCTGGCCGTGGACCTCGAGCAGGGGGCTGCCGGCGAACCCGCCGAGGAGTGCCTCACGAACACGCGCCGGGTCGACCCCGCTCCGGGCCGCGAGGAGGAGCGCCTCGGAGATCCCGACGAGCGACACCGCGACGATCACCTGGTTGCACGCTTTGGCGATCTGACCGGCGCCCGACTCTCCGATCCAGGTGATCCGCTTGCCCATGGCCTCGAAGATGGGCAGGCACCGCTCGAACGTGGGTCGGTCGCCGCCGACCATGAACGACAGCGTTCCCTCGGTGGCCCCCTTCTCGCCACCGCTCACGGGGGCGTCGAGGAGGGTCACGCCCGTCTCGGCGAGGCGTGCGGCGAACGAGCGGGTGGCGATCGGCGAGATCGAGCTCGAGTCGATGATGACGTTCCCCGCGCGCGCACCTTCACTCACGCCGGCGGGTCCGAACAGCACCTCCTCGACGTCGGGCGCGTCGGGCAGCACCGTGACCACGAGGTCGGTCGCCCGCGCGACGGCCGCCGGCGACTCGGCAACCGTGCCGCCCGTCTCGGCCAGCTCAGCCGCCTTGTCCGGCTTCCGGGCGAAGGCAACCACGGGATAACCCGCCCTGAGCAGGTTGCGAGCCATGGGCATCCCCATGACTCCGAGGCCGACGAATCCGACCGCCGCCTTCGGCTGAACGTGGGCCATTCCTACCTCCGTGACGCGCCTGCCCCCCCCCGCTACCAAGGCCTGTCAGGCAGCACTGGTATACGTCATTCTGGCATTCCACACTCGCCAGCGCAAGGCCATGCCGCGTCGGCCGGTGCAGGCCCGCGTCGCCACAACCGATGCGACGCTATGTCACAGGCATCGAGCCGGCTTCAGGACCTCGGTCCAACACGGGCCCAACCTCGGGCACGGGTGACGGGGCCGGCGCGACCGGTGCCTCCGGGATAGACCGTCCGTGGACGACCGACCAGAAGGTCGGTTCGTCGACATGCAGCTGATCGCGAAGGATGTGCCCGAACAGGGACGGACCGATCTCGTCGCGGACGCCATGAGACACCTTGGTCCTGAACGTGCGGCCGTCCTGTTGTTCCTTGGAATACCGCTAGTGGTCGCCGGTCCTGGTCCGGTTTCGTGACCGGTTTTGTTCTTCGATCCAGCCGTCTTGTTCGACGTAAGCCTTGAGATCGCCAAACGTGGCCACTGCTAGGCCGAGACCGCGCGCAGCCCTCGTGACGTCGGTTCGCTCGGCCTGGGCTCGACAAACAAGATGGACTCCCAATCGTCGGTTCCCGCGGCCATCAGGCGGTAGATCCACGGTCGCTGAGGAACCACGTTCGGGGCATCTCTGAGCCGCTCGTCGTCCTCGAATACCGCCAGGAGCTGGGCGACCTCATCCAGGAGATCTTCCTTGGCTGCAGCGAAGGAGTCACCTCGGCCCCAGATGGACAGCTCGGGAAGCCAGATGGAGGTTGCCCCCTCTTCGAATAGGACATCGGGGTGAAACTCGAACTGACCGAGCAACTCAACGAAGTCCGACTCGGAGACAAGGACGGCCGAGGCAGCTCGTCGACGCGTGATCCGCGTGGGAAGGTGAGCAAGCGCGTGCTCATGGAGGTCAGCCAACTCGGTGCGCGCCCTGGAGTACGGCATTTCGTTCATGACACGGCGACCCTCGCGCACGACCAGCCGGACGCCAAGTAGTACAACTTGAAATCCCCGCAGCATTCGATCGACCCTTCGCTCAGTCGAGGGCGATCTCCGGGCGGGGGGTGGTCAGCTGGCGCGTCGCCGCGCGGTGGCCGGCGAGGGCCGCGCGCTGGAGGGAGGCGGCCGTGGATCGACCGGCAGAGCGTGCCGCGAACCAGCCGACGAGGAAACCGGCGGTGAAGGCGTCACCGGCACCCGTCGTGTCGGCGGCCGCGACCTGCCGTGTCGCGACCTCGAAGCGCAGGGGTGGTGTGCCGTCGGTGCCGCGGGCGAGAACGGTCGCGCCCCTGGCACCGCGCTTGATGACGGCGATCGATGCGAACTCCAGCAGCCCATCGGGTCGCGACGAACCGAGCAGGGCCTCGGTTTCCGGGGCTGTCGCAAACAGGAGGTCCGGCCCGATCTCGGTGACGAGTGCGCGCGCGGCGCGCCGTCCACGCTCGAGCAACGGGCCGATCGACGACAGATCCGTGCTGACGGTCGCGCCCGCCGCCCGGCCGAGTTCCACGGCGCGACGTCCGGCCAGGCCGAGCGGTTCACCCAGGAGTGAGTACATCGGCAGGTGGACGGCATCGGCGCCGGCGAACCATTCCGGCCGCAGGTCGCCCGGTCCGAGGAGGAGCGCCGCGCCACGGTCCTGGACGAAGGAACGTTCACCATCGGGGCTGACGAGGACACCGATCCGACCGGTTCGAGCGCCCGCCACGCGCACGACCCGCGGCGTGACGCGATCGATGCGCACGGCGTGCACGAGCGCGCGCCCGGCCGAATCCCGACCGACCGCGCACACGAGGCTCGCCTGGGCACCGAGCCGACCGAGCCAGCGGGCCGTCGTGGCCGCGGATCCGCCCTGAACGATCAACACGCGACCCGGGACATCCGTGCCGACCACCATCGACCCCGAGGGTGCCAGGACCACGTCCAGGACGAGGTCGCCGATGACGACGATTCGAGGACCTCTGGCGCCGCGGGGGCGCGGACGGATCAGTCGGCTCGGTCGGGGGAGTCGGGGCATCGTTCGATGGTAGCCCGCTCTTGCCCGGCGGCGCGTCGGCAGGCAGCCCAGGGGTCCGGGGCGCCGGGCGCCGCCGACCCACCCCCCTACAATGGCCGTCAACCTGCCGCGCCCTCGGAGTGATGCGCCGTGACTGCCGTGAAGCCCGATCTGGACCGCCTCGCCATCGATACCATCCGGACGCTCGCGATCGATGGCGTGCAGCAGGCGAACTCCGGGCATCCGGGCGCGCCGATGGGCGCAGCACCCATGGCCTACGTGCTCTGGACGCGCTTCCTTCGCCACGCACCCACCGATCCGACCTGGCCGGACCGCGACCGATTCGTCCTCAGCGCCGGGCACGCCTCGATGCTGCTCTACTCGCTGCTTCACCTGACCGGCTACGACCTCTCGCTCGATGATCTCAAGTCGTTCCGCCAGTGGGGTTCGCGCACGCCGGGGCACCCGGAATCGGGGTTGACGCCTGGCGTTGAGGCGACGACCGGGCCACTCGGCCAGGGCCTGACCAACGCCGTCGGAATGGCCATCGCCGAGCGACGCCTCGCGCACGAATTCAACCGCGATGAGCACGCGATCGTCGATCATCGGACGTACGTGATCGCCAGCGACGGCGACTTGCAGGAAGGCATCGCCTCGGAGGCGGCCAGCCTCGCCGGACACTTGCGCCTGGGCAAGCTCGTTGTCCTGTACGACGACAACGGGATCCAGCTGGACGGACCCACCGCCATGGCCTGGTCCGAGGACGTCCCGGCGCGCTTCGACGCCTATGGCTGGCACACCCAGACCGTCGATGACGGCAACGACATCGACGCCATCGAGCGCGCGATCGAAGTCGCCCGAGCCGACGACCGGCCGAGCCTCATCGCGGTCCGAACGCACATCGGCTACGGCAGCCCGAACAAGCAGGATTCGCAGAAGGCGCACGGCGCGCCGCTGGGTCCGGACGAGGTCCGCCTCACCAAGGAGGCCTACGGCTGGGACCCGGATGTGTCGTTCTTTGTCCCGGATGAAGCGCTGGCGGTGTTCCGCGCCGCGGTGGAGGACGGCAAGACGCAGCGTGTCGCCTGGGAGACCCGGCTCGAGGCGTACGCCGAGGCGCATCCGCGGCTCGCCGCCGCGTTCCGTCGGCGCATGGCCGGCGACCTGGCCGATGGCTGGGATGCGGACCTCAAGACCTACGAGACCGGTACCGAAGTGGCCACCCGGAACGCCTCGCAGGACGCGATCCAGTCGCTGGCCGGGCACGTCCCCGAGCTGTTCGGTGGGGCCGCCGACCTGTCCGAGTCGAACCTGACGGACGTCAAGGGCGAGCCGAACTTCAGCGCCGATGAGGCCGGGCGCAACATCCGCTTCGGGGTCCGAGAGCACGCGATGGGCGGCATCGCCAACGGTATCGCCTATCACGGCGGGTTCATCCCGTATGACGCCACATTCCTCACATTCTCCGACTACATGCGTGGTTCGGTGCGGCTGTCCGCGCTGGCCGGCCTGCACGTCATCCATGTCTGGACCCACGATTCGGTGGGGCTCGGCGAGGACGGGCCCACCCATCAGCCGGTGGAGCATTACGCGGCGTTACGGGCCATCCCCAACCTGTGGTTCGTGCGACCGGGCGATGCCAACGAGACGGCGGCCGCCTGGGCCCTGGTCGTCCAGCGCAGCGACGGGCCGACGGCGCTGGCACTCACCCGCCAGAAGCTGCCGACGCTGCCCGGCACGGACATGCTTGCGCGCGAGGGTGTCCGGCGTGGTGGGTATGTGCTGCGCGAGCCGGCTGGAGGCGGAGCCGGCGAGCCGGATCTGATCCTCATCGCCACGGGTTCAGAGCTCCAGCTCGCGTTCGCCGCCGCCGAGGCACTCGACGCCGATGGCATCCGCACCCGAGTCGTGTCCCTGCCCTGCTGGGAGGCGTTCGACGCCCAGGATCTGGCGTATCGCGAATCGGTCCTGCCGCCGTCCGTCCGGGCGCGCGTCAGCATCGAGATCGGCGTGACGCTCGGCTGGGAGCGCTGGGTCGGTGACGGCGGTGCGCTCATCGGGCTCGACCATTTCGGCGCGTCGGCGCCGGCGGGCACGATCTTCGAGAAGTTCGGGTTCACGGCGGACCGGGTCGCTGAAGTCGGCCGTGGCGTCGTGCGCGACGGGCTGCGCGGTCGGATCCCGACCATGGATGGCGGCCATTTCGGCCACCAGATCGGCGGGCACCCGACGATCGATTCCGGCGAGGCCGGCGTTGGCCGCAGCAGCGCATCGGATCCCGGCCACAGCTGACGTCGCGGCCTCGGTCGCCCTTGCGCGGGCGCCCGGAACCGGAGGTGCGCTTGACGTGGGGCTCGTCATGCATATCTTTAGCATATGCGCAAGCACACCACGATCGATCTGGATATGCAGCTCGTCGGCGAGGCCGCCGTGGTCCTCAACACCACGCAGGTCAACCAGACCGTGCACGCCGCTCTCCGGGAGGTGGTCGCGTCGAGGCGGCGCCTGCGTCTACTGGAGCTCGACCCAGGCCTGACGCTCGAGGACCTGGCCGCAGACCGTCGGGGCCGTTTCGATGGACCTCGTTGACACCAGCGCCCTGATCCTGGCGCGACGCGACCCGGACGTTGGGCGGTGGCTCCGGGAGTCGATCGTCGCCAATTCGGTAGCCCTTTGCGACCAGGTGGTCCTGGAATATCTGCGCGGGGCGCGCAACGCCACGGAGTTCCTCGCCTTCGAGGAAACCCTTGACGCCTTTCCGCAGCTCCGCATCGAACCAACCGACTGGGACCGTGCGCGCGATGTCTACCGGATGCTGTCCGGCGTGACCGGCGGCTACCAACAGAGCGTCCCGATCCCGGACGCGCTGATCGCCGCCGTGGCCGAGCGGCATGGCGTGGCGGTCGTCCACCACGACGAGGACTTCGATCGTATCGCCAGGGTCACCGGTCAATCGGTGCGACGAGTCGGGACATGATGGCGTAACCTCGTTTTGATGCGTATCGCGTTCGCGGCCGATCATGCCGGGGCTGCCTTCAGGGACGAACTCATGCGTCGCCTTGACGGGGCCGGTCTGGGCCACACGTTTACGGATCTCGGTGGTGACGGCTCCGACCCAACGGACGATTACCCGGACTTCGCGCAGCGCCTGGGTCTGGCCATCCAGCGCGGCGAGGCGGACCGCGGGATCCTGGTATGCGGCTCGGGAGTCGGGGCGAGCGTGGCCATCAACAAGATGCGCGGCCTCCGCTCGGCGGTCTGCCACGACACCTACTCCGCGCATCAGGGCGTGGAGCATGACGACATGAACGTCCTCACCCTTGGCTCCCGGGTGATCGGCCCCGAGCCGGCGTTCGAATGCGCCGTCGCCTTCCTGGCGGCCAGTTTCAGCGACGAGCCGCGACACCGGCGGAGGCTGGACAAGGTTCTCGCGATCGAGGCCGGGCAGGACTGACCCGGGCTCAATCGACCGGACTGGCGACGACGATCCGACCAACGCTGGTCCCATCCGGCCGATACAGGTCGCCGACGGCCACGATCGCATCGCCGCGCACGACGACCGCGTTGACCCCGCTGCTGCCGTCACCAGGCTCCGGCATCGGTGTCCACGACCATCCGGTCGTGCTGGACCAGGCACTTGCCCCGTCCATGCCGACGAAGCCGCGGTCCCCGGCGGCCACCAGCACGGAGCCTCCGCTCGCCAGAGGGCCATCGCCGGATGTCAGGCGGGTCCACGCCGCACCATCGCCAGACCACCACGTGACGCTCTCCGACGGGCATGACGAAAACGGGCCGCAGGAGCCCTGCCCACCGCTGACGAGGTAGCCCCATCGACCGGCCACGACCTTGTAGGCGTGCGCATCCGTCGTGGCCTCGATCGAGGTCGTCGTCCATCTGAGGCCATCCGCAGAACGCAGCAGGGCCGGCGCCTGGACATTCGAACCCAGGGCGATCCATCCGTCGCCATCGGGTACCGGGTGATTCACCCCGGCGCTACCTGCTCCAAGAGCCTCCGTCGGGACCCGTTGCCACGACGAACCGTCTGCCGAGAACCACGTCGCGGGGCCGCCCTCCACATCGTTCCCGGCCACAACGTAGCCCCCTGGTCCGCCGCCGATCGAGTAGACGTAGGTGCCGACCGCGCCGGGAAGCCCTCCACGGACCCATGCCCGGCCGTCCGCCGAACGAAACGCGACGGTTGCCAGTGACGCGCCGTCCTCGGCGGAGGCGCTGCCGACCGCGACGAACCCACCCGGCCCGGCAGCGACGCCCACGATGTCCACGTTCCGAAGGGCCTCGGGTACCCCTACGCGCTCCCAGGTCCGACCGTCCGGGGAGGACAGGATCACACCGTCCCGGCGACCGATGATCTCGGCGAACCCGACCGCGACGTACCCATCGTCGTTCGCGGCCACCGCGGCCAGGTGTTCCGTCACCGGACCGCCGAGCGGCGGTACGAGGGCCTCCGCCCATGTGATGTCCGGCCATGCGACGGCGTCGGCAGGCTCCGGTGGCGCCGTGGCGGCCGGGAGGAACGCGGGGCCGCAACCGGCGACGGCGACGAGCGCGACGGCAATCAGCACCAAACGGATCCGTGGCCCCCGCATCTGCACAGTGTGCCGCATCACGGTTGCCATGGCCGCGCCCTTGGCTCCAACGTTACGGCCAGTACCGGATCCCATACGAATGAGCGTGGTTCAGCGCAGAAACGACCGATCGATGTCGATCCTGCGCACGCCCACGAGGGTTTCGTCAAGATTCGGGTACTGCCAGTACCGGACCCCGCCAAGCCGCCTGGTTCGTTGCCGCAGAGTTGTGGACGCGTCGTACCATGGACGACCCGCGCCAACCGCCATCGCTTCGCTCGGAGTCCCACGATGACCGATCCTGCCATCGCCACCGGGCGCACTCCCGACTTCGCCCTCGGCTCGGGCGGTGCCGCGTTCGAAGCCGCCGTCGAGCGCGCCCGTGGCGAGGAATGGGCGACGCGGCTGTTCGATCGCGACGTGACGCTGTGGTCGGACGATCCGGCAGTCGGCGCGGCCATCGCCGATCGCCTGGGCTGGCTGGATGCCCCCGAGCATTTCACCCGTCAGATCCCGGCACTGGAGGGATTTGGTGACGGGATCGTGGCGGCCGGCTTCACGACCGCGGTCGTGGCCGGGATGGGCGGCAGCAGCCTCGCGCCGGACGTCCTGCATCGCACCTTCGGGACCCATGAGGGCTACCTCGGGCTGCGCATCCTCGACTCCACGGATCCCGTGGCCGTGGCGGCGGTCCTCGACGACCTCGATCCCCTCCGGACCCTGGTCATCGTGGCCAGCAAGTCCGGCACCACGACGGAACCCAACGCGTTCCTCGCGGCGGCCTGGGATCGGGCGCATGCCGCCCTGGACGCGGTCGACCACCATGCCTACGAGACCCCGGGCGCGGTCATCGCCGCCATCACGGACCCCGGGCGCAGCCTCGACGCGATGGCCCACCATAACGACTTCCGGGACGTGTTCCTGAACCCAGCGGACATCGGTGGGCGATACGCGGCGCTGACGTACGTGGGGCTGGTGCCGGCCTCGCTGATCGGGCTGGACCTGGACGCGCTCCTGGCGTCGGCCTCCGCGATGCTCGGAGCGTGTCGCGAACCGGACCCGGCCGCGAACCCGGGGGTCTCGCTCGGTCTCGCCATCGGGACCCTCGCGGCCAACGGTCGAGACAAGCTGACCTTCCTCGCCGACGACGAGATCGCCTCGTTCGGGGCGTGGGCCGAGCAGCTCATCGCGGAGAGCACCGGCAAGCACGGCGTAGGGATCGTGCCGGTGGACCTCGAGCCGCTCGGGGCGGCGGGCGCCTACGCCGACGACCGGGCGTTCGTGCGGTTGACCCTTGCCGGCGCCCCGGACGGCGAGCGCGACGCCCTGACCGCGGCACTCCAGGCCGCTGGCCACCCGGTCATCCGCATCGAACTCGCGGATCCCATGGATATCGGCGCCGAGTTCATTCGCTGGGAAGTGGCGACCGCCATTGCCGGGGCCGTCCTGCACATCGATCCCTTTGACCAGCCCAACGTCGAGGAGGCCAAGAACCTGACGCGCGACGTCCTGGCGAGAGCGGAACGAGGCGAGCCGCTGACGACCGCGGTACACCCCCTGGATGCTGACGACCCGGGTCTCACCGACGCGCTGAAGGCCCACCTCACCAAACGCGCCCCGAACGCGTACCTTGCGCTCCAGGCATTCATCGCCCCGACGCCCGCGCGTGACGCGGCCTTCGCGCGGATCCGTGCCCGCCTTCGCGACGCGACCCGCAACGCCACCACCGCAGGCTACGGGCCGCGCTTCCTGCACTCCACCGGCCAGCTCCACAAGGGCGGCCCACGTACAGGCTGGTTCCTGCAACTGACCGCCGATCACCCCGACGACCGAGCGATCCCGGGCTGGCCATACACCTTTGGCCAGCTTATCGATGCCCAGGCCGCCGGCGACCTCGCCGCCATCGAGAGCCACGACCTGCCCATCCTGCGGATCCATCTCGGCACGGATCCCGACGCCGGCCTCGCCGCCCTGGAACGCGCGCTGAACGCGGCGCTCAGCACCACCTCGGAGGGTTGATGCACATGCGTATCGGCTTCATCGGTCTCGGTCGGATGGGGGCCAACATGGTCCGCCGCCTGGTCCGCGACGGACACGAGATCGTGGTCTACAACCGGACGCCGGAGCGGACGAAGGAGATCGAGGCCGAGGGCCAGGGCGCCATCGCGTCGTATTCGATCGAGGAGCTGGTTGGCATGCTCCAGAAGCCGCGCGCGGTCTGGGTCATGGTCCCCGCCGGGGACGCGACCGAGGCCCAGATCGAGGAGCTGCTCGAGCACCTGGAACCGGGCGACACCATCATCGATGGCGGCAACACCAACTTCCACGACGACGTCCGCCGCCAGGCCACGCTCAAGGAGCGGGGCATCCACTACGTCGATGCCGGGACGTCCGGCGGGATCTGGGGCCTGGAGCTCGGGTACTGCCTGATGGTCGGTGGGGAGAAGGACGCGGTCGCGCCGCTCGAATCGATCTTCACCACGTTGGCCCCGGCCGGCGGCTATCTGCACGTCGGTGGTCCGGGCGCGGGCCACTACGTGAAGATGGTCCACAACGGCATCGAGTACGGCCTGATGCAGGCCTACGCCGAGGGCTTCGAGATCATGCACGCCAGCGATTACGAGCTGGATCTCGCGGCCATCTCCGAGCTCTGGATGCAGGGTTCCGTGGTGCGCTCGTGGCTGCTGGAACTGGCCGGCCGCGCGTTCCGGGCCAATGGCCCCGATCTCGCCAACCTGAAGGGCTTCGTCGCTGACTCCGGCGAAGGCCGCTGGACGGTCCAGGAAGCGATCGATCGGGACGTCCCGGCGCCGGTCATCACCCTCGCCCTGCTGACCCGGCTGCGCTCCCGCCAGGATGATTCGTACGGTGGCAAGGTGCTCGCCGCGCTGCGCAACGAGTTCGGCGGCCACGCGGTCAAGACGGAGTAGGGCGGGTGGCGGCGACGGACCCGGAGACGGACAGCGGCGTGGAGGTTCCGGCCAACGATCCAGCGCCGGTGGACGCGCCGTCGGACTTGCCGTCGGACCAGCCGATACCGGCCCAGCCGGCACCGCGGGCCAAGGACGCCCCGCGGACCATGAAGGCCGTGCGCGAGGCGCGCCAGGGCAAGCGGCCGTCGCGCGCCCGACCGGTGGAAAACGTCCTGCGCGAGGGCCTCCAGATGGAGCGCGTGCCGGACCCGTCCGTGCTGGTTCTGTTCGGCGCGACCGGCGACCTCGCCCACCGCAAGGTCATCCCGGCCCTCTATCACCTGTGGCGGACCAACCTGCTGCCGCACGCATTCGTGCTCCTGGCCATCGGTCGGCGAGAGCACGACGACGAGACGTTCCGGGCCGAGATCCGCACCTCGCTGGAGGCTTACAGCCGAGTCCTGCCGCTGGACGAACCGGCATGGGCGTCGTTCAGCGAGCGCATCCGGTATCACAAACTGGACTTCGAGGACGCGACCGGGTTCGATGTCCTCGCGACGACCCTCGACGCGATCGATGCGGAGGGTGGGACACGGGGCAATCGCCTGTTCTACCTCGCCACCCAGCCGTCGCAGTTCGCCGAGATCGTGGGTCAGCTCGGTCGGGTCGGGCTGGACCACGAGAAGCACGATGGTGGCTGGCGGCGGATCGTCATCGAGAAGCCGTTCGGGCATGACCTGGATTCCGCCAGGCGGCTCAACCGCGAGGTCAGCAAGGTCTTTCGCGAGTCGCAGGTCTACCGCATCGATCACTACCTGGGCAAGGAAACGGTCCGCAACCTGCTGGT